>JBEEFQ010000195.1:0-13547 GCA_041166245.1 Actinomycetota bacterium | reverse complement strand
GCGATGACCGGGTGGGGCGTGCGGGTGTCCACCTCGATGGAGTTGGCGCCGGTGAGACCGACGACGTTGCGGGAGTAGTCGATCACCATCATCTGCAGGCCCAGGCACAGACCCAGACACGGGATGTCGTTCTCACGGGCGTAGCCGGCCGCGGCGATCTTGCCCTCGAGGCCCCGCTCGCCGAAGCCGCCAGGGATCACGATCCCGTCGAGATCGCGCAGCCGGTCCTCGGCCAGCAGCCCTTCGACCTCGGCGGCCTGCACCCACTCGATCTCGACCTTGGCGCCGTGGTGGTACCCGCCGTGGCGCAGGGCCTCGACGACCGAGAGGTAGGCGTCGGGCAGATCCACGTACTTGCCGATGACGCCGATGCGGGCGGTGCGGTCCGCGCCGTCGATGCGCTCGACCAGCGCCTCCCAGTCCCGCAGGTCGGGCTCGCCCTCGAGGCCGAGGAGGTCGCACACGACCGCGTCGAGTCCCTCCTCGTGCAGCACGAGCGGGATCTCGTAGAGATGAGCGGCGTCGAGGGCGCTCACGACCGCGTCGACGGGGACGTCACACAGCAGGGAGATCTTGCGCTTGAGGCCAGGCGAGATGGGCCGGTCGCTCCGGCACACGATCACGTCGGGCTGGATGCCCCGGCTGCGCAGTTCGGTGACCGAGTGCTGGGTGGGCTTGGTCTTCTGCTCGCCCGACGGGCCGAGGTACGGCACCAGCGTCACGTGGACGTAGACCACGTTGTCGCGGCCCACGTCCTTGCGGAACTGCCGGATGGCCTCGAGGAACGGGAGGATCTCGATGTCGCCGACGGTGCCGCCCACCTCGGTGATCACCACGTCCACGTCGTCGGTGCCGAGACGCTTGATGCGCCCCTTGATCTCGTCGGTGATGTGGGGGATCACCTGGACGGTCTTGCCCAGGAAGTCCCCCTTGCGCTCCTTGCCGATCACGCTCTGGTAGATCGAGCCCGTCGTGGCGTTCGAGTCCTTGTGCAGGTGCTCGTCGATGAAGCGCTCGTAGTGCCCGAGGTCGAGGTCGGTTTCGCCGCCATCCTCGGTGACGAACACCTCACCGTGCTCGAAGGGGTTCATCGTCCCCGGGTCCACGTTGATGTACGGGTCGAGCTTCTGCATCGTGACCCGAAGACCCCGGCACTTGAGCAGCCGACCGAGCGAGGATGCGGTCAGGCCCTTCCCCAATGAGCTTGCGACCCCGCCCGTCACGAAGATGTGTTTCGCCACGGGCTTCCACCATACCGGGCCGGCGGATGGTGACGGTGGGATGCCACCGCTGTCCCCGACTTTTGGACACTCAGGTGCGATATCCGCACCTGAGTGTCCAGAAGTCGATGGGTGTGCCCCAGAATGGCGCTCGTGGCCACCGCCGAGGGTTCCCGGGTGCATCCGTTGACGCGGGTGTTCGCATACGCCCTCATCGTTGCCGTCCTCATTCCGCCGCTGACGGACACGGAGCGGTGGCCGTTCACGACCCTCAGGCTGTTCAGCTTCGTGCGGGGGCCGGTGCAGGCGGGGTGGGAGCTGACCTTGGTCTCGGCCGACGGCCGCGAGTCGCCGTTCCCGTGGAGCGAGCTGCCCGACGCGTTCCACTTCCGCGCCCACGTCCTGCGCCGCTTCCCGTCCATGACGGAGACCGAGCGACGCGACGCCTGCGACGCGTGGGCCTCGGCCGTCCGCGAGACGAGGGCAGAACCCGAGCGGCTGGTCGTGCACCGTGTCCAGCGGCGCGTGTCGACGACCGGCGGCCCAGCGAGAGTCGTCCACCGGGAGCGTCGATACGAGTGCCACATCCATCCGTGATCGACTCGTGGCTGTTCGCCCCCAACACCGCCGGCCGCCTGCGCCGGGTGCGTACCCTGCTGGCGCTGCTCGTCGCGGCCCGCCTCCTCCTCTCGCCCTTCCGGGGTCTGGCCAAGGTGCCGGACGCCCTCTTCGTTCCCGTCTCAGGCCTGGTGCCCTTCCGGTCCGTGCCGCCGGTCGAGGTCATCGTCGCCGTGCAGGTGGTGGGCGCGGCCGCCGCCCTCCTCGCGGCCAGCGGCCGCCGACCCCGGCTCAATCTGCCGGTCGCCTGGCTCGCCCTGCTCGCCCTCGCCGGGCTGCGGTCCAGCCTGGGCAAGATCCTGCACAACGACGTGCTGCTCCTCCTCGCCGTCCTGCCCTTCCTCGCCGCGCCCGACGTCAGCCCCACGCACGACGAGTCGTCGAGTCCACGGTTCGGGTGGCCCATTCGCACCGCCATGGTCATGGTCGCACTGACCTACTGGTACATCGGCGCCCAGAAGCTCGTGCACTCCGGGGTGGCCTGGGTGACTGGGCCCAACATGCGCTGGATCCTCTACAGCGCGGCGTCCGAGGGTCGGGCGCTGTCCCGTGAGCCCGCGCTCTTCATCGCCGACCGTCCGTGGCTGGCGACCGCCAGCGCGGCGTTCCTTCTCGGGCTGGAGCTCGTCTTTCCATTGGCGCTGTTCTGGCGACGGGCCCGGCCGGCGATCGTCATCGCCGCCGTGGCGCTGCACACCGGCACCTGGATCCTGCTCGGGCTCGACTACTGGCTGTGGGTGGCGGTCGTGGCCGTCCTGTTCCTGGTGGGCGAGCCACTCAGGCCGGCGGCCGACCCCAACGATCGGCCGCCCGCAGCGGCGGCACCGCTTCGATCACCCGACTGAACGACACCACCTCGGCCACCGCATTGAGGGCGACGAGCACGACGAGGACGCCGACGCGGGTGGACGGGGCGCACGCCGCGACCACACCGACGCCCAGCGCGCCGCCGAGTGGGTTGGCCCCTGCGTCCCCGAGCATGAGCCGCTCGCGGACGTCGGGCAGCAGCAGCCCCACCCCGGCGCCGACGACCACCGCCACGGCCGCCAGCTGGGCCGCGCTGGCCGCGAACGCGAGCAGCACGAAGGCGACGATCGAGGACTTGATGACGCGCCCGGGCGCCCGATCGAGGAGGTTGCCGAGGTTGGCCGCCAAGGCGACGAGGGCGCCATCGGCGAGCAGCTGACCCCGTCCGGCCGGCGAGGAACCAGCGAGGACCGCACAGGCGACCAGCGCGACCGCCGCGCCACCGCCGAGCTTCAACAGCCCGGTGGTGAGTCGCCCCTCCCGCAATGCGTTGAGATGACCACGGAACCCACGGGACGATGCGTCGCCCAGCAGGTCGTCGACGGTGCCTAACAGCCCGAGCCCCACGACGGTGATGACGATGGCCAGCCGCACCCCGCCGTCATTGGCGCGCAGCCGGCCGTCGAGGAGGACCCGGCCCGCCTCGACCATGACGACGGTGAGCACGAGCACGATGCCGGCAGCGGTGGGCACGTCACGATCGCGCCAGTTGCGACGGGCGAGCAGTGGTGCGGCGAAGGTGGGCCGAAGGGCCGTCCACAGCGCCAATGCGATCGTCGCGCCGGCGACGGCTGCGCCGGCGACGATCATCGTGCCGCCGGAGCGGTCTCGGTGACGGGCCGCACCGTCGGTGAAGGCGGCGAGATCCGGACGCCTTCCGCGTCAGGCTCCTGCTCCAGCGCCAGCAGCGTCAGGTACGGCCCGATGTAGACGAAGAAGAGCGCGATGACCACGGGGCCCGAGTCGTTGGTGGCGAAGCCGAGCATGCTGCCGGCCAACGACGCGATGAGACCAACCCGAATGGCCGACCCTCTCGGCAGCAACTGACTCCCCCGTCGCTCCCAGACAAGGACGTAGAGCAGGAACAGGGCGGCGGCCGGGATCACCCACGTCCACACCGACTTGGTGAGGATGCGGAAGTTGGCCGCCTGCTTGCGCAGGATCGTCGTCCCGAGCACGTCGGAGCCGTTGCCGTCGAACAGCGACGCCGCGAACCGTCCAAGGTGAGTGCGGGCCTCGGGAGGGCGCAGCAGGTCGACGCCGGCGGCCAGAGCGAGGGCCACGGCGGTGGCCACACCGATCAGGGCGAGGGTGCGCAGGCGGATCTTGGTGCCTCGGAACCCGTAGAGGGTGAGGGCGAACAGCGGCACCAGGGCGAGGATGCCCCCGGCGTCGTCACCGAGACCGGGAGCACCGTCGGCCACGATGACGAGCAGGAACGCCAGTGCGACGGCGATGAGCGCTTCGCGTCGACGGGGCGCGTACTGCACGTGCATGGCGCACCCCAGCAGCGTGCACGCGGTGAGCACCGCGAACGTCGTGTTGGGAATGCCGTGGAAGCGCCCCGCACTCTGCAGGCTGTACCCCAGGATGCTCGACGTGTGGAGACGACTGCCCGTCGCCACGTCGAGCACGATCACGAGTGCCGTCGCGCCCATGATCCAGCCCAGCGGGCTGAGCGGGTGACGACGGGAGCGCAGAGCCCACGCCGCTATCCCCAACGACAGGGCGATCAACAGAAGCACGCTGGCCCCACCGAGCGATGTGGTCCCCGGGATGGCGCGAGCGACGAATGTTGCGAGCGGGAAAGCGGCCGCAGCAAGGACGACGAAGCGCAGGGGACCACCCGCCAGGCCCGGCCCCTCGCGCCGGGACAGCACAAAGATGGCGAACAGGTAGAGCAGCACCTGCACTATGACGTAGCCGGTGGTGACGGGCCGGTACACCGTCTCTCGATAGACCGTGTCCCGGTCGAGCCCGCGCAGGAACCCGATATCGGACGGCTCGGCTCGGTAGCGGAAGGCGTGGCCGACCATCCCGTCATCCACCGGGGCGCCGATGGCGTCGAGCACGGTCGGGGCCAGGTCGGTGATGGTGACCACGCCAGCGCGCTTGGTCGACGGTGAGTGGACGTAGCCGTGGGGCACGCCCTCGCCGGCAACCACGACGGGCGTCAGTTGCCATTCGGTGGTCCTCGGAACGGGCGCGAAGGCGATGAGCAGCGTGCGGGGCGGCAAGACCCGCTCGACGTCACCCAGCAGCGCGTCCGTGCGCCGAAGGGCGGTGCGTCGGGCCGTGCCCGCCACCGGCGGGGTTGACTGCGGCTCAATTGCGTCGGCCCGGTCCAGGTCACCGGAGTCGACGAGGACCACGGCCGCGTCCGCAACTGCGGCGCGTACCGCATCGAGCAGCTTCGCCGGGTCGGCCCGCACGCCGTAGGGAGCATTCGGATCGGCGCGCAGCAGGTCGGTGCCGACGTCGCCGCGATCGACCGCGTACGTCGTGTCCATCAGCCCGCCGCCGACCGGGCGGCTGATCGGGTGCGTGCGCACCGAGAGGATGCCGGGCATGTCGGCGTTGCCGACCACGGCCGCGGCCCGCTTGGCCCGATTGAGCGCGAGCCCGAGGGCTCCCGGCTCGCTCGGGAGGTGGAGGCTCTTGTTCTGGCGCTCGACGGCGGGGCCGCCCGCCACGACCACCTTCCCGTTCGGACGCGTGCCGGTGAGCCGGGCGACCAGATCAGCCGCGACGCCGTTCTGCACCTGTTCGTCGGCGTCGAACGCGTAGCCGCCGTCGGCATTGGCCCGCACCCGCGCCCCTGCGCCCAGCGTGGCGTAGGCCTCGGTGGTGGATGGCTGGCCCGACACCGTACGCACGCTCATGGCCGCCAGCGAGCCGCGGTTGATCAGTCCGTCCAGGTTCGGGGTCAGCCCTGTATCGATGTCGTCGAGCGAGAGGTGCGGCATCCCGAACAGCACCACCCGGTCATAGCGGCCGGCCAGCGGCTCGCTCGGGGGCTCCCAGGACGCGCCGAAGCCCAGCCCGGCCGCCAGCGCGAGCACGCTGACCACCACCATCAACGCGATGCGCTGCCTGGGCGACGTCAGGCGCGACCACGCGGCGCGCAGCACGTCGCGGCCCTGGTTGGCGCGATGGCGGAACCCGGCGAGCGACCGCCCGGTATGGGCATGGTCCATCGCCACCTCGACCTCGGTGACAGTGGCCCCCGCCCGCACCGCATCGATGGTGAGGCCGGTCTCCAGGCCGAAGCGATCGGCGAGGGGCAGCAGGGAGCGCAACAACGGTCCGCGCACGGCCCGCTGTCCCGAGAGGGGCGCCCGGGGCTCGAAGCCCGAGGCCCGCTGGATCGCCCGGCGCGCCACCTCGGCGACCGTGCCGAACCCGCCCTTGGCGCCGGCCGACGGAAGCACGGCAACTGTCATGTCGGCCGTGCCCGCCAGCACCGGCGGCAGGAGACGCTCAGCCAGGGCGGCCGTGGCGCCGGTGTCGTCGTCGACAAGGAGGTACACGTCGGCGTCGGGGATGGCGGCAACACCCGCGCTCACCGCCGCGCCCTTGCCTCGGTTGTCGGGCAGCCGGAGCACGGCGGCGCCGGCGGCGTGGGCCGCTTCGGCGGTGCCGTCGCCCGACCCGTCGTCGACGACCAGCACCTGATCGACCAGGGGCAGGCCCCGCAAGGCGGCGACCGTCTCCCCCACCGTCCCGGCCCGGTCCTTGGCGGCCACGATGGCCACGACCGTCATCGCCGGGCTCCTCGCAGGTCGGCGACGGCCTCGCGCAGCTCAGGGGCGCGCAGCAGCCACTGCAGGCCGACGCTCAGGATGGCGACGACGGCGAGCCCGGTGGCGAGGGCGGCCGCCGCGCCGGCCTTCCCCCCGGAGTCCACGGCGCCAGCAGCCAGTGCACCTGCGCCGCCAGCGACTGCCGATGTGGTGACGGACCGGGCCAGCGTGGCGCCCACAGGCAGCCGCAGGTCATACCGCCGCTCGAGCATGAGGGTCAGAGCGAAGGCGGCACCGGTCATCGCCGCCGAGTGCGCGAGCCCGAGGGCGACGACCCGGTCGCCCCCATCCGACGCTGCCGCACCCAGCCCCATGAGCGCGGCGCCGGCGGCCGCGGCACCGATGGCGATGAGCGCTGGGAGGCGGGCGTCACCAGCTGCCGTCCATGCTCGGGCCAGCAGGAGGAAGCAGCTGTAGCCAGCGAGGCCGAGGGCGTACGCGGCCAGAACCCGGCCCACGAGATGCACGCCGGTCGCGTCGA
The DNA here is from genome assembly GCA_041166245.1 of Actinomycetota bacterium. Lineage (GTDB taxonomy): Bacteria > Actinomycetota > Acidimicrobiia > Acidimicrobiales > JAFATL01 > JBEEFP01. The sequence goes on along the minus strand of JBEEFQ010000195.1, from coordinate 6,618 downwards.
GCTCGCCCACCTCCACCAGCCGGAGGGCGGGCCCGCCGATCACCACGAGAGCGGCCGTCGCCGGGAGCACGAGGAACAGGATGCGCCGCAATCCGTCGGAGACATCGGCGCCGAAGTCGGCCCAGCGCGCGCCGTGCGCGGCCGCGGCGAACCGCGGGTACAGCGCGGTGAACACCGGGTGGGCGACGAGCGCCACGGGCAGCAGGAAGCACGTGAAGGCGATCTGGTAGGCGACCACGCCACCCCGCACCTGGTTGGCCAGCACCAGCGTCACGCCGATGAGCACTTGGACGGCGGCCAACAGCACGCCACCCCACATCCCCACGCGGCCGATCTCCCGCAGTCGGGGATCGCGCGGCTCCCAACGCGGACGCAGACGCATGCCCCGGCGGCGGGCGTTGATGACGGGGATGGCGGCCATGGCCAGCACGCCAACGGTGGTACCCACCGCGAGGACCAGACGTTGGCCGAGTGACAGGTCGAGGCGCACCTCGCCTGACCCGACCATGGCAATGAAGGCGACCATGGTCGCCGTCACCACCAGGTTGTTGGCGACCGGCGCGATGGCCCCGGCCGCGAAGGCCCGATCCGCATTCAGGAGCGCCGACGACACCGCCAACCCCGCGTACAGGAGCACCTGCGGCAGGAAGAACCACAGGAAGAACACGCCGAGGCGAATCTCCTGGTCGCGCACAGATGCGTCGTGCACCGTCACCGTCAGGAGGCGCATGATCAGTGGCGCGGTCAGCATCCCAAGCGCGACGACGGCACCGAGCCCGACCAGCGCCAGCCCGAGCAGGCTCCCCGCCAGGCGCACCGCCTCGTCGCGCTGGCCCTTGTCGATGAGGGCAACGAACGCGGGGACGAGGGGCGCCGATAGGAGGCCGGCCGCCAGCAGCTCGAACAACAGGTTCGAGACGAGGTTGGACGATTGGTAGGTGTTGCCGACGAAGGTCGTGCCGAGGGCGGCGCCGACGACGAGCACCCGCACGAACCCGGTCGCGCGCGAGACGGTGTTCCAGGCCGAGATGGTGGCCGCCGACCGCAACACGCCGGGCTCGGGCCGCACGGCGGCGGCCGCGGCGTCCGTCATCGACCGATCACGGACCAACCTCGGGTACCAGTCGCTGGGCGCCCGAGCCCGTGCCGTAGTGGCCGGTCTTGCCCTCGAACAGCCCCACGATGGCGAGCACCGCGGCCACGCGGCCTCGCACCTCCTCGAGGTTGTCGACGGTCGAGAGCCGGTTGGCCACCGCCTCATCCGCGAGGATCGGGCGCAGGAAGACGGCGCGCCGGGCGGGATTGTCGGCGGTTGCATCCCGCCCCGCCTCGGCGACCAGCACCGTGCTGGCGGCCCGCTGCACCAAGCCGGTGAGGAACGGCTGGGCCACCTCGGCGTTGGGCACGTCCGCATCGGGTCCGGACACGACAACGGTCAGCGTGCCCTCGGGCGTCACGGTGGTGAGATCCACCGGCTCACCCGACGGCGGCTCGAACTCGACGAAACCGGTGTCCCTGAGGGCAGGCAGGATGGTCGGCGCGCCACCCGGGAGCCAGCCCTCGGCGAGCCGGGTGGCCGTGGCCCGCCGCAGCAGGTCAGGCCTCGCCGTGGGCAAGCCGAGAATGGCCTGCAGGGCGCGCACGTCGTCGGGGTTGGAGAGCTCGAGCTTGGAGGTGAACCAGACCGTTCCCTGCAGGCGCGCCCCGGACGCGACGAGGAGCTGACGGAAGGCGTCGACCGGTTTGCGGTCCACGCCCTGCACGCCGACCACGATGACGGGCGCCTCCAACTGACCGCGTACGAACGCCGTCGCGCCCTGGTCCCCGAACTGGCGCCATCCGCTGACGTCATTGCGCAGCTGGTCGTTCTCAGTGGCAGTGGCGTTGGCCCGGCGCTCGACGGTGTCGAGCCTGCCCTCGAGGAAGTCGACGGTCTGGCGGTCCACGACGGCGGCGCCGATGCCGATACCGATGGCAAGGGACAGGAAGACGGCGGTGAGCGAGACGATGTGGAAGCGGAACGAGATCATGGGAGTCGCTAACGGGTGACGCTCCGCCACGTGTCGCGCACGAACAGCCAGAAGCTGTCGAGGAACACCTGGGGCACGATGAGCAGGGTCACCAGGACCATGCAGACCATGGCGGAGAGGAGGAAGAACGTCATGTCACGCTTGCGGATGCGACCTTCGTAGAGCCGGTTCACACCCTTGGCATCCACGAGGATGGGGCCCACCCGCAGGCGGGTGAGGAATGTAGACGCCATGCCGGGTCTTCCCTTGTCGAGGAAGTCGACCATCGAGGCGTGGCTGCCCACGACGACGATGAGCTCGCACCCCTTCTCGTACGCAAGGAGCATGGCCAGGTCCTCGCTGGTGCCCGTCGCCTCGACTGCGAGGTAGTCCAGCCCCAGCTCCTCGAGGCGAGCAGCGCCGGGTGCCTGTCCTCCGGCGAAGGCGTGCACCACGAGCTGTGCGCCGGTGGCGAGGGCCCGCTCGCTGACCGAGTCCATGTCCCCCACGATGAGGTCGGGCTGGAGCCCGGAATCGAGCAGCGCGTCGGCACCACCGTCCACGGCGACGAGCACCGGACGGATCTCGCGTACATAGCTTCGAAGGTGGGCGAGATCGGACTTGTAGTCGGGCCCACGCGCGACGACGAGCGCATGTCGGCCACGAAAGTCCACGCCCAGGTCGGGGAAGTCAGGAGTGTCGAGCCATACGTGGCGCTCCCGCCGCATGAATTCGAGCGTGTTCTCCGCGAAGCGCTCGAGCTCGATACCGAGGGTCGACTTGGCGCTCTCGTACTGCTCCTCCAGCGACTGCAGGGTCTGGCGGTTCCCCTTGGCGATGAGGTGCGACCCGGCATAGACCTCGGAGCCGTCCACGCGCAGGGGCTGGCCCTCGCGCACGGCGTCCATCACGTCGGCCCCGACGCCGTCCACGAGCGGGATCCCCGCCGCGGCTACGAGCAGCGGCCCCACGTTGGGGTAGCGGCCCGAGATCGACGCGGCCGCGTTGATGACCGCTCCCGCCCTCGCCTCGACCAGACCCTCGGCCGCCACCCGGTCGAGGTCCTCGTGGTCGATGACGGCGATGTCGCCGGGCTGCAGGCGCGGGATGAGGTTCTTGGTGCGGCGGTCGACCCGCGCCGGTCCGGCGGCGATGGCGACCTCGGCTCCCTTCCGCGTCGTCGCCATCAGGCCTGACGCTCCCGCGCCGATGCCAGCAACTCCTCGGCGTGCCCGCGCGCGGTTGCGCTGTCCGGCTGTCCCGACAACATTCGAGACAGCTCGACGACCCGCCCCGCGTCGTCCAGCAGCTCGGCGCGCGTCACCGTTCGCCCGTCCTGCTCGTGCTTGGTCACCGCAACCTGATGGTCGGCGAAGGCGGCGACCTGAGGCAGATGAGTGACGACGACGACCTGGTGCTCGGCAGCCAGGTCAGCCAGGGCCCGACCGACCGCGACCGCAGCCTCGCCGCCGACGCCGGCGTCGACCTCGTCGAAGACAAGCGTGCCCGGCGCGTCCGTGAGCACCAAGCGGGCCGCGAGCATGGTGCGCGCCAGCTCGCCGCCCGACGCCACCTTCGCCAGCGGCAGCGCGGGTTCGCCGGGGTTGGCGCCGAGCAGGAACGCCACGTCGTCGCCGGGATCGTCGGTGCCCACGTGCACCTCGAAGCGAGCACGCGGCATGGCCAGCGCCTGCAGATGGCCGACCACCGCCGCGGCCAGGCGCGGCGCCGCGCTCCTGCGTGCCGCTCCCACTGCGGCCTCGGCCGCCCCGACCTCGGCGTCTCGGTCGGCCCGTTCGCGCTCGAGAGCCGCAGCCCGCTCGTCGTGGCTCTCGAGCTCGTGCAGCCGAGCCTGGGCCTCGTCGCGAAACGCGATCACGTCGGCCAGCGTGGCTCCGTACTTGCGCCGCAGATCGGCCAGCAGCTGGCGACGGGCCCCCAGCGCTTCCAGCCGCTCGGGGTCGTCCTCCAACGCCTCACCGGCGGACCGGAGGTCAGATGCCGCCTCGCTGAGCTCGGCGGCCGCCGCCCGCAGGCGTGCCTCGACCTCGGCGAAGGGCGGCCGGCCCGAGAGCGCCGCCACCGCGGCGCCCACGGCCTCCTCGGCGCCCTCCTCGCCCGCCAGCACGTGCACCGCGGCCGCGGCCGCCTCGCGGTGGGCGGTGGCGTCGGCCAGCGTCTCCTCCTCGGCCGCGAGGACCGCTTCCTCGTCGGGGTCCTCCAGCCCAGCATCGGCGAGCTCCGTGACCTGATAGCGCAGCAGGTCGATCTCGCGGGCACGGGCTCGGGCGTCGCCACCGAGCTCGGCCAGTGCCTCGTCGACGGCACGGCGGGCACGGCGGGCCTCGGTCATGGGCTCGAGATCGACCGCGGCGAAGTGGTCGAGTGCGGCCCGCTGGACGGCCGCCGAGAGCAGAGACTGGTGGGCGTGCTGACCGTGGAGGTCCACGAGCGCGGCACCCGTCTCCGCCAGCGCGCCGGCGGGTGCCATGCGCCCGTCGACGTAGGCGCGCGACCGACCGGTACTGGGGACGGCCCGCGCCAGGATGTGCTCGTCGTCACCGTGGTCGAAGCGGGCCTCCACCCACGCCTCGTCCGCACCCGGCCGCACGAGCAGCCCGTCGGCGCGGCCGCCAAGCACCAGCTCGAGCGCTTCGACCACGAGGGTCTTGCCCGCGCCCGTCTCACCCGTGAGCGCTGTCATCCCAGGTCCGAAGCGCAGGGCCAGCTCGTCGATCACGCCGAGCTGGCGAACGGAGAGCTCGACGAGCATCAGCGGTCCGCCAACCCGAACTTGGTCTTGAGGATGCGGTGGAAGTCGCGCTTCCCGAACGTCACCAGGCGGGCGTCGGCGCGACCCTCGCGACAGACGATGGCGTGACCTTGTTCGAGCGGACCCTCGCTGCGACCGTCGATCACCAGATGGGCGGCGCGGTCGTCGATGACCTCGAGCCGGATCGTCTCCGCGCTGTCGAGGACGAGTGACCGGTCGAAGAGCATGTGGGCCGACGACGGCGTCACGATGATCGCCCGGTGGAACGGGGAGACGATGGGGCCGCGCGCCGACAGGTTGTACGCCGTCGAGCCGGTGGGAGTCGCGACGATGAGGCCGTCGGCTGCGTAGGTGATGAAGGGGCGGCCGTCGAGTGCGGCAGCCAGGCGGATGGTGTGACCCGCCACCGTCTTCTCCACCACTGCTTCGTTGAGTGCGGTGACGACCCGCCCGCTCGGAGCCAGCTCCACGTCGAGCGTCATGCGTGACTCGATGCCGTAGTCGCCACCGAAGAAGCGCTCGAGCGATGACGTGAGCTCCCCCGGCTCGACCTCGGTGAGGTAGCCGAGGTGGCCGACGTTGACCCCGAGCACCGGCACGCCGTCGCCGCAGACGAGGCTGACGGCCCGCAGCATTGTGCCGTCTCCACCCAGACTCACGCAGAGGTCGGCCCCGGCGCCGATGCCGTCGTCGGCATGCCCGAAGTCAGCGAGACCGACGACCGCGGCATCGGCTTGGGGGATGCGGACCTTGTGGTCGCGGGCAGTGAGCCATGCGACCGCCTCGACGGCGAGCTCGGGGGCCCGCTCGCGGTGGGGCACCAGCACGACTGTGGCCATCAGTCGTCCCCCGTTGCCGAGGCCACGACGGCGTCGAGGTCAGGTCCGACACCCGAAGGCTCCGCCCCGGCGCGGGCGTGGACCAGGAACTCGACGTTGCCGTCGGCCCCCTGCAGGGGCGACACCATGGCATCCATCATCGCGGCTGGCTGGGTGGAAATGGCGTCTCGGACCTCTCCGAGCACCCGCCGCCACACCACCGGGTCGGTGACGACGCCCTTGCCGCGGGCCGCCTCAGCACGTCCGGCTTCGAACTGGGGCTTCACGAGAAGGACCAGATCCCCGCCCGGCTCGGTCAGCGCCACGAGGGCGGGGAGCACCGTGCGCAGCGAGATGAAGGAGAGATCGGCGACCACGAGCGGGAAGGGTCCGCCCACGTCTGCCGGCGTCACGTGACGGATGTTCGTCCGCTCCACCGACCGCACCCGGCGGTCGGATCTGAGGCGCTCGTGGAGCTGGCCGTAGCCGACGTCGACGCCCGTCACCTCGGCCGCTCCCCGCTGGAGCAGGCAGTCGGTGAACCCGCCGGTCGACGCGCCGGCGTCGAGGGCCCGACGTCCCTCGACCGTGACGGCAAAGCGGTCGAGGGCGGCGTCGAGCTTCGCGCCGCCACGACTCACGAAGCGCGGCGGCGGTCCGATGACGACGATGGGCTCGTCGCTGGCGACGAGCCTGCCCGCCTTGCGCGCCGGCGCGCCGGCGACCGTGACCGAGCCGGCCGCGACAAGCGCCTGGGCTTGCTGGCGGCTGCCGGCCAGGCCGCGACGGACCAGTTCGGCGTCGAGCCGCCGCCGCCCGCTCAGCTCTTGGCGGCCTTCGCCGCCTTCTTGGCCGGTGACGCCTTCTTCGCAGGCGCCGCCTTCTTCGCTCCGCCCGCGCCCGAGAGCTTGCGCTCGAGGCGAGCGATGTCGTCCTTGGTCGCGAGACCGATGGAGGCAAGCTGCTCGCGGATCTCCTTGCGCACGAGATCGCGCAGCTGGTCGGTGTTCTTGCGGCT
>JBEEFQ010000194.1:0-8638 GCA_041166245.1 Actinomycetota bacterium | reverse complement strand
CGTCTTCTTGGCCTTCTCCATCGCCGCGCCCAGCTCCTGGAGGGCCTTGCGTCCCATGGCCTCGCGGACCATCGGGAACCAGTCCTGCTCCTCCTCTTCGACGTGGTGCTCCACGTTCTCCTTGAGGACGGTGACCTTGGCGTCGAATCGCTCGTCGGTGGGATCCATCTCGTCCAGCTCGGAGAGCACCCACTTGACGATGTGGTGCTCCTCGAGGCTCTCGAGGACGTGGTCCTTGGTGTCGGGCGCGCACTCGAGGGCCGCCGGGTAGAAGAGCTGCTCCTCGATCGCAGCGTGGATGGAGAGCTCCTCGATGATCGTGTCGACGATCTCCCGCTTGCTCTTCTCGGCTCTGTCGCCCAGCTTGTCGAACTTCTTGAACAGCGCGCTGACCGTCTTGTGATCGGCCTTGGGAAGGGTGATGGCATCCATGGCGATTCCCTTACCCTTCCACCTCGGAGCAGAACCACCCGCGTCATACACTCGACCTGTGCGCGCCGGCGAGGACAGGATCGTCACGATCCCGAACGTGATCTCGGTTGTGCGCCTGGCCTGCGTGCCGCTCTTCCTCTGGCTCCTCTTCGGGCAGGAGGACAAGCTCGAGGCGGCCTGGCTCCTGGCCGCGCTGGGTGCCACCGACTGGGTGGACGGCTACATCGCACGGCACTTCGACCAGATCTCCAACCTGGGCAAGGTCCTCGATCCCACAGCCGACCGCATCATGTTGGCCGTGGGCGTCATCGCCCTGATGGTCGACGGCGCCGTGCCGGTGTGGGTCGGTGTGCTCACCCTGGTGCGTGAGGTGCTCGTTTCGGCCGCCGTGCTGCTGCTGGCGGCCATGGGCGCGCGTCGAATCGACGTGCAGTGGGTAGGCAAGGCAGGAACCTTCGCCCTCATGTTCGCCTATCCGTTCTTCCTCCTCTCCCACGCCGGCACGAGTGTGGACGACGCGGCCCGGGCCGCGGCGTGGTTCTGCGCCATCCCCGGGCTCGTGCTCAGCTACTACGCGGCGGCCACCTACGTGCCGCTCGCCCGCCAGGCCCTCGCCGAGGGCCGGGCGCAACGGGAGGTGCCAGTTCCGTGAAGGCGGTGATCATGGCCGGCGGTGAGGGCACCCGCCTGCGCCCCCTGACGTCGAACATGCCCAAGCCCATGCTCCCGCTGGTCAACCAGCCGATGATGGAGCGCATCGTCCGCCTCCTCAAGCAGCACGGCTTCGAGGAGATCGTCGTCACCGTCGCATTCCTCCCCAACGTCATCCGCACCTACTTCGGGGACGGGTCCGAGTTCGGCGTCCGCATGGTCTACGCCACCGAGGAGAGCCCCCTGGGCACCGCCGGCTCGGTTCGCAACGCCATGGACGAGCTCGACGAGCGCTTCCTCGTCATCTCGGGCGACGTTCTCACCGACCTCGACCTCTCGGCGGTGGTCGACTTCCACGACGAGAAGAAGGCGATGGCCACCATCGCCCTGAAGTCGATGGAGAACCCCCTCGAGTTCGGCATCGTCATCACCCGCCCCGACGGCTCCATCGAGCGCTTCCTCGAGAAGCCGACCTGGGGCCAGGTCTTCAGCGACACCATCAACACCGGCGTCTACGTCCTCGAGCCCGACATCTTCGAGCACATCCCCGACGGTCGGTCCGTCGACTTCTCCAGCGACGTCTTCCCCACGCTGCTCGAGGCGGGCAAGCCGCTCTTCGGCTACATCGCCGAGGGCTATTGGGAGGACGTGGGCACCCTCGAGGCCTACACCAAGTCCCATCAGGACGTGCTGGACGGCAAGATGGACGCCGACGTGCCCGGTTTCCAGGTCAGCGAGGGCGTCTGGGTGGGCGAGGGGGCGGAGATCCACCCCTCGGCCAAGATCACCGGGCCGGCCATCATCGGCGACTACACCCGCATCGACGCCAACGCCGAGATCCGGGCCTACACCGTGCTGGGTGACAACGTACGAGTCGGCTCCGAGGCGTTTCTCGAGCGGGCCGTCATCCACGACAATGCCTACCTCGGTTCCGCCGTCCGGCTGCGGGGCTGCGTCGTCGGCCGGTCGAGCGACTTGCGCCATGGCGCCCGCTGCGAGGAGGGCGTGGTCCTCGGCGACGAGTGCCTGGTGGGGGAGCACGCCGTCATCAACCCGGGCGTCAAGGTCTACCCGTTCAAGACGGTCGAGCCCGGCGCCATCATCAACTCCTCGATCGTGTGGGAGTCGCGGGGCGCGCGGCACCTCTTCGGGCGCACCGGTGTCACTGGTCTTGCGAATGTGGACATCACTCCCGAGCTGGCCGTCAAGGTGGCCATGGCCTACGGCACGACCCTCAAGAAGGGGTCGACGGTCATCACCTCGCGCGACTCGAGCAGGGCGGCCCGCACCCTCAAGCGGGCGATGATGGCCGGCCTCAACGCGTCGGGGGTCAATGTCGACGACCTCGAGCTGGCCAGCGTGCCGGTCACCCGTTTCCAGACTCGCTCGGCCCAGGGCCAGGGCGGGATCACCGTGCGCCTGGCCACAAACGACCCCCAGAGCGTGACCCTGCGGTTCTTCGACGCCGACGGCCTCGACATCGATGAGACCGTCCAGCGCAAGATCGAGCGGCTGTACTACCGCGAGGAGTACCGGCGGGCCAGCGCAGCGGACATGGGCGACATCGGGTTCGCGCCACGCGCGCTGGAGAACTACACCGCGGCCCTGATGAGCACCGTGGACACCGAGGCCATCGGCGGTGCCGGGTTCAAGGTCGTCTTGGACTACGCGTACGGCTCGACCAGCTTCGTCATGCCCAACGTGCTGGCCAAGCTCGGTGCGGAGTTCCTCGTCGTGAACCCGTACGCCGCGACCGCGGGCGCTGTCACCTTCGACCCAGCCGCCAGCGGCACCCGCGTGGGCGAGCTGGTGCGGGCGTCGGGGTCGCACCTGGGCGCCGTCATCCATCCCGACGGCGAGCACATCACCCTCGTCGACGACGAGGGCCGCGTGCTCTCCAACGACCAGGGCCTGTTCTCGCTTCTCACGCTCGTCGTGCAGTCCCTCGACCACCCTCGCGTGGCGCTCCCCGTGTCGGTGAGCCGCGTGGCTGAGCAGATCTGCGCGGAGGCGGGGGCGGAGATCGTCTGGACCAAGCTGTCGACGCCGCACCTCATGGAGGTGGCCTCGAGCGCGGGGGTGGCCTTCGCCGCCAGCCAGGAAGGCGGCTACATCTTCCCCAAGTTCCTCCCCGCCTACGACGCGCCCGCCACCCTCGTGAACCTCCTCGCCTTGCTGGCCGGCACGGGGGTCCGCCTCTCCAAGGTGGTCGACGGCCTGCCCCGTTTCGCCATCGCCCATGAGAGCGTGGTCACGCCCTGGGAGCAGAAGGGAGCGGTAATGCGCACGCTCGTGGAGCGCACGGGCGACCGAGAGCTGGTGCTCGTCGACGGCGTCAAGGTCCTCCACGACGAGGGCTGGGCCCTGGTGCTCCCCGATCCCGAGGAGCCCCTCACCCACGTCTGGGCCGAGGCCGCCTCCGACGGCGAAGCCCGCGCCCTCGCCCAGGAATACGCGCGCCGAATTCGTCAGCTCTTGCGCTGAGGGGCGCCAGGGCGCCCCGCAGCGCTGCGGCTGCCGATTCGGCGCGATCACATTCGCTCGCTCGCAAGCTTCGCTCGCTGGAGTGCGATCGAGACGGACGGCGAAGTACTTGCGGTTCTGCTGTGCCTTCGGGCGAGGCATGACTCCCGGCGGTACCCAAGTACTTCGCCGTCCGCCTCGTGGGGGCCCCACGGATTCGGCTCCAATAGTGCGTTCGGCTTTGTGCCCCATCGCGGGCTCCTGCTGGACCGTTGAAGATCCGTGACAAGTTGCCGGAGTGCCCCTAGCCGGTGCGCGCTGTCTCGTAGGTTGTACGTGTGGGTCGCAGAGTGTCGTTGGGGCTGCTCGGCGTGCTCGCCGTCACTGGCTTTCTGCTGCTGACGGCGGTCTCTTCGGCGCGCACGACCAAGCGAGCGGAGGCGCCTCGGAAGGCCGAGCTCATCGACCTCATCGAGACCCGCCGTGAGCAGGTCGACGCCTTCGACACTGAGGTGCGCAAGCTGCGCTCCCAGGTCGGGGCGGCCGAGCGGACGGCGGCCCGGCGGAGCGAGCTCGGCGCCGATGCCAACCGCGCCCTGGCCGAGCTGGCGGGCACGGCGGGCACGACCGCCCTCCACGGTCCCGGCCTCGAGGTCAAGCTGGACGACTCCGACCGCTCGCCCCCGAGTCCGGACGAGGCGGGCGCCTACCGGATCCACGACGCCGACCTGCAGCTCGTCGTGAACGGGCTCTTCGGCGCCGGAGCCGAGGCGGTGGCCATCAACGGCAACCGCGTCGTCGTGACCACTCCCATCCGCGCCGCCGGCGACACGATCGTCGTCAACTTCCGTCCGATCTCTCCGCCGTACGTGGTCACCGCCATCGGTGCCGACCAGCGCCAGTTCGACGGCGCCGAGATCGCGTCGCGGTTCCGGCGCTGGACCGGGCTCTTCGGGCTGGGCTTCTCCACCCGGCGCGTCGACGACGTGGTCGTTCCCGCCTACGCAGGCCGGGTCAGCATCACCACCGCGTCACCCGTACCCAAGGGTGGCGACTGATGCTCGCACTGCTCGGCCTCCTCATCGGAGCTGTGCTCGCCATCGTCCTGCAGCCGACCGTCCCGCAGGAGATGTCGCGCTACGTGGTGATGGCTGTCATCGCCGCCATCGACTCGTCGCTGGGCGGCACGCGCGCCTTCCTCGAGCGCACGTTCAACGACCGCATCTTCGTCATCGCCTTCCTCATCAACGCCGCGCTCGCCATTGGCCTGGTGTGGGTGGGCGACCAGCTCGGGGCCGACCTCTCCACCGCGATCGTCGTGGTCTTCGGCGTGCGCATCTTCCAGAACGTGGCCGCCATCCGGCGCCGCATCTTCGGCGGGTGAGACCGTGACCGCTCCCATCGCCTTCCGCCGCTCCGGACCGGCCGAACGCCTCCGCACCTGGGTCGGCGGCCCGCTCCTGGTCATCCTCGTCACCGGCCTCGTCGGCTTCCTGCTGGTGAGTCAGCTGCGGGGCACCGAGCGCTTCCGGCAGCGTCTCCAGGCGGAGTCCGAGGCCGACCTGACCCGGATCCTGGCGTCGGTGTCGACCGAGGCCGACGCCCTCCGCGACGAGATCGTCACCCTGCGTCTGCAGCTGCAGAGCCTGCAGACGTCCTCCCAGCAGGAGGCGTCCGCGGCCGGCGCGGCCGAGGATCAGATGCGCAACCTCCAGGTGCTCGCCGGGACGGTGGCCGTCACGGGCCCGGGCCTGACCATCAGCATCGAGGACCCGCGAGGCACGGTCCGGTTCGACACCCTCATCGACATCGTGCAGGAGCTGCGGGACGCCGGTGCGGAGGCGGTGGCGGTCAACGACCAGCGGGTCGGCGCCACGTCGTCCTTCGGTGAACGGGACGGCCGGGTGACCCTCGATGGCACGGTGCTGGTCGCGCCGTTCCGTGTCGCAGCCATCGGTCCCGCCTCCACCCTGGCCGGTGGACTCGAGATCCCGGGCGGCGCACTCGACACGCTGGCCGCTCTTCGCGGGGTCTCCGCGGGGGTGCAGCGCAGCGACACGCTGCAGATCCCAGCCCTCGCCAAGGCCCCCGTGTTCCGAGTGGCGAAGCCGATAGGGTCCCGGTCATGAACGTGCCCGACGAGCTCCGCTACACCGCCGACCACGAATGGGCTCGGCTGGAGGACGGAAAGGTCCGCATCGGCATCACCGACTACGCGCAGGATGCCCTTGGCGACGTCGTGTTCGTCGAGCTCCCGGCGCCTGGTACCGCCGTGGACGCGGGCGGCTCGTTCAGCGAGGTCGAGTCCACCAAGTCCGTGTCCGACATCTACGCCCCGGTGGCAGGCACCGTCGTCGAGGTGAACGGCGATCTCACCGACGCCCCTCAGAAGCTGAACGAGGACCCCTACGGCGAGGGCTGGATCTGCGTGATCGAGCCCACCGACGTGGGCGCGTTCGAGGGCCTGCTGGACGCCGCGGCCTACCGGAAGCTCATCGCCGACTAGTGGCCCGATAGCCTCTCCGCCGTGTTCTGCAACAACTGTGGGCACCGCAACCCGCCTGCCTCGAACTTCTGCTCGTCCTGCGGCGCTCCTCTGGAGCACGGCGGCGACGACGCCACCATCACGCTCGTTCCCGTCGACGCGACTGGTGAGGTGGGCGAGGACGAGATCACCGTCGGGCTCGAAGGCCTCCCTGACGGCGTGGGGATGCTGGTCGTCAAGCGAGGGCCCAACGCCGGCTCGAAGTTCATGCTCGACGCCGACGTGACACGCGCCGGCCGCCACCCCGAGAGCGACATCTTCCTGGACGACATCACCGTGTCGCGGCGCCACGCCGAGTTCCAGCGCGGTGACGCGGGCTACGTGGTGCGCGACGTCGGTTCGCTCAACGGCACCTACCTCAATCGCGAGCGCATCGACGAGGACCGGCTCGCCAACGGTGACGAGGTGCAGATCGGCAAGTTCAAGCTCGTCTTCCTCACCGGCGCCGGCGACGGGGCGTAGTGGCCGACCGCGCCTATCTGTCCATCGGGGAAGTGCTCTCCCTCCTCAAGGAGGAGTTCCCCGACATCACCATCTCCAAGATCCGGTTCCTGGAGAGCCAAGGCCTGCTCGACCCCGAGCGCACGCCGTCGGGCTACCGCAAGTTCTACGAGGGCGACGTCGAACGGCTGCGTTGGATCCTGCAGCAGCAGCGCGAGAACTTCCTGCCCCTGAAGGTCATCAAGGGACGCCTGGGTGTCGACGTGTCGGGCGAGCCCGACGACGAGCCGCCCGAGCCGATGCCGTCCCCGCCGCCGAGGTCCGAGGGGCGCCCGCCACAGCGGCCCGACCGCACCGAGAACCGGCCGGAGAACCGTCCGGCCCATCGGCCCGAGGGTCGGCCTGCGAATCGCGCCGACAACCGTCCCGAAGCCAAGCCCCAGCCCGGTCCCGAGCGGCGAGACGAGGCCCGTCAGCCGCCCCCGCCTCCCCCCAAGCCGTCCACACCTCCGCCCCGTCCCGCCACCGTGCCCCCGCCCCGGTCAGAGCGGCCGACGGCGCCGCCGCCGTCCGCGCCGGCGCCGGCTGCGGCTGGTGACCAGGCGGCCAATTACACCCTCGAGGAGCTGGCCGAGGCATCTGATCTCACCCTCGAACGCCTGGCTGAGCTGGAGAAGTACGGCTTGGTCGCAGGGCGCAAGGTCGCGGGCTCGACGTACTACGACGAACACGCTCTCCACGTGGCCAAGGTGGCGGCCGGGTTCCTGCGTTTCGGCGTCGAAGCCCGCCACTTGCGCATCTACAAGACCTCAGCCGAGCGTGAGGCGGGCTTCTTCGAGCAGATCGTCATGCCCATGCTCAAGCAGCGCAACCCCGATGCCCGCCGCCAGGCCCTCGACACGTTGAGCCAGCTGGGCCAGCTCGGCGGCCAGCTGCGCGTGGCGATGCTCCGAGAAGCGCTGCGCCAGTACACCACCGGCCTCTGAGCCCGGTGCCGGCGCGGGAGCTGATCTCCGCCGCCGATCTGCAGGCGCGTGTCGCCGCCCTCGGCGCGGAGATCTCCGCCGCCTACCCGGACGGCGTCGTGCTCATCGGCGTCCTCAAGGGCAGCGTGCTGTTCTTCGCCGACCTGGTGCGCGCCGTCACCGTCCCTGTCGAGGTCGACTTCCTCGCAATCTCCTCCTACGGCGAGGGCACGGGACGGGTCCGCATCGTCAAGGACCTCGACATCGACATCCACGCCAGGCCGACACTGCTGGTCGAGGACATCGTCGACACCGGCCTCACCCTCACCTACATCCTGAGCGTGCTGCGGCGCCGCCAACCGGCGTCGCTCGAGGTGTGCGCGCTGCTCGACAAGACAGCGCGGCGCATCGTTCCGCCGCCCGTGCGGTTCGTCGGATTCGAGATCCCCGACGAGTTCGTCCTCGGCTATGGGCTGGACTTCGCCGAGCGTTACCGCAACCTGAACCGCATCGTCGCGGGCGACCTGGAGGCCCTCCAAGTCGACCCCGACGCGCATGTTGCGGAGTTGTTCGCGGGGTAGGGTGGCTCGCATGGTGGAGATGCACCTGGCGGCGGTACGGGTCGAGCTCCCCACCAACACGCCGGTCGTCCTGCTGCAGGAGACCGAGGGCGCCCACCGCACCCTGCCCATCTTCATCGGCCCGTTCGAGGCCAGCGCCATCGCAGAGGCTCTACAAGGTGTGCAGCGTCCGCGACCCATGACGCACGACCTCATGCGCGACCTGCTGAACGCCGCGGGGCTGGTCGTGGAGCGAGTCGTGATCACGGACCTTCGCGAGGGCACCTTCTACGCCGAGATCCACCTGCGCCAGGGCGACAAGACGGTGACGGTCTCGAGCCGGCCCTCCGACGCCATGGCCCTGGCCGCCCGAACCGGCACCCCGATCTACGCGGACGACGCCCTGCTCGACGCCGAGGGCGTGATCATCCCGCCCGACGACGAGGACGACGACGGCACCCCTGACGAGCTCGTCACCCAGTTCAAGGAGTTCATCGAGGGTGTTCGGCCCGAGGACTTCAGTTCCTGAACCCGTTGGGTGCACTTGTATCCGTAGAGGCACCCCAAGTGCACCCAATGAA
>JBEEFQ010000193.1:0-18346 GCA_041166245.1 Actinomycetota bacterium | reverse complement strand
GTCTCGGAGAGGCTGGCCATGGCCTTGTTCATCTGCTCCTGCATCTTGGCCTGGTCGAGCTGGCTCAACAGCTTCTGACGCTCGGCCAGCTTCTTCTGCAGGACGCTCGAGTTCTGGGCGACGGCCGCCTTGGCCTGGTCCGAGGCCTGGGTGGTCTGCATGGCCAGCTGCTTGAGCCCCTCGACCTCCTTCTCCGACGCGATGAGGCGGTTGGCGAAGGCTTCAGCGGCGCGTGTGTATTCCGTGGCCTTCGCCTCGTCGCCCTTCTTGGTGGCCTCGTCGGCCATGAGCACGGCCTGGCGGGCCGAAGAGTTGACCTTCTCCAGCTCCTCCATCGCCCGGTTCAGGCGCATCTCGGTCTGCTTCTGGTTGGCGATGACGTTCGCCGCCTGTTCCTTCAGCCGCCGGTGCTGCTCCTGGGCCTCCAGGATCGCCTGCTCGAGCTGGACCTTCGGATCGGCGACCTCGTTGAACTTCCCTGTCAGCGCCGCCGTGATGTAGCGGCCGATGCGCCGCAAGAGCTTGACCATGAGGGCGAGCCTACGCGGTCATCCCCTGTGCCGCGTCACCGGTCTCCTCCATGCCCTGGCGCAGCGCCTCCAGCTCGTTCACGAGGTTGTCCACGTCGTCGGTGAGGGGGCGCAGGTCGCCCACGTCATGGCCGCCGACGGACAGCTCGACCGCCCGGGCCACCGCCTCGTCGAGCTGGGCGTTGATCACCTTGAGGCGGTCCGAGGCGTCGTCGGCCACGTCCCGGATGCGCTCGGCCGAGGCGAGCTGGGCCTCCACCGCCGCGATGGCCCGGTGGAGCGACTTGCTGCGGTCCGCGTCCCCGCGTGCGGCCAACAGGTCCTGCTGGAGGTCGGCCAGCTCCCGCTGGGTGTTGCGCACGTCGAGCTGGCGGAAGGCGCCGACCAGCTGGTCGCCCTGCTGAGCGATGCGCCAACACTCCTTGACGCCGTCGTCGAGGCGCGCCCCGATGCCCTGGAGCCGTTCTTGCAACGGCCCACCGCGCATGCGCTTGGTGGTGCGGTCGAACCGGGCCTTGGCCTGCTGGGCGTCGAGCACGTACTTGCGCCAGGGCTCGCCGACGCGGAAGGCGTCGATGCGCTCGCCCGGCTTGCGGCGGGGCACGGCGAACGCCACCCGTGCCGCCCACGCCAGGGCGCCCACCCCCGCTGCGGCTGCCAGCGGCAGACCGCCGAGGATCGCCGCCGCCGCGCCCGCACCCGCCAGTAGCACGGCCGACGGCGACACCACCGCGCGGGCGACCGCGGGGGTCCGCACGTTCTCCGGCAGGCGCTCCAGCACGTGCATCACGCTACGCGGCGGTGACCCCTCGCGGTTCTCGGCAAGCAAACGGTCGCTAGGCGACCGTTTGCTTGCCGAGAATGGTTGGCGGGTACGTATCTGTCATGGCAAAGCTCACACCGCAGAAGCGGGCCAAGCTGCCGGCCCGCAAGTTCGGGCTTCCCGAGAAGGCCCGCACCGAAGAAGCACGCAAGGAGACGGGGAACTACCCGATACCGGACCGCGGCCACGCCATCAGTGCCAAGCGCCTGTCGCGCAAGCAGCGCAAGGACGGCAACCTCACCAAGGACGAGTTCGACCGCATCAACCGCAAGGCCGACAAGGTCCTCGAGAACGACTGACGGCCGTATTGTTCGGGCGTGCCGGAGAGACCGCCCGAGCTGCGCGTAGCGAGGCCGGACGAGGGCACGCCCGCGGACGAGATGGCGATGGCGCGTGCCTGGCTCGTGCACCTGCGCGAGAGTGCGATCTTCAAGCTCGACGACCTCGATGACGACCAGCTGCGATGGCAACCCGCGCCGACGGCCAACTCCCTCGGCGTCATCGTCGTGCACCTGGGCTACGCCGAGCGCTTGTGGCTGCGGGCGGTGTTCGCCGGTGAGCGTATGGACATGTCGTGGCGACAGCGCATGTTCGAGTTCCCAGACAGCTGGTCCGTCGACGAAGTGATCGCGTTCTATCGAGCGGAGACGGCCGCCACCGACGCTGTCCTGGATGGCGCCGACTCGTTCGACCTGCCGTCCGACCCCGGGATCCGGCCCACGACGCTGCGGTGGATCGTCAACCATCTCATCGAGGAGACTGCGCGGCATGTGGGACACATGGACATCACTCGCGAGCTCCTCGACGGCAGGGTCGGTCGCTGACAATGGGTGAGGTGAGCGACGCCTACGCGGGGACACGTGAGCGCATGACCGCGCTGCTCCGTGACGCCGATCCGACAGTTCGCGTGCCCGCGTGCCCCGAGTGGACGGTGAAGGACGTGGCCGCCCACATGGCCGGCGTGGTCGACGACGTGCTCGCCGGTCGTCTCGACGGCGTCGGGTCCGACCCGTGGACGGCCGAGCAGGTCAAGACCCGGGCCGACCGTCCGATCGGAGCCGTCCTCGAGGAATGGAACGAGAAGGCGCCCGCCTTCGAGGCCGTGCTCGACCAGTTCGGCGCGGCCGGTGAGCAGGCCGTGTTCGACGTCGTCAGCCACGAGCACGACGTGCGCGGCGCGTTGCGTCAGTTCGGCGCCCAGGACAGTGACGCGGTCGGCATCGGCCTGCGCTGGGTCGCGCCCATCTTCGTCGCCCTGCTCGCTGAGGGCGGCTACGCGCCGCTGCGGGTCACCACGACCAAGGGTCAGTCATGGGGCAACGACGACGCCCCCGGCTCGCTGCGGGCGCCCGTCTTCGAGCTGGCGCGTGCGCTCAGTGGCCGCCGCAGCCACAACCAGATCCGCGGGTTCGAGTGGAGCGTCGACCCCGAGCCCTACCTGTCGGCGTTCGAGTTCGGGCCCTTCCACCCGCCGGCTACCGATGTTGTCGAGGCCACCACCTGAGGCGATGATCAGAAGTTGCTGACGACGGCGGTGAAGACCTTGGCGATGGTCTGGGGGTCGGACGCGTCGTAGGCGGCGGCGTTGGTGGCGTCGGCCATGCGCTTGAGGGTGTCCTTGTCGGCGTCGTGGCCGTAGGCGATGGTGAAGAGGCGAACGGGTGAGCTCGACAGCCCCTCGCTGCCGGCCCGCAGCGCGGAGAGCGTGGGGTTGAGGTCGTTGTTGTGCTCGTCGTCGTTGCGCCCGTCGGTGAGCAGGAGCACGGCGTTGATGCGGGCCGGGTCGTACGCCTTCTTCATGTCCTGGTACGACTCCCGGGCAACGGTGTAGAGCGGGGTGCCCTCGCGCGGGATGAGCCTGCCGATCTCCACACCCAGTCGCTCGCGTTGCCCACCCACGGGCCCGATGGGGACGAGGTCGATGTAGTCGCTCGGTTGCTGCTGGCGGAGGTTGGTGGAGAAGATGCGCACGCCGACCTGGTCGTCCGGCTTGAACTGGGCGAGGGCGTCGATCGCGGCCCGCTTGGCCAGCTCGAGCTTGGTCTCGCCGTTGCCCGCGTCCTCGCTCATGGATCCCGAGACGTCGATCACGAGCAGCACGCGAGCGCTCTTGCGCGTCTCGCCCCATCGCTCGATGAGCCGCACCAGCACGGGCGGCGAGGGCAGGCCGAGGGTCGTCTGGGGCTGACCAGGGTCGACCCCGTTGGCCCGCACGATGGGGGAGCCCACCGCGACGGCCGGGTTGCCCGGGCGGAAGCCGAAGCGCAGGATCTTGCGCTGGTTGGCCGGCTGCTGCACGAAGCGCTCGAAGCGCTGGGCGCCGCTGCGCTCGGCGGCACTGACCCACGGCGC
Source organism: Actinomycetota bacterium (assembly GCA_041166245.1). Taxonomy (GTDB): domain Bacteria; phylum Actinomycetota; class Acidimicrobiia; order Acidimicrobiales; family JAFATL01; genus JBEEFP01. The sequence goes on along the minus strand of JBEEFQ010000193.1, from coordinate 14,641 downwards.
GTCGAGCACGTAGAACGGACTGTCCGAGAAGAGGGTGCCTTCCTTGGGATAGATGGCGACCAGCGGCACCTTGGGCGGCCGGGGCCGCTCACCGGGATCGGTGATCCCGTCGGGGTTGCCGCGGTTGTAGTCGATGACCGACTTCTCCTCGACCGCCACCGCCGAGACGTAGGTCAGGGACGTGCCGCGCGCGTCGTTGCGGAACCAGTTGTTGAGGAAGGTGAGGGTGATGTCGCCGTAGTGCACCACGGCCGACTCCACGCCCTGGTTGAACTGGGTGACCTCCGGCCGGTTGATGTCCTCGAGGGTGAGGTCGCGCTGCTTGCCCGTCGCCGCGTAGTACTGGGCGATGGTCGCCGACAGCGCGCTGGTCGAGAAGTTGGGATTGGTCTTGCCGAGCCTGAACGCACCCCACTCGGGGTGGCCCTTGCTCGCCCACCCCTCGGGGTTCTGGGCAAGGGCGAGCAGGTCGCTGTAGCCGATCGGGGTGTCGGGCCAGCCCAGGGCCTGGGCCATGGGCCGGGGCATGGCGATGACGAGCGGCGTCAGCATGAACGACTTGGCGCCCGGCGGGGCCACTGCCTTGTCGCCCTTGTTGGCGAGCTGCTGGTTGACGACCGCGCCCCACGAGCTGGCTGCGGGCGACCAGATGACGGGCTTCGGGCCCTCGGCGACCTCGTCGGTCCAACCGTTGACCAGCGCGGTGGCACCGGCGCCGGACGACTTGCGCTGCACGCGCACGACGACGCAGCCGCCGTCGCTGGCCGCGTCGCTGTCGTTGAAGGTCGCGGCCAGCTCGGTGAGCAGCTCGACCTTCTCGGGCGAGCTGGCCACGTCCACCGCCGCGCAGCCCTCCGGGACGTCGTCGGTGCCCGACGTGCTCTCGCCGCCGTCGCCGTTCGGCGGCTGGCATGCGGCCAGCGCGAGGACGCACGCAAGCACGGCGAGCAGGCGCTTCACTGAGCCCACCGGTCTCGCAGCGCGGCGAGGAGCCCCGGTACGGGCAGGTAGCTGGTCGGTGGCAGGCCGGCGTTGCCGATCTGCCACCCGCCTGCCCGCAACGCGGCGCGCCCCAGCGAACCTTCGAGCAGCTCCGCCAGCAGCGCGGCGCGCTCTGACGTCACGGTGCCGAGGAAGACGTCGGCGGTGGCCACGGGGGAAGGGTAGATGAGCGACACCTCAGCGGAGGCGGCAGCCGCGTCCACCACGGGCTTCACGCTCACCTCGAGGCCGGCGGCGGCGTCGGCGATGGACGGACCTCCTGCGGCCAGCATGCGAGCAACATCGACGTTCACGTTGGCCGTCTTCAGGTTGTTCAGCCATGCGCCGTAGGCGTCGCTCTCGTTGATGTCGAGCGATCCGACGTCCGGCTGGCCGAAGAAGGTCGCGGTCGCCGCTCCGAGCGTGACGACCCCTGCCGCGGTAGTCGTCGGATCGGGCAGCGCCGTCTTGACCGAGCCCCAAGTGTCCCGCCCACCGACGTCCTTCCACGGCCGTCCGGCGGCATCGCCGAGGCATTTCCATTCGACGGCGCGGTCCACGCAGCGCGTAGCAAGCGCCGTCGCTCGCTCCTTCCACATGGCAATGACGACTCGCGAACGGGCGAGGGGGCGGGACACCCTGTCGATCAGGGCGGTGTGCCCGTCGGCCTTCCGCGTCTCCCGCACCATTTGCGGGAACGGGCCCGGGGTGAGCCAACCGTCGAAGCCGGCGACGTCGGCCTCGGCCAGCCGGTCGAGGGTGGTGCCCACCTCCTCCACCGTGACCGTGACCGAGGAGTCGGGGTCGTCCTCGATGGCATCGCACGCGGCTTCGAGCTCGGTCGCGCACAGGAGGCGTAGCTCCGTTGAACGGCTGACCTTGTCGTCGTCCATGCGGTTCCGCACGGCGAGCGCGCCGACGACCATGGCGACGGCGGCGGCGAGCGCGAGCAGGCGCAGCAGCAGCGCATTCACGACGCGGTGCAGGCCTCGATGTCGGCGGGGGTGAGGGCCACCAGCTCCTCGTCGGTCGGCCGCTTCTTCTTTGCTCCCGTGCCCTGGTCGCTCACGATGCGATGTGCCTGGGCCGCGATGGCGGCCTCGAAGAGGTTGCGGACGAGTCGGCCGTTGCCGAAGCCCTTGTCGCGGGGCTGCGCGTCCAGCCACCTCCGCACCGCGGCGAGCGCGGCTTTGTTCGGCTCGTAGCCACCCTTCTTGGTCTGGCTCTCGAAGATCTGCAGCAGCTCGTCGGTGGAGTAGTCAGGGAACTCGATGGTCTTCGGGAACCGCGAACGCAGCCCCGGGTTGGAGTCGACGAATGTCCCCATCTCCTCGGGGTAGCCCGCGCAGATGACGACGATGTCGTCGCGGTGGTCCTCGACCAGTTTGACCAGGGTGTCGATGGCCTCCATCCCGAAGTCACGCTCGCCGCCTCGTGCCAACGCGTACGCCTCGTCGACGAGGAGGACGCCCTCGATGGCCGACTCGAAGACCCGCTTGACCTGCGTTGCGGTCTGCCCCACGTAGCCGGCGACGAGGCCCGACCGGTCGGTCTCGACCAGGTGGCCCTTCTCCACCACGCCGAGGGTCCGGTAGATCTGCGCCAGCAGGCGGGCGACGGTGGTCTTCCCTGTGCCGGGGTTGCCGGTGAAGATGAGGTGGCGACTCGACTCCACCACCGGCAGCTTGCGTTCCTGGCGCATGTTCTGCACCTGGATGAGCGCGGCGACGAGCTTCACCTCCCGCTTGACGCCCGCCAGCCCGACGAGCCCGTCGAGCTCGGCCAGCAGCTCCTCGATGGGGCGGGGCGGGTCCTGGGGGGCCGCCGCCGCCGGAGCGCCGGTACCGGGCGCAGGGACGGTGCCACCGGCCGGCGCCTCACCTGGGCGGCCGAGCCCGGCCAGCTCGCGCGTGCGCAGCAGCATGGTGCGGAAGTCCTCGAGGGCGTCCAGCTCGCTCGTCGACGGGTGCTCGTCGAGCGAGCACACGATGTGGGCGATGCGCATGGCGCCCTCGTAGTACCGCCACGACAGATCGCCGGGCGCGAGGCGGTCGGCCTGCACCAGCAGGTCGAACAGTGCCGACGGTCCCTGCAGCCACTCCTTGCGTCCGACCACCAGTCGGGCCTTGCGCACGTCGCCGGGCGTGGCCCGCTCGAGTTGCGTGTCGAACCGCGGCGCGAACGTGGTGATGAACGCCCACAGCTCCTCGTCGGTGTGCAGCCCGTCGGCGTCGATGAAGCCGGCCACGAGGTTGTAGGCCTCGAGGGCGACGTCAGTCGACAGTTGCTCGGCCCTGATGCTCGGCACCTGCGAGGAGAGCTGCTGCAGGGCGGGCGTCAGGTCGGAGACGAACGCGTCGACGGGGGCAGAAAGGGCGTGGTCGATCACGCCGGCTGCGGGTCCCTCCACATGGGCCACACCTTGGGCCCCTTGGGGAGCTGGATCTCACCCGTCAACGCGAACCCGTGGCGCTTGTAGAACGGGATGTTCGCCTCCTTCGACGACTCGAGGTAGGCGGGGACGCCCTCGGTGTCGCAGCGCTCGAGGATCGGGGCGATCAGCGCGCTGCCGATGCCCTTGCCCTGCTTCGACGGGTCGGTGCCGAGGGCGGCCAGGTACCAGTGCGGCTCCTCGGGGTGCTTGGACTCCACCGCCCGCATCGTCCCGAGGCCACGCAACAGGCGTGTTCCCGTGGCCCGCAGCAGCGCCGGCGCCACCCGGATCACCTCGCCGACGCTCGTGCGCCACTTCCCGGGCGGAGCCCAGATGGCGCCGCCCGCCACGTCGTCGGTGGTGTAGACGCTGTCGTGGCCGAGGTGGAGCTTGAGCTCGAAGCTGCGGAAGAACACTTCGAGGCGGGGCAGCCCCGGGTACAGCCAGCTCATGACCGGGTCGTCCTCGAACGCCCGCGCCATCGCCTTGCTCAACGCGCCGACATCCGCCGCCGTCGCCTTCCTCGTCTCGACCACGACGTGCACGCTAACTCCAGGGAATCTTGACCGAGCGGTCAAGTATCCTCCCAGGGTGCCCTCTCTCCCCGAGCTCGGCGCCCGCGCCAAGGCCGCGTCGCGCGCCCTGGCGCTGGCATCCACCGGGGCCAAGGACGAGGCGCTGCGGGCCGGCGCCGACCTGCTCCTCGAGTCGGCACCCGAGGTCCTGGCGGCCAACGTGGCCGACGTCATCGCAGCCGAGGAGGCCGGCACCGCGGCCACCGTCGTCGACCGCCTGCGCCTGACGCCGGCGCGCCTGGAGGCGATGGCCGCCGGCCTGCGCCAGGTCGCGGCGCTGGCCGACCCGGTCGGTGAGGTGATCGACGGCTGGACGCGGCCCAACGGGCTACGCATCCGACGGGTGCGGGTGCCCCTCGGCGTGGTGGCGATCATCTACGAGAACCGGCCCAACGTCACGAGCGACGCGGCCGGGCTGTGCCTCAAGTCGGGCAACGCCGCCTTCCTGCGGGGCAGCTCGGCTGCCATCAAGTCGAACATCGCTGTCGCCGCAGCGCTCCGGGAGGGCTTCGCCAAGGCCGGCCTCCCCGAGGACAGCGTGGTGCTGGTCGAGGACACGAGCCACGAGTCGGCCCGCGAGTTCATGCAGCTGCGCGACTCGATCGACTGCCTCATCCCGCGTGGCGGGCCGTCGCTCATCGCCGCCATCCTCGAGCACGCCACCGTGCCCTACGTGATCGACGGCGATGGGAACTGCCATGTCTATGTCGACAAGAGCGCCGATCTCGACGCAGCGCTCGCCATCGTCGTGAACGCCAAGACCCAGCGCCCGTCGGTGTGCAACGCGGCCGAGTCACTGGTGGTGCACGCCGACGTCGCCGACACGTTCTTGCCCCGACTGCGCGAGGCCATGCCAGAGGTGACGTTCCTCGGCGACGAGCGCTCGTGCCAGCTGATCCCGGGCGCCAGCCCGGCCGATGACGCAGCGTTCGGCCGCGAGTTCCTCGACCTCACCATGAGCGTGGCTGTCGCCTCCGACCTCGACGCCGCCATCGCGCATGTGAACCGGTTCGGCACCGGTCACACCGAGGCCATCCTCACCGCCGACCTCGAGGCCGCCAACCGCTTCACCCACGAGGTCGACGCCGCGGCCGTCGTGGTCAACGCGTCCACCCGCTTCACCGACGGCGAGGAGTTCGGGTTCGGTGCCGAGATCGGCATCAGCACCCAGAAGTTGCACGCGCGCGGGCCCATGGGCCTGCGCGAGCTCACCACCTACAAGTACATCGTCGAGGGAGAGGGCCAGATCCGTGGCTGAATCAGCGTTCCGGTTCGAGAACGTTTCGGGAGTCAGAGAAGGGCTGAAGGACGTCGCCTATCTGGCCGACGAGGGCATCGCCGGCGTCGTGTACCTCGCTGACCGTCTGCAGAAGCCCATCCTCGTCGAGGGCCCGGCCGGCACCGGCAAGACCCAGCTGGCCAAGTCGGTTGCGGAGATGACCGGTGCCCGCCTCATCCGTCTGCAGTGCTACGAGGGGCTCGACGAGTCCAAGGCGCTGTACGAGTGGAACTACAAGAAGCAGCTCCTGCGCATCCAGGCCCAGCGGGTATCCGAGCAGGACGGCGCCACGTGGCACGACGTCGAGGAGGACATCTTCAGCGAGGAGTTCCTGCTGACCCGTCCCCTTCTCGAGGCCATCCGGGCCGACGACAAGGTCGTGCTGCTCATCGACGAGGTCGACCGCGTCGAGGTGGAGACCGAGGCCTTGCTGCTCGAGATCCTCTCCGACTACCAGGTGTCGATCCCCGAGCTCGGCACCGTCGTCGCGACGCAGATCCCGCTGGTGTTCCTCACGTCGAACAACACCCGTGAGCTGTCCGAGGCCCTCAAGCGGCGCTGTCTCTACCTGCACATCGACTACCCCGACCTCGATCGGGAGAAGCAGATCGTGCAGACCCGCATCCCTGACATCTCCGATCACCTGGCCGATCAGATCGTGCGCATCGTGCGGTCCATCCGCCAGCTCGAGCTGAAGAAGCACCCGTCGGTGTCCGAGACCCTGGACTGGGCCCGCACCCTCGTCCTCCTCGGCGTCAAGGACGTGGACGCCGACCAGGCCAAGGAAACACTGCACATCCTGCTCAAGTACCAGTCGGACATCGCCAAGGCCACCAAAGAGCTCTCGGTCAACGGGGCGTAGATGCTCGATCTGTTGGCCGGGTTCATGCAGGAGCTGCGGGCCGCGGGCCTGCCTGTCTCCCTGACGGAGAACCTCGACGCCATGGAGGCTGTCAAGCACATCCCGGTCGAGGACCGCGAGGCCTTCAAGTACGCGCTCGGGGCGACGCTGGTGAAGAACAACTCGCACTGGAAGGCGTTCGAGACGATCTTCGAGGTGTACTTCTCGCTGCGGGGCCCGCAGTACGACATCCTCGACTCGGCCGACGACGTCGACGAGCTGGCCGACATCCTCCAGCAGATGGCCGACGAGCAGGCGGCCGCTGGTGGCGGGCTCGAAGGGCTCACGCCCGAGGAGCTGGCCGAGATGCTCTACCGGGCGCTCATGAACGCCGACGACGCCATGATCCGCGCCCTGGCCCGCCAGGCCGTCACCCGCTTCTCGGGCATGGAGCCCGGTCGCCCCGTCGGCGGTACCTACTACCTGTACCGCACGTTGCGGAACCTCGACCTCGACGGCGTCATGCAGCGCATGATGGAGACGGCCCAGAACGAGGCGGACGGCGGCCTCACCCCGCTCGAGGAGCGACTCGCGCACGACGAGTACGAGGCGCGCATCGACAAGCTGCGCAAGGAGGTCGAGGCCGAGATTCGCCGCCGGCTCGTCGCCGACCGCGGCGCCGAGGCCATGGCCAAGACGCTGCGCAAGCCGCTGCCCGAGGACATCGACTTCATGCACGCGTCGCGCGACGAGCTCGCGCTGCTGCGACGCGCCATCCATCCGCTCACGCGCAAGCTCGCCGTGCGCTTGGCGCGCAAGCGTCGCCACGGGCGCAAAGGCCCGCTCGACTTCCGCAACACCGTGCGCCACTCGCTGTCCTACGGAGGCGTGCCCGCAGAGCCGAAGTTCCGCTACCCGCGTCCGTCCAAGCCCGAGATCATGATCGTGGCCGACATCTCGGGCTCGGTCGCCGCCTTCGCCCGCTTCACCCTGCACCTCGTGTACGCGCTCAACGCCCAGTTCTCGCGCGTGCGCAGCTTCGTCTTCATCGACGGCATCGACGAGGTCACGTCCTACTTCGAGGGCGTGGAGGACATCACCGACGCCATCCACCGGGTCAACACCGAGGCCGACGTCATCTGGGTCGACGGCCACTCGGACTACGGCCACGCCTTCGAGACGTTCTGGAACCGCTGGGGTAAGGAGATCACGTCCAAGACGAGCGTCATCCTGCTCGGCGACGCGCGCAACAACTACCACGCGGCCCAGGCGTGGGTGGTGGCCGAGATGCGCAAGAAGGCGCGCCACGTCTACTGGCTCAACCCCGAGCCGCGGTCGTACTGGGACACGGGCGACTCGATCCTGTCGGAGTACGCCATCCACACCGACGGCGCCTTCGAGTGCCGCAACCTCAAGCAGCTCGAACGCTTCGTCGACCTGCTCGGTTGACCCCATGACGCGCCTCGTCCTCATCAGGCACGGCGAGGCGCAGGCCTACCTCGACAACATCGTCGCGGGGGAGAAGGGCTGCCGGGGCCTGTCGGACCTGGGCCGGCGCCAGGCAACCGCGCTGCACGAGCGGCTCGAGCGCACGGGCGAGCTGGCTGACACGACCGCGCTCTACGCCAGCATCCTGCCCCGTGCCATCGAGACGGCGGCGATCATCGCCCCCGCCATCGGCGGCCACGAGATCGAGCAGGACTGCGACTTCTGTGAGCTCCATCCGGGCGAGGCCGACGGCATGACCTGGGACGACTACCGGGCCACCTACTGGATGGAGCCGTGGGATCCCGAGCGGGCCATGGCACCTGGAGGCGAGAGCTTCGTCGGCTTCGTCGAACGGGTCGGCGCCGCCCTGCGGCGCCTCGTCGAACGCCACCCGGACGACACCGTCGTGATCGGCTGCCACGGCGGCGTGGTGATGAGCTCGATGTTCAACGCCCTGAGCGTTCCCATCGGCGACCGCAAGTTCCTCAACGGCCCCGAGAACACCTCGATCACCGAATGGCAGATCGACGGCGATCACTGGGGCTTGGTCCGCTACAACGACCACGCCCACCTGGCCGACCTGCCCGACTGACCTTTTCGCGTTGCGCCGGCACTGTGCCGGGACATCGCGAAAGGTCCGCTGGTCGATAGTGCTATGACCCTTGGTACGGTGGGCGTGGCGAAGGGGAGTAGCCCCCAGCCGGAGGATCGACACGCTGGGCGATGAGCCCCGGTCCCCGGGCCCGCATGTGCGGGTGGGCGAGACCTTCGGCCGGCATCCGCAAGACGGTTGCCCGGTCGAGGTCGGCACCCTGTCACCTTCTCCGGGCGGAATGGAGAGGACGTGCACGCATTCCTGTTGAGCTTCGGGGTCATCTTCGTGGCCGAGCTCGGGGACAAGAGCCAGCTCATGGCCCTCGCCTTCGCGGCGCGGTATCGGCCGTGGCCGATCCTGATCGGCATCACCATCGCCACGGCGGTCGTCCACGCCGCGTCGGTCGCGATAGGTGCGGTCCTCGGCGCTCAGCTTCCGACCCGCGCCATCTCGATCTGCGCCGGTGTGGCCTTCTTCGCCTTCGCGGCGTGGACGCTGCGAGGCGACGAGCTGGGTGCGGACGACCAAGCCCGCGCCGGCCGCCGCGCCCGCTCGGCCGTGGTGGCAGCCGGCGTGGCGTTCTTCCTGGCCGAGCTCGGTGACAAGACCATGCTCGCCACCATCACCCTGGCCACGACCGAGGGGGCGTTCGGGACGTGGATCGGCTCGACGCTCGGCATGGTCGCGGCCGACGCCATCGCCATCCTCGTGGGTCAGCAGCTCGGTGCGCGGCTGCCCGAACGGGCGATCCGGATTGGCGCCGCCGTCTCGTTCGTGGTCTTCGGGGCGCTGTTGTTGCTGGAGGCCGTCAGATCTTGATCGGCATGGCCGCCGCCGCGATCCAGGCGAACCAGGCCGCGTGCACAACGGCGATGAGGGCGATGTTACGACCCGCGGCGTAGGCCCCCGCCGCGAAGACCTCCATCACCACGAAGATGAGCACGAGGATCGGCACGATCACGCCGATGACGCTCGGGAGCAGGCCCAGGCTCAGCCCGATCAGGGTGACGACGAGCAGCACCGCCTTGCCGGCCAGGCCGAGCAGGGTGGCCGCGACCGTCCCGCCGCGACGCGTCAGCCGCTCCAGCGCGAGAAAGAAGGGCAGTACCGCCAGGGCGACCAGCACGCCGGCGACGAGCCGCGCCGGACTGAGGGTGAGGCGGTGGAACACGGCCCCGAGCGGCGACAGCAGGAGGTAGATCGCCACGATGGCGAGAGCGGCCGGAAGCGCGACGCCGCGGAGATCGGCACGCAGCGTTGGGCCATCGGTGCCGAGCCACGCGGGCTGCGCGGCACCGGTGTGCCGGCGCCAGAGGCCGAACCCGAGGACGAGGGCGCCCACCGCGAACAGGTGCGACGCCTGGGTGTCGATCACCTCGAGCGGGATGAACGTGGCCGGTGCGCCGAGGGCGAGCACCGGCATGGTGACGAGCATGGCGCCCGCCAGCACGGCGAAGCCGATGCCCGCCGGCTTGGCGGCCCGTGCGGCCACGGTCGGTGCCAGCCGTCCGGCGCCGATGCCGACGGCGGCGAGCAGCACCAGGGCGCAGAGGAAGTACAAGCCGCTCGTGCCCATGCGACCGTCGACGCGCGTCGCGGGCGCCGACCGCTCGACCCCGAGCGCGTCGTCCGTCCACGCCACGATCCGCTCGACCGCGACACCCGACCACAGGATGGTGGCGTGATCGGTGTCGGGGACGACCGTGCGGCTGACCCGCCCACCGTCGTCAGCCAACAGGCGCCGGTTGTTGGCCGTCTCGTCGTGGATGCCGCTCGGGTCGTTCTGGGCGAGGATGAAGAGGACGTTGGCCGGCACCTCGGGTCCGGTGATGTTCCACCCGCCCGAGATGGGCACGACCACCTTGGGCCGGGGATCGACCGTGGCGAAGTCCAGCACCGCGCCCGCGCCCATCGAGTGCCCCATCACGACCAGGCGGCTCGGGTCCCAGTGCGGCTGCGTCCCGACCCAGTCGACGACCGCGTCGAGGTCCTCGCGCAGGTCGCCGCCACCGAAGGCGTTCGCGTTCGAGCCGTGACCGCGGAAGTCGAAGGCGACCACGGCGTACCCCGCGGCGGTGAGGCTGCGGGCGAGAGTGCTCATCGTCGCCCGGTCGGCAGAGAACCCGTGGCCGAGCACCACGACAGGCGGACGATCACCGGCGGGCCGCGGATCGGGGAGCTCCTGGAAGTCGCGGTCGACCTCGCCGGGGACGTACACGGTCGCGGGTATCCCGCCCGGAATGGCCACGTCGGTGTGAGGCGGCCCGCCCCGCTCCTGCGCTCCCAGCCTGACGAGGAGCCCGGCGGCGGCGATCAGCGCCACCACCACGACGGCGGCGCCGACGCGTACGCGACGGGATCGGACGGGGGTCGACGACTCCGCCGGTGTATCGACCGCGGGGCTCTCGGTCTGCACCATGTCCGAATTCTGCCTCCCGCTCGCCCGCCCTGCTCGCCCTTTTCGCTGAGGCGTGAACGGCTAGGTCGAGGAACGCCGGGCCCGCACGGGGGCACGGCGGCGGGGCGTGTCCTGGTTCTCGAGCATCTCCTTCATGCCGCCGAAGGCACCGAGCAGGGCGGTGACCTCGGTGGGCAGGAAGATCTTCGTGGCCCGGCCGTTGGCCATCGTCGTCAGCGTCTCGAGGTACTTGATGGCGATGAGGTCGGGGGAGGGATTGCCGTTGTGGATGGCGTTGTAGACGGTCTCGGTGGCCATGGCGTTGGCGTTGGCGACGGCCTTGATGGCCTCGGCCTGGCCCTCGGCCTCGAGGATGGCGCTGGCCTTCTGGGCCTCGGCCTGCAGCACGACAGCGGCCTTGTCGCCCTCGGCGTTGGTGATGGCCGCCTGCTTGTTGCCCTCGGCCTCGGTGACCACGGCGCGGCGGGTGCGCTCGGCCCGCATCTGGTGGTGCATCGACTCGACCACGTCCTTGGGCGGCTCGATGCGTTGGATCTCCACCCGTACCACCCGGGTGCCCCACTTGTCGGTGGCGTCGTCGAGGATGTCGCGCAGGCGGGCGTTGATGCTCTCGCTCGACGTGAGGGCCGCGTCCAGCTCCATGTCGCCGATGACGTTGCGCAGATTGGTCTGCGCCAGCTTCACGACGGCGGCGATGAAGTTGGCCACGTTGTAGATGAGGCGACGGGGGTCGGTGGCCTCGTAGTAGACGACGGCGTCCACGGTGACGACGACGTTGTCCGACGTGATGACCTCCTGCGGAGGAACGTCGACGACGGTCTCCCGCATGTCGACCCGCACCATGCGGTCGACGATGGGGTAGATCATCCGCAGCCCCGGCTCCACGGTGGCGTGGTACTTGCCCAGCCGCTCCACCAGCCCTCGCTGGTACGGGCGGATGATCTTCACGCTGCTCACCACGAAGGAGAACAGCACGAAGGCGAAGAAGGCGAGCACGATGGCGAACGCCATGTCAGGTCAGCTCCTTTGGCTCCAGGGGACTGACGACCACACGGGCGCCGTCGACCCTGACAACGATGGCCGTGCCCCCGGCGGGGATGGGATCCCCGGAGAGGCTCTCGGCTTTCCATTTCTCCCGCTCCACCCTGACCAAGCCCGTGTCGTGTGGCAAGCCGGGGATGTCCTCCAGCACCACCGCCTGCTTCCCGATCAGGCGGTTGGCGCCGACCCCCTGCATGGGGCCGCCCCCCGAGCGATCGAGGCGGCGACCGAGGGGCCACAGCCCTGCGAAGGCGGCGGTGCTGAGGCCGACGAACACCGCCCACTCGATGCCCAGGGACGCGCCGGCGAATGCGGTGAGCGCAGCCGCAAAGGCGCCGATGGCGAAGGGCAGGAAGAAGAACGCTGCGGGCGTGACCATCTCGCCGACGACGAGAACCGCCGCCGTTCCCATCCATATCCAGCGCCAGGTGTCCGCCGAATCCAGGTTCATGGTCGAACCATCACCCCCACGCGCAACGGTACAGCGCCCGCGTCGCCGGACAAGCGCGTTACTCGTTCACTTCCACGAGCAGGCCGAAGTGGTCGCTGGCGAACGTCCCGGTGAGCGCCCGGTCGCAGACCACCCGAGCCGACTCGACGCGGCCCGCTCCGCCGTCCCGGCGCCAGCCGACGAGCACGTAGTCGATACGCCGAGCGGGCTCGTGTTCGGCGGCTGCGAACGGGTTGCGGTTGTCCCACGTGAGGCCTGGGCCCCGGCCGCCGGCGATCCGCCACGCGTCCTGGAAGTACACGCTTCGCCCCTCCAGGGACGTCAGGCCGGTGAGGAAGCGCATCTCGGTGCTGTCCGGATCGGCATTGAAGTCCCCGGCGATGACCGGCGGCAGGGGAGCCTCGGGACGGCTCGATCGATCGACTACGTCGGCCAGCGCCATCACCTGCCGCTCCCGCAACGCCCCGTCGTGGAACCGCCAGTTGAGGTGGGTGCTGAAGACGTCGATGCCCCGCGTTCGGGCGTGGATCACCAGGCGCTGGACCTCGCCCTCGGCCGCCTCGTGCGGAAGGTCGTGGTCGGCCGAGGACTCGATCGGCCATCGCGACAGCACCGCGTTGCCGAACTGGACGCCTGGGCGGATCTCCCGACCGGCGTATGCGACGTGGAAACCGCCGGCCGCGCCGGCGATCCACTGGGCCTGGTTGCGTCCGTCGGCCGTCTCGATGATCTCCTGCAGGCACACGATGTCGGGCTCGAGCGCCTGCAGCCAAGCGACCAGCTCGACGCGGCGCTGGCGCCACGGCCCGTCCAGGTTCCACACGTTGAGGGTCACGACCCGGAGCACGGGCGCAAGGGTAGAGTCCCGCCGGTCCATCAAGAGGAGAGAACGACACATGCTCAAGAACGTCACGCGCGTCGCCCTCATCGTGCTGCTGCTCGGCGGCCTGTTCGCCGCCTGCGGCGACGACGACGACGGCGGCGCCACGGCAACGACCGCCGCGGGAGCCGAGACCCCGGAGCTGAAGGTCATCGGCAACGAGTACTCGTTCTCGACCGCGTCCTCGGTCAAGGGTGGCTACGTCAAGGTCACGCTCGAGAACAAGGGCAAGGAGGACCACCAAGCCCAGTTGCTGCGCATCAACGACGGCGTGACACCCCAGCAACTCCAAGAGGCGGCGACCGACACGACCGGCGAGAAGCTCCTTGGCCTCACCACCATCAGCGGCGGCGTCAATGGGATCGCGGGCGGGACCACCCAGTCGGCGGTCACCAAGCTCGATCCCGGCTCCTACCTGATGCTTTGCTTCATCCCGGCCCCCGACGGCCAGCCCCATGTCGCCAAGGGAATGCAGACGCAGCTCACCGTCTCCGCACCGGCGGCCGAGGGGACGGAGCCGAAGTACGACTTCGAGGTCGTGGGCAAGGACTTCACCTTCGACATCCCCGCCATCAAGAGCGGCGAGCACACCATCGAGTTCAAGAACGACGGTCCTTCGCCGCACGAGGCCACCCTCTACAAGGTCGCCGATGGCAAGACCGCCGATGATGTGCAGAAGTTCCTCGCCACGCCGCCCGGAACTCCTCCCTCGGGACCGCCGCCGTTCGCGGGCGCGGGCGGCGGAGCGGCGATCATGCCCAACACCGGCACGTTCCCGACCATCGACTTCACCCCTGGCACCTACGTCTTCACATGCTTCGTGCCCGACCAGAAGACCGGCAAGCCCCACATCCAGCTGGGCATGTTCAAGGCCTTCGAGGTCAAGTAGGCCAACTGCTGCTGTCTCGAGGAAGTGGCGTACCGAATCGGTACGCCATTTCCTCGAGACGCAGGGTTGTCGCGGTCTAGCCGGTGGGGTGGAGGATCATGCCGGCGCCGGCGGTGGTGTTGGTGGCTTCGTCGATGAGGATGAAGCTGCCCGTCGTGCGGTTGCGGCGGTACTCGTCGACCATGAGCGGTGCGGTCGTGCGCAGCGTGACCCGGCCGATCTCGTTGAGCGACAGGCCCATGGCCTGCTCGTCGCGGTGCAGGGTGTTGACGTCGAGGCGGTAGCGCAGGTCCCGCACGACGGCCCGCGCCGTGCGGGTGGTCTGCTTGATGCCGTAGCGGGCGCCGGGCGTGAGGTTGCGATCGGTGAGCCAGCACACCATGGCGTCGATGTCCTGGGTGACTTCGGGGTGGTTGCCGAGCCGACAGATCATGTCGCCGCGCGAGATGTCGAGGTCGTCGGACAGGCGGATGGTCACCGACATGGGTGAGAAGGCCTCGGTCACCGGGCCGTCGTAGGTGTCGATGGCGGCGACCGTCGAGGTGAGGCCCGACGGCAGCACCATGATCTCGTCACCGGGACGGAACACGCCGCCCGCCACCTGGCCCGCGTAGCCGCGGTAGTCGTGGTGCTCGGCCGTGTGGGGGCGGATGACGTACTGCACGGGGAAGCGGGCGTCGATGAGGTTGCGGTCCGACGCGATGTGCACCTCTTCGAGGTGGTTGAGCAGCGGCATGCCCCGGTACCACGGCATGTTGCTCGACGGAT
>JBEEFQ010000192.1:0-6238 GCA_041166245.1 Actinomycetota bacterium | reverse complement strand
CGTTGGGCGCGTGCCGGAAAGATCACCGCAATCCGTACCCTCGGCGGTCACCGCCGGTTCCGGGCCAGCGAGATCCGTCGCTGCCTGGAGCAGATGGAGCACGAGGGCGCGTAAGCGACGAGACCTTCAGGGCCGGGTTCGGGGGGGAACCCGGCCCTGTTGACACTCTGCAGCACAGGTTTGGGGGCGACACAGAGAGGCCGGGCCGACGAGGCCCGGCTTTCTCGCGTCACGAGGAAATGGCGTACCGATTCGGTACGCCATTTCCACGAGACTTGGGGTGTTGGCAGGGGCCGTCGGTAGATTCGCGGCTCCCATGGCCACGCCCAACACGCAGTACTCGGTGCGCATCCGCGTCGAGGAGGAGAACACCCCGGGCACGCTCGGCCGGCTGACGACGGCCATCGGCGACGCGGGTGGGAGCATCGGTGCCCTCGACCTGGTCGAGGTGGTCGGCGACCGCATGGTGCGGGACATCACCGTGCTCGCCATCGACGAGGGCCACGTCGAGCGGATCCGGGCCGCGGTGGAGGCGGTGGACGGGATCCACGTGCGCGCCGTGGCCGACCGCACCTTCCTCATGCACATGGGCGGCAAGATCGAGGTGACCTCCAAGGTCCCGCTCACCACCCGCGACGACCTCTCCATGGCGTACACGCCGGGCGTGGCCCGCGTCTGCAACGCCATCGCCAAGGACCCGCACGAGGTCCATTCCCTCACCATCAAGAAGAACAGCGTCGCCATCGTCACCGACGGCACGGCCGTGCTCGGCCTGGGCGACATCGGCCCCTACGCCGCCCTCCCCGTGATGGAGGGCAAGGCCATGCTGTTCAAGGAGTTCGCGGGCATCGACGCCTTCCCCATCTGCCTCAACGTCGACACGCCCGACCAGATCGTCGAATCCGTCGAGCGCCTCGAGCCCGTCTTCGGCGGCATCAACCTCGAGGACATCGCCGCGCCGCACTGCTTCGAGGTCGAGGAGCGGCTCAAGGCCAGCCTCGACATCCCGGTGTTCCATGACGACCAACACGGCACGGCCGTCGTCGTGCTGGCTGCGCTGCGCAACTCGCTCAAGGTCGTGGGCAAGGACATGGCCGACCTCAAGATCGTCATCGCAGGCGTTGGAGCCGCGGGCGTCGCCATCACCAAGATCCTCATGCAGGCCGGCGTCTCCAACGTCATCGGTGTCGACCGCAAGGGCGCGATCTACGACGGGCGCGACGACCTCAACGCGACCAAGCAGTGGCTGGCGGAGAACACCAACCCAGAGCAGCGCACGGGTGCCATCCACGAGGTCATGCCCGGTGCCGACGTGTTCATCGGCGTGAGCGGACCAGGGCTCATCACGGGCGACGACCTCCGCGTCATGCACAAGGACCCGATCGTGTTCGCCCTCGCGAACCCCGACCCCGAGATCACGCCCGAGGAGGCGGAGGGCAAGTGCGCGGTCATCGCCACCGGGCGCAGCGACTACGCCAACCAGATCAACAACGTGCTGTGCTTCCCCGGCATCTTCCGCGGCGCCCTCGACGCCGGTGCGACGACGATCACCGAGCACATGAAGCTGGCCGCGGCCGACGCCATCGCCGGCGCGGTGCCCGACAGCGAGCTGGCGCCCAGCTACGTCGTGCCGAGCGTGTTCAACAAGCGGGTCGTCGAGCTGGTCGCCGCGTCGGTGGCCGATGCAGCCCGAGCCGACGGCGTGTGCCGTCCCCGGCCCGACCGATGACGGCCATCGAGGCGGTCACCTTCGACTACTGGAACACCCTCGTCTACGAGGAGCGCGGTCACCTGCGCAGCCGCCGTATGGACGCGTGGGCCGGCATCCTCGAGGACGGCGGGTTCGCCGTCGAGCGCCAGGTCCTCGACGTCGTGTTCGACGCCTCGTGGGAGCGCTACGTCGCGTCGTGGACCGCGAACGAGCAGTACCAGGCCGTGCAGGGCGCGGAGGACGCCATCATCAGCCTCGGCTTCGAGCTGCCGCCCGACGTGCGAGACGCCCTCACCGAGGCATTCGGCCGTGCGGGAGAGGAGGCCGAGCTGCACCTCACCGACGGCGTGGAGGACTGCCTGCGGGCCCTCAAGGACGCGGGCGTCCGTCTCGGCATCATCTGCGACGTCGGCTTCACCGCATCGTCCATCCTGCGCGAGCACCTCATCCGCCGCGGCGTGCTCCCGCTGTTCGACCACTGGTCGTTCTCCGACGACGTGGGCGCGTACAAGCCGTCACCGGTGATCTTCGAGGACGCGCTCGAGGGACTCGGTGGGGTGGCCCCCGAGCGGGCCGCCCACGTCGGCGACCTGCGCCGCACCGACGTGGCGGGTGCTCTCGCCATGGGGATGACCGCCGTGCGGTACATCGGGGTGTTCGACGACGACTCCGCCGACCAGCCCGAGGCCGACCACGTCGTGTCGTCGCACGCCGAGCTGCCCGGCGTCCTCGGGTGCTAGTCGTTCTGCCGTCGCCTGAGCCGAAGTGGGCTGCGGCGGATGAGCTGACGACCTCGGTGCACTCGTAGCCGTCGAGCGACATGGCGAGGTTGTGGACGCGCAGCTTGGGCATGGGCCCTCCCCTAGTCCGTGGTCGGACGTACCGCGTCGGTGGATGTCATCGGTTTGACCTGCGCCGCTTTGGTGGTCAGGTAGTGCTGCTCCCTGAGGTTGTTCGTCCGAGCGGCAGCGGCACGGAACTCGGCGAACGCCCCGTTGATGTCGCCCGCCAACTCGAGCAGATGGGCGCGGACCGCGTGGAGGCGGTGGTGGTCACCGAGCAGGTCGTCCAAGCCGTCGAGCAGGGCAAGCCCCGCGGCGGGCCCGTTCGCCATCGCGGCAGCGACGGCGCGGTTGAGGGTGACCATGGGGTTGCCCGTCATGCGCTCCAGCAGGCCGTAGAGCGCCAGGATCTCGCCCCAGTTCGTCTCGGCGTGGCTAGGCGATTGGTCGTGCACGGCCGCGATGGCGGCCTGCACCTGATACTCGCCCATCTCTCCCTCGAGCTCGATGATCAGTGCGACCCCCTCGGCGATGAGGTCGCGGTCCCAGCGGGTGCGGTCCTGCTCGGCCAACGGGACGAGCGCGCCGTCCGCACCTGTGCGCGCCGGCCGCCTGGCGTCGGTGAGGAGCATGAGGGCCAGCAGACCCGCCACCTCGGGGTCGTCGGGGAGCGCAGCCTGCACCGGGCGAGCCAGCCGGATGGCTTCACCGGACAGGTCGGTGCGGGCCAGGTCGGGGCCGCTGCTCGTGGCGTAGCCCTCGTTGAAGAGGAGGTACAGGACGTGGAGCACGAGCCTGAGTCGCTCCGTGCGCGTCCCGGACGACGGCAGGGTGAAGGGCTCGTCCGACGCTTTGACCTTGGCCTTGGCCCGGCTGATGCGCTGGGCCATGGTGGCCTCCGGCACCAGGAACGCCGTCGCGATCTCGCGCGTCGTGAGTCCGCCCACCGCCCGGAGGGTGAGTGGGATCGCCGCCGCCGGCGTGAGCGAGGGGTGGCAGCACATGAACATGAGGATGAGCGTGTCGTCCCGGCCGGGAACCGGATCGTCGGGAGGGGCGATCGACCAGGAGGCGGCGAGCTCCTCCCGCCGCCGGCGGGCGTCGTCGCGCCGGTACTGGTCGACGATGCGCCGCCCCGCCACCCGGATGAGCCACGCCTGCGGGTCGTCGGGCTCGCCCTCGACGGGCCATTTCGAGGCCGCGGCGAGGAGCGCCTCTTGCACCGCATCCTCGGCGGCGGCGAAGTCGCGGTAGCGGCGGACGAGCGCACCGAGAACCTGCGGCGCCAGCTCGCGCAGCAGACCCTCGGTGCTCGCCCGGCCGATCACACCTCGGGGTCGGGGGCGCCCATCACCTGGCGCACCTCGATGGCGTCGCGGATCGGCTCGCCGTTGTAGCCGGGGGCGGCCGACGCCTTGGCCGCGATCTCGATGGCCCGCTCGAGCGAGTCGACGTCGATCAGCCGGTAGCCGGCCAGCAGCTCCTTCGACTCGGGGAACGGACCGTCGGTGATCACCGGGGCACTCTTGCCGTCGGACACCACGAACTTGGCCTGCTCGGGCCCGGCCAGCCCCTGGGCGTCGACGAGCTCACCGCTGGCGACGAGCTCATCGTTGAGCGTCCCCTGGAACTCGATGTGGGCCTTGATGTCGCCGGGACGCCACTCCGTGATGGGCGGGGCGCCCGACTGAACCTCGCCGTAGTTCTGCAGCAGCATGAATCGCATAGCTCCATCCTTCCTGTTGGGACGGCGCCCGTGCGACGCCGTTTACCCAGAGGTCGGAGCTGCTCCCGGGTTCTCGACATCGAATGCGGCTCTCGAGGAGATAGGCCGTGAGATTCACGGCCTATTTCCTCGAGATGTGACGGCTCGAGTGGTCGGGACCGGCGTCGATCCGGTGACCTCGCGCTTTTCAGGCGCGCGCTCTACCAACTGAGCTACCCGACCTCGTTGTCGCCAACAGTCTGGCGCGGTCCTGACGGGATTTGAACCCGCGACCTCCGGCTTGACAGGCCGGCGTGCACTCCAAACTGCACCACAGGACCTCGCACCCCCAACGGGATTCGAACCCGTGTTACCAGCTTGAAAGGCTGGCGTCCTAGGCCACTGGACGATGGGGGCTCGGCTCCAGCCGGGGGAGGTGACCTTAGCTCACGGCACCTTCAGCCCCGCCCGGCCGCCGCCCGCAGCGTATCGACGAGCACGAGCAGCTCGATCGACCGAGCCACCGACCAGCGCAGGACGTCGCCGCCCTGCAGCACGGTGCTCACGTGGTCGACCAGCCCGCGGTAGGGGTCGGCGCCCCGCCACCCGACGTCCTCGGTCGACCCGTCGCGGCGGCGGATGTGGACGGTGGTGTCCTCGGGCCCGGGCGTGAAGGCCCGGTGTACGAGCACGCTGGCCTCGGTGCCGCTGACCTCCACGACCTGGGACTCGGCCGCCTCGTAGGAGCATTCGATCGCTGCCCGGAACCCCTGGCCGAAGTCGAGCCAGCCGCTGAAGGACGTCTCCACACCGGTGGGCCCGATGGTGGCCGAGCCCACCACCTCGACGGGGAGGCGCTGGGCCGCGACCAGCAGCGGGGCCAGGCAGTAGATGCCCAGGTCGAGGAGCACGCCGCCCCCGAGCTCCGGGCGCCAGCGGTGGTTGTCGGTGCTGGGGAGCGACCCCGTGAACGAGGTATGGGCGAAGCGCAGCTCGCCCAGCTGCCCCGAGCGCAGCACGTCCTCCAGCACGGTCGACCGCGGGTGGAACGGCGTCATGTATGCCTCGGCCAGCAGCAGGCCCCGCATCTCGAAGGCGGCGGCCATGCGCCTGGCCTCCTCCGCCGAGCATGCGAGGGGCTTCTCGCACAGGACGTGCTTGCCCGCCTCTGCGGCCTTGATCGCCCACTCGGCGTGCAGGCCGTTGGGCAGGGGCAGGTAGACCGCGTCGACGGCGGGGTCGGCCAGCAGCTCGTCGTAGGACCCGTGCACCGACTCGGCGCCGAAGCTTGGGGAGACGGACCCGGATCGGCTCGCGACCGCGACCAGGTGCGCCTTGGGGCTGGCGGCGAGGGCAGGGAGCATGGCGAGCTGGGCCACGCGCGACGACGCGCCGAGCACACCCCAGCCGATGGGCGGGGGCCCAGGGAGCTCCCCCTCCATCTCCCCAGCCCTGCCACCGCTCGTCTCGGCGCGAGGGACCACGACCTCGCTCATCGCGCCGAGCCTAGGAGGACTAGCCGCTCAGGGCGTCGACCACCTGCTCCTGCAGCCAGCCCAGGTAGGAGTAGACCGCGAAGGCGGGCGCCCGAGGATCGTCAGGGTCCATTTCCCGCTCGTACATGTCCTCGGTGACGTCGAGGCGGGTGCCCAGCACCAGCCGCAGGTCGTTGAGGGCGCCGAGCCATCCGACGAGCTGCTCCTCGCCCAGCTGCTCGGCGTCGATGGTCTCCTCCATGACGTCGAGGGCGGCCTGGTGCGACGCCACCAGGTCGTCGGCCATGTAGTGCCGGTATTCGGCTTCCAGTGCTGGGTCGTCCTTGTAGGCGGGCGGGAACAGACGCCGCAGCGACGGGTCGTCGGTGTCGATGAGCCCCTTCAGCTGGCCTGGCAGGCCCCGCAGCAGGTCGCGCTCCTCGGGCGGCAGCCGCAGTTGGTATTCACCCTTGCGGGTCCGCTTGACCCGCTTCCCCAACATCATGGGTCTCGAGGAAATGGCGTAACGATTCGGTACGCCAATTCCTAGATACCGGGGGTGGGG
>JBEEFQ010000191.1:0-29337 GCA_041166245.1 Actinomycetota bacterium | reverse complement strand
TGCCGAGGTCGATGAGCGTGTAGCGGTTGTCGCCCTGCTGGACGATGCCGGTGACGAGGGCGCCCTCGCGGCCCGCGTACTCCTCGTACTTCTGGTCGCGCTCGGCCTCGCGGATGCGCTGCAGGATCACCTGCTTGGCCGTCTGCGCGGCGATGCGGCCGAAGTCGTCAGGGGTGTCGTCCCACTCCCGGGTGACGTTGCCGTCCTCGTCGAGATCCTGTCCGTAGACGCGGATCTCCCCGGTGTCAGGGTCGACGGTGACGACAGCCTCCTCGGCCGCGTTGGGCATGCGCTTGTACGCCGCCACCAGGGCGTTGGCGAGGGCGTCCAGCAGGACGTCGACGCCGATGTTCTTCTCGCGCGCGATCAGCTGCAGCGCTTCCAGGAACTCGAAATTCTGTTTGCTCATGTCTTTGCCTTCTTCTTGGCAGGACGGGACCCGACCTTGCCGGGCTTGGTCGGCGGGCCCCACTCGAACACCGTGCGGGCCTTCTCGACGTCGGCGAAGGAGAGACGCCGGCTGACTGCCTCCCCTTTCGCGTCTCCGACACGGACAGTGAAGCCAGAGTCGTCGACATCGGCGAGGACGCCCTCCACCCGCCGCTCACCCTCGACGTCGGGCCGGGTCTTGACCGAGACGGTCGATCCCTGGAAGCGGCGGAAGTGCTCGGGGGTGCGGAGGGGCCGCTCCAGCCCCGGGCTCGAGACCTCGAGGGCGTAGGAGCCGGGGAAGGGATCGTTGGCGTCGAGGAGGGAGGAGACGAGCTGGGTCACGTCACTGATCGTGTCCAGGTCGATGCCGCCGGGGCGGTCCACCGTGACACGGACCAGCTTGGCGTTGATCTCCAGGTCGACGAGCTCGAGGCCCTGGGGTGCGAGCAGTGGTTCGACGAGGTCACGCAAGCGCTGTTCCTGACTCATCTGCTCCTCCTTCCAAGGACCGGTACAAAAGAAAACGTGGGCAAAGCCCACGTTCCGACAACCCAACCAACTCTGGCGCCAAATCGGCGAACAACGTGGCCGACCGCCTCCCGGCGGGCGACCCACGAGTATACCGACCCGTCAGGCGGTCAGTACGCCCGCCCGACGTAGGCAACCGTGCCCTTGTCGTCGGGCGCGGGCAGGCCCCCGTCGGGACCCTGGAGGCACCGGACGGAGACGCCGGACTGGGCGAGGCGGTCCTCGCCGTCCTCCCCGACCGTCGCCCAGGGCAGGCGGGCCCAGCCCGTTGCCGCCGCCTCGGATGCCTCGTCGACGGTGGCCACGTCGACGGTGCGCTCGTCCCGCAGGGTCGTGGCCTCGGCCAGCAGCCCACGCTGGATGTCGCCGAGGGCGAGGCCGGCTCGACCCCATGCCTCCGCCACCGGCACCTGGTGCTTCTCGCCGGTGTCGCGCCGGACCACCGTGACGTTGCCTTCGGCCAGATCACGGGGGCCGACCTCGACCCGCACAGGCACACCCTTGAGCTCCCAGTCCGTGACCCGCCGGCCGAACGACTGCTCCACCCGGTCGTCCAGCCGCACGCGGTGGCCGAGCCCGGCCAGCTCGGCGGTGATCTTGCGCGCCTCGGCCAGCACCTCGCCCTCGTCGCGGATGGCGAGCACGATCACCTGCACGGGCGCCACCGCCGGAGGCAGCCGCAGGCCATTGTCGTCGCCGTGGGCCATGATCACCGCGCCGAGCAGACGCGTCGACACGCCCCACGACGTCTGCCAGACGTGCTGTTGCTCACCCGCATCGTCGAGGTAGAGCGTCTCGAAGACCTTGGCGAAGTTCTGGCCCAGCTCGTGGCTCGTCCCCATCTGCAGCGCCTTGCCGTCGCGCATCATGCCCTCGCACGTCCACGACTCGTCGGCGCCCGCGAACCGCTCGCGGGCCGTCTTGCGGCCGACGCGCACGGGGACGCCGAGGACATTGACCATCACGTCCTCATAGACCTCGCGCAGGATGCGCAGCGCGTAGGCGCGGGCGTCGTCCTGCGTCGCGTGGCAGGTGTGCCCCTCCTGCCAGAGGAACTCGGTGGTGCGCAGGAAGATGCGAGGGCGCAGCTCCCACCGCACCACGTTGGCCCACTGGTTGATGAGCAGCGGCAGGTCGCGGTAGCTCTGCACCCACTTGGAGAAGTAGCTGTTGATGATCGTCTCGCTGGTGGGACGGACGACGACGGGCTCCTCCAGCTCCTTGCCGCCGGCGTGGGTGACCACGGCCAGCTCGGGGCTGAACCCCTCGACGTGCTCCGCTTCCTTCTGCAGGTACGCCTCGGGGATGAACAGCGGGAAGTACGCGTTCTCGGCGCCCGCCGCCTTGATGCGGCCGTCGAGCTCGCGCTGGATGTGCTCCCAGACAGCGAACGCCCAGGGCCGGATGACCATGGTGCCGCGCACCGGGCCGTTCTCGGCCAGCTCCGCCTTGGCGACGACGTCCTGGTACCACCGCGGAAAGTCCGTCGCTTGCGGCGTGAGCACGGGCTGTTTGGCCATCACCCGACGATACGTTGCCCCACGGCCGCCCTATTGGGTTTTCCGCGAGCGCCCGCGAAGCAAGCGAGCAAGTGTGATGACGATGCTTCTAGGGAGCGCGCCAGCGATCCCTAGAACATCGTGCGGCAGTAGGGGGCCTGGTCGGTGCTGAAGAGGAGGTCGGCGCGCGGGAGGGCGCCGGGGGTGTGCTCGTCGACGCGGCCGGCGCGGGCGAGGGTCGAGGCGCTGACGCCGCCCAGGTAGACGGAGCCGAGCTCGGCCACGCCAAGGGTGAGGTCGGCCGACTGGTCGGTGGCCGAGCACGTCGCGCCGTCGGGTGACGCGTCGAGGGCGAAGCGACCCGAGGAGCTGCCGCCGAAGTCGTCGCGGACCTCGATCACCATTCGCTCCTCGGTGCGATAGGCGCGCGCGGTGAGGCAGGCGGGCACGTCGATGGGGCGTAGCCACAGCTCGTCAGTGAGTGCCTTCACCTGCATGCGCCGCGGATCGGCCAGCAGCCAGCGCAGCGGCTCGTCGACGGGCCGCTTCCACGAGTCGACCTTGGTGACGAGGTCGACGTCGAGCACCTGACGCCAGAGGTTGGTGTAAGCCGCGTCCGACGTCCACGCCATGTCTTGGATGCCGATGGTTGCGCCCGGCAGGCCACCCGGCCAGTCACCCTTGAACCGGTAGGCCACGTACCCGTCGGCCTGGCCCGGTTCCGATTCGTGGACGACGTAGAAGCGGGCGCTGGCGCCGCCGCGGTCCTTCTCCTTGTCCTTGAACCACTGCTCCCACCACGCGGGTGACCGGGTCACGTCGCCAGGCGTCTGCCGGCGCGAGCGGTCGAAGATCTCGGGCAGGACCTTGGCCGCCGCCTCGGCGTCGATGATGTCCAGGCGGCCGTCGGGCAACGGAGCCCGGTAGTCGGAGCGCTTGGTGTCGATGACGACCTGCACCTGGGAGCTGGCGATGCCGTAGCCGAAGCGGCCGTAGATGATGCTCTCCGATGCGTACAGACCGGCCATGGGCTCGCCCCGCTCCCGCACGTCGGCCAGCTGTCTCTGCATCATGGCGGTGAGCACTCCCTTGCGCCGATGCGTCGAGCGCACGCCGACCGCAGTGACGCCCGCCATGGGAATGGTGGTGTTGCCGGGCACGGTGAGCTCGAGGGAGAACGCCCCGGCGTTGCCCACGATGCGGTCGCCCTCGAAGGCGGCGAGGGTGCGCGCGATGTCCGTCTGGGCCCGCCAATCGGTGACGTCGTCCTCGGTGGGCGACGTGCCGAACGCCGTCTCGACGGCGCGCACGTACGCAGGCCACTCCTCTTCCGTGACAGGACGGAGCTGAAAGGACATGGCTCCGGTCTACCGCCTGGAGCTACTGGCCGCTCACCGTTTTCCGGATGAGATCGACGCGCTGCTCCGACGCGTTGGCGTCGGCGCCCTGCTCGTCGAGGAGGGCGAGACGGTCGGCCTCGGCCTCGGCCGCCGCGCCCTTGTCGGCCGCGGCCAGCCGCGCCTCCACGCCCTCGCTGGCCAGCAGACGGGCCTCGGCGAGGAGGGCCGACACCATCTCGTCCTCGGGGACGACGCGTACGACCTGCCCCTTGACGAAGAGGTGGCCCCGCTTGCGGCCGGCGGCGATGCCGATGTCGGCCTCGCGTGCCTCGCCCGGTCCGTTCACGACGCACCCCATGACCGCGACCTGGATGGGCAGGTTCTCGGCCTCGAACGCGACCTGGGCCTCCTTGGCCACGGCGATGACGTCGATCTCGGCCCGGCCGCATGACGGGCAGGCGATGAGGTCGAGGCCGGTGCGCTCGCGCAGCCCGAGGGCCTCGAGCAGCTGGCGCCCCGCCTTGGCCTCCTCCACCGGGTCGGCGGTGAGCGAGAAGCGGATGGTGTCGCCGATGCCCTCGGCCAGTAGCGCGGCGATGCCGGCCGTCGCCTTGATGAGACCCGCGGGGGGTGGGCCGGCCTCGGTGACGCCGAGGTGGAGCGGGTGGTCGGTGACCTCGGACAGCTGTCGGTAGGACTCGATCATGAGCGCCACGTTGGACGCCTTCACCGAGATCTTGACGTCGTCGAAGCCGACCTCGTCGAAGTAGGCCAGCTCCATCTGGGCCGACTCGACCAGCGCCTCGGGCGTCGCCTTGCCGTACTTCTCGTAGAGGTCGCGGTCGAGGGAGCCTGCATTCACACCGATGCGGATGGGGACGGCGCGGTCCTTGGCCTCACGCGCGATCAGCTTGATGTGCTCGGGCTTGCGGATGTTGCCAGGGTTGAGCCGCAGGCACTGCACGCCCGCCTCGAGGGCAGCCAGTGCCATGAGGTGATTGTTGTGCACGTCGGCGACGATGGGCACGGGCGACCGGGGCACGATCTGGGCCAGCCCCTCGGCCGCGGCCTGCTCGTTGCACGTGCAGCGCACGATGTCGGCGCCCGCCATGGAGAGTGCGTAGATCTGGGCGAGGGTGCCCTCGACGTCGGCCGTCTTGGTGATCGTCATCGACTGCACGCTGATCGGCGCGTCGCCGCCGACCGCGACCGACCCGACCCGGATCTGGCGCGTCGGACGACGAGGGGCGAGCTGAATCATGGTTCGCTCCGCAGGCTCGCTCACTGGAGATTCAGGGGTCTGGCGATGTCGAGGTAGAGCGACGTGATGGCGAGGAACATGAGCCCGAGGAAGACGAGATAGGTGAACGGCAGCAGCTTGGTGACGTCGGCGTGGTACTTGCGTCGGGACAGCTTGGAGCGGATGGCCTCGTAGACCGCGATGGCCACGTGGCCGCCGTCGAACGGGAGCATCGGGAACATGTTGAAGATGCCCACGAAGATGTTGATGCTCACGAGCAGGAAGAAGACATCGCGGATGCCGTTGTTGGCCACGTCGCTGGCCGCCCGGGCCAGGCCGACGGGCGACAGGAATCGGGGCTGGTCCTCCTGCGGGGTCGTCTCCCCCGGCTGCGCGGTGAGCTGCTGGCCGTATTCGCTCAGGCCGTGGAACGAGAAGAGGTTGCCGAAGACGCCGAACGTCGCCTTGCTCAACGCCCCGATATCGCCCGCGGCTCGACCGATCGAGTCGACGGGGCCGTCCTTGACCACCTTCGATGCCGGGCTCAGCCCGACGAACCCGGTCGGCTTGCTGAAGGTGCGGTCGTCGCCCTCGAGCTCGAGGTTGCGCCTGTCGACAGGCGTGGCGACCAGGGTCATGCGCCGACCGTCCCGCTCGACCGTGAATGTCACCGGCGTGTCCGGGCGCTCCTGGACGTAGGGCGGGATGTCCTCCCAGCGAGTCACCGGCTGGCCGTCCACCGCGACGATGCGGTCACCGAGGCGGAAGCCGGCCTGCTGAGCAGGGCTCTGCCCGGTGGGGAGCTTGCTGATGGCGCCCACCCGCGTGTCGGGCTCGAGGAAGCCGATGACCGAGTGCAGGGTCCACAGCAGCACGAAGGCGATGACGAAGTGCATGAACGAGCCGGCGACGGCGACCGCGAACCGCTTGGGGAACGACTGCTGCCGATAGGTGCGGGGCTCGTCGGCGGGGTCGACGTCCTCCAGGTTCGTCATCCCGATGATCTTCACGTAGCCGCCGAGCGGCAGCGCCTTGACGCCGTACTCCGTCTCCCCCTTCCTCACCGACCACAGGCGGGGTCCGAACCCGATGAAGAACTCGGTGACTTTCATGCCCGACCACTTGGCGGTGGCGAAGTGCCCGAGCTCGTGCAGCATGATCATGACGATCACCGCGAACACAACTGCCGTGGCCTTGGCGATGCCGAGCGAATACGCGGCGAAGCCGCCCGCCAGCAGCACGAGCATCAGGCGGAAAAAGGCCTGACGCTGGTCCTGCGCGTCCTCGTCGGGCTGCGGTCGTTCCTCGGTGATGGTCACGTGCTCGCTCTCTGTGCGACTGCGTGGCGGGCTCGTTCCCGCGCCGCCCGGTCCGCTTCAAGTACTACGTCGACCGAGTCCGGTTCGGTTCCCTGGTACCCGTCCAGCGTTTCGGCGACCACATCGCTGATGGATGTCCACGCGATGGCGCCGTCCAGGAAGGCGGCCACCGCCACCTCGTTGGCCGCGCTCAGCCACGCCGGCGCCGCGCCGCCGAGCCGGCCTGCCTCGTAGGCGAGCCCCAGGCAAGGAAACGCCTCGAGATCGGGGGGTTCGAAGTCCAACGACGACAGCTCGCTCCAGTCGATGCGACCGAATGGCGTGGCGATGCGGTCGGGCCACGCCAGCGCGTAGCCGATGGGCAGGCGCATGTCAGGAAGCGAGAGCTGGGCGATGGTTGCACCGTCGGTGAACTCGACCATCGAGTGCACGACCGACTGCGGGTGCACGATCACCTCGATGGCGTCGTAGTCCAGCCCGAAGAGCTCGTGGGCCTCGATCACCTCGAGCCCCTTGTTCATGAGCGTGGAGGAGTCGACCGTGATCTTGGGGCCCATCGACCACGTCGGATGGGCGAGGGCGTCGTCGATCGTCACCTCGGCCAGATCCGCACGCGTCCGACCCCGGAACGGACCGCCGCTGGCGGTGATCACGATGCGGGCGACGGCGGTGCCGCCTGCCAGGCATTGGTGGATGGCGCAGTGCTCGCTGTCCACCGGCAGCAGCTCGGCGCCGGGCGTCGCCCGCGCCGGCCGGACGACGGGACCGGCCGCGATCAGCGACTCCTTGTTGGCGAGGGCCAGACGCCGGCCCGCCTGCAGCGCGGCCAGGGTTACGGGCAGGCCGGCGAAGCCGACCACCGCGTTGAGCGCCACCTCGGCCCTGGTGGCGATCTCGGCCAGGCCGTCGGCGCCCGCCAGCACCTCGACGCCGGCCGGAACTTGCTCCTTGAGCTCGGCGGCCAGGTCTGCGTCGCCGATGGCGACCACCTCGGGGTGCACGGCGCGGGCCTGGGCCGCCAAGGCGTCGACGGAGCGGTGGGCGCCGAGCGCCACCACGTGGAAGCGGTCGGGCTCGGCGGCCGTGACCTCGAGCGCCTGGGTGCCGATCGAGCCGGTGGACCCGACGATGGCGACAGTCGTCACGAGCGGCGCCTCACGGCTCCATCATCGCAGGCCGCTGGTTTCTGGCGGCCGCAGTCGCGCCGAAGGCGCCCCCATGGCTGCCAGTGCCGTTGATTCGCCCGAACGGAGCGAGCGCCAGCGAGCGAGTGAGTGGCGAGGGTTTAGATGTAGATGAATCGCATCAGGTAGTACGTGGCGGGGAGCACGAAGAGCATCGCGTCGAAGCGGTCGAGGACGCCGCCGTGGCCGGGGAGGATCGTGCCCATGTCCTTGATGCCGAGGTCGCGCTTGATCATCGACTCGCACAGGTCGCCGAGGGGGGCGACCACCGCGACGACCAGGCCGAGCCACAGGGCCCCGCCCCGGCCGCCCTCCCACGGGAACATGCCCGGGAGGTAGCGGAGGAAGAGGAGGGAGACGACGACGGACGCCACCGCGCCGCCGATGATGCCCTCCCACGTCTTGTTGGGACTGATCTCGGGCGCCAGGGGACGGGACCCGACCTGGCGTCCGAACAGCAGTCCGCCGACGTCGTTGGCCACGGTGGCCAGCACCGCGCCGAGCAGGAAGGCGATGCCGACGCGACCCGGGATGGCGAGGAGCAGCGCCGCGTACGAGCCGAGGACGCCGACCCAGAAGAACCCGAGCAGGGTGACGGCGATGTTGACCGTCGGGCGCGCGTTCTCCACCCCGAACAGGAACCAGAGGAACGTGCTGATCACCGTCAGGGCGGTGACGAGCAGCAGTCCTGTCTCGCCGTAGTTGTAGGTAGCGATCAGCGCCGACGCGGTGGCGGCCAAGCCCAGCAGCGTCGCCGGCTTGTAGCCGGCGCGGCGCAGCACATCGAACACCTCGACCGCCGCGAGCATGACGACGGCGGTGACGAGCAGCATCGACGTGAGCGGCCCGAGCTTGAAGCAGATGAGGGCCACGGCTCCGAGGCCGAGACCGAGCACGACCGCCTGCTGCAGGTCCCGCGGCGCACCGCCGTGCGGCTCCGCGTAGGACGGCTCGACCGACCGCACCCGTCGCGGGGGTGGCGGCGGGGCCGCGGCCACGTCGGTGGGCTCGACCTCCGTGCGCAGCGGCGCGTCGTCGAAGCTGAACAGGTCCGAGTGCTCGGTGCGGTCGGGGTCGAGCACACCCTCACGGATCCCGTCATCGGCCAGTTGGGACGCGTCGTCGAAGTCGGGCTCGTCCCAGTCGCTCTCCTGGTCGCGCCAGCGGGGCGCGCGCGAGGTCAGCCCCGACCACGCCTCCAGGTCCTCGTCGTCGCTGGCGAGCACGCTCGGCACCTCACCAGTCGCCGGCTCGGTCCAGTGCGGCAGCTCGGGCACCACGAGCTCGGGGTCGGGCGGGGGCGGAGGCACCAGCGGGGGCCGGGCCACCGCCGCGGGATCGACCGAGTCGGGCAGCGGAAAGCGGTGCGCAGGCCGGGGGCCGGCCGGAGGCGGCGGCGGCACGTCACCGAACCGGGGCACGTCGTCGGGCTGGCGGCCGGCGGCGTGGCCGGACTCGAGCGCGGTTGCCGCCTCTTCGGCGCCGATGATCCGCACCCCCTCGGCGGGCGTGCGCGTCGTGGGGGGAGGCGGCGGCGGCGCGTCCGCGTCCTCCTCTTCCCAGCCGTCGTAGTGGTCGCCGTCGTCCATGGGTCCTCCTCAGCCTGCGAGCAGGGCGGGCTCGGTCATACCTCGAGCAGCTCCTGCTCCTTGTGCTGCAGCATCCGGTCTATTTCGGCGACGTGGTCGTGGGTGATCTTCTCCAGGTCCTTCTCGGCCCGCTCGAGCTCGTCGGAGGAGATGTCCCCGTCCTTCTCCAGGGCTTCGAGGTCCTTGCGGGCCGCCCGGCGCACGTTGCGCACCGTGACCCGCCCCTCCTCCGCCTTGTGGTGCACGACCTTGACCAGCTCCTTGCGGCGCTCGGCCGTGAGCTGGGGGAAGGACAGCCGGATGACGCTCCCGTCATTGGAGGGGTTGATGCCCAGGTCGGAGTGCTGGATGGCCTTCTCGATGGCGCCCATCGACGACTTGTCGTAGGGGGTGACGACGAGGAGCCGGGCCTCGGCCACGTTGATCCCGGCCAGCTGCTTGAGGGGTGTCTCCGACCCGTAGTAGTCGATCTTCAGGTTCTCGACGAGGGCGGGTGCGGCCCGGCCGGTGCGCACGGTGCTGAACTCGTGCTGGGTGTGGCTGACGGCTTTGGCCATCTTCTCGCGGCTGTCGGAGAGGGCGGCGCCGACAAGGGAGTCATCGTCCATGTCGCGTTTCAGCGTAGTCAGGCAGGCGCGAAGACTGGGGTTTGGGGCTCGGGGCTCAGGAGACGAGCGTGCCGATCGGCTCGCCCTGGATGGCGCGGCGGATGTTGCCGGGGGCCATCATGTCGAACACGACGATGGGCAGGGCGTTGTCCATGCAGAAGGTGATGGCGGTGAGGTCCATCACCCGCAGGTCCTTGCTGAGGACCTCCATGAAACCGATGCGGTCGTAGCGGGTCGCGTCGGGGTCGAGCCGGGGATCCGCGCTGTAGACCCCGTCCACCCCACCGTGGGTGCCCTTGAGCACGACCTCGGCCTCGATCTCCGCGGCACGGAGTGAAGCGGTGGTGTCGGTGGTGAAGTACGGGTTGCCCGTGCCGCCGGCAAAGACCACGATGCGGCCCTTCTCCAGGTGCCGCATGGCTCGCCGCCGGATGTAGGGCTCGGCCACCTGGGCCATCTCGATGGCGGTCTGCACCCGGGTGGGCTGGCCCTCGCGCTCGAGGGCGTCCTGCAGGGCGAGGGCGTTGATGACCGTCGCCAGCATCCCCATGTAGTCGGCGGTGGCCCGGTCCATCCCGGCGTTGGCGCCCACCGCACCCCGCCAGATGTTGCCCCCGCCCACCACCACCGCCAGCTCCACGTCGAGCTCGGCCCGGGCCGCGGCGATCTCCGCCGCGATGCGGGCCACGATGGCGCCGTCGATCGTCTCGTCCGACGCCTCACTGGCGAACGCCTCGCCCGACACCTTGAGCAGGACGCGGCGCCAGTTGGGCTTGTCGGCGGACATGGCCTCAGCTTCCGATGACGACCTGGGCGAACCGGTTGACCTTGGCGTCGCCGAGCACCTGAGCGACGGTCTGCTTCTCGTCCTTGGCGAAGGACTGGTCGACGAGGACGCGGTCCTTGTACCAGCCGTTCATCCGCCCCTCGACGATCTTCGGGAGCGCGGCTTCGGGCTTGCCCTCGTTGCGGCTGATGGCCTCGAGCTCGTCGCGGGCGGCGGCGACGGCGTCGGCCGGCGCGTCCTCACGCGTCAGGTACTCGGGGCGGGCGAAGGCGATGTGGACGGCCACGTCGTGGGCCTGCTCCTTGGTGCCCCCCTGCAGCTCGACGAGCACGGCGTTGACGCCGCGGTCGTTCTGGATGTGCAGGTAGCTGTCGATCACCGCGCCGTCGGCCGCTTCGAAGCGCACGACGTCGCCGAGCTCGATGTTCTCCTTGAGCGTGACCTTGAGGTCGTCGACGTCCTGCTGGCGCGCCTTGGCCGCCCCGTCGCCCTTCTCCGCGACCTCGTCGGCCAGCTCCTGGGCCAGCTTCACGAAGTCGGGGCTCTTGGCGACGAAGTCGGTCTCCGAGCGCAGCTGCACGATGGCGCCCGCCTTGTCGTTGACCGAGACCGCCACCGCGCCCTGGGCGTTCTCGCGGTCGGCGCGCTTGCCGGTCTGGGCCAGGCCCCGCTCCCGCAGCAGCTTGGCCGCGGCGTCGAATTCGCCCTTGGTCTCGACGAGCGCGTTCTTGGCGTCCATCATGCCGGCGCCCGTCACCTGACGGAGGCGCTGCACGTCCTTGGCGGTGAAATCGGCCATTCCTCTTACTCCTGCGGGGTCTCGGGTGCTGTTTCACTGGCGCCGGGAGGGGCGGCAGGTGCCGGCGTGTCGCTAGCGGTCTCCCCCGGGGCTTGCTGCTGGGCGGCGAGGCGGGCCTCGCGCTCCTGGGCCTGCAGGGCGGCGGCCCGCTGGGCGACGGCCTGCTGGGCGGCGACGCGGGCCTCTTCCTCGGCGGTGCGCTCGGCCGGGGTCTGGACAGGGCCACCGCCGCCATTGCCCTTCTTGGAGGCCATGAGGCGGCCCTCGTCGACGGCGTCGGCGATGACGCGGCACATGAGGTTGCCGGCCCGGATGGCGTCGTCGTTGCCGGGGATCACGTACTGGATGACGTCGGGGTCGCAGTTGGTGTCGACCACGGCGACGATGGGCAGACCGAGCTTGTTGGCCTCGGTGACGGCGATGTGCTCCTTCTTGGTGTCGATGATGAACACCGCGTCGGGCAGGCGGCCGAGGTTGCGGATGCCGCCCAGGTTGCGCTGCAGCTTCTCGAGCTCGCGGCTGAGGATGAGGGCTTCTTTCTTGGGCATGGCCTCGAAGTCGCCCGCGGCCTTCATGCGCTCGTACTCCTGCATCTTCTTCACCCGCCCGCTGATGGTGGAGAAGTTCGTGAGCATGCCGCCGAGCCAGCGCTCGTTGACATACGGCATCCCGACCTTGCTCGCGTAGTTGGCGACCGGGTCCTGGGTCTGCTTCTTGGTGCCGACGAACAGGATGATGCCGCCGTCGGCGACCATGTCACGCACGTAGGTGTAGGCGGTGTCGATCCGGCGCAGCGTCTGGTTCAGATCGATGATGTAGATCCCGTTGCGCTCGCCGAAGATGAACCGCTTCATCTTCGGGTTCCAGCGCCGGGTCTGGTGACCGAAGTGGACTCCGGCCTCCAGCAGGTTCCTCATGGACACGACGGCCATGGCAGTGCTCCTTCCCAACGGTTCGGTGGAGCCTGGGCACCGCACCCGTGCGGCGAGCCGCAGCAGATGACCGTGGGTGGTGCGCAGGCGAAACGAGGCCCCGGCCGAGTGCCGGGGTCGATTCAGTGTAGTTGCCGGCGCAGCCGTACCACCCCGGTCGAGACGAGCATGAGGAGCGCGAGCGCGCCGAGCTCGATCCAGGCGTCGAGGCTGGCGCTGGGCACCAGTCGCTCGACGGCGGCCAGTCGAGCGGGACGGGGCCGTGGCGGTGGCGGGGGCGCGGGCACCACGGCGAAGCCCACCGGCACCACCGCGGTTCGTCCGCCGCCTGCGTCGGCGTTGATGACCACCTGTCCGGCGCCGGGCGTGAGGGCCGCAGGCACGTCGACCGCCTGCTCCCCCGGGTCGCGCAGCCCGAGGTCGACGGTGGTGGGCGGCTGGCCCGGCAGCTGCACGGCCACCTGAACGGTTGCAGGCGAGGAGAGGCCGAACAGGAGTCGGGTGGCCTGCCCCAACTGCGGCGACGACTGTTCGAGCCGCGCCGACGTGACGCCCGGAGGGCCGGCCTGGTCGGC
Organism: Actinomycetota bacterium; assembly: GCA_041166245.1. GTDB lineage: Bacteria > Actinomycetota > Acidimicrobiia > Acidimicrobiales > JAFATL01 > JBEEFP01. Next base: position 16,505 of record JBEEFQ010000191.1, on the reverse strand, counting down.
GGGCGGGACGACGCGGACCTTGCCGGCGCCCGCGGGCACGACCTGCCAATCACCTCGGCCCGCGAGGGCGATGACGTTGCCCGCGCCGTCCACGACACGGAAGCGCCCGCCGCTCCCGACGACCGCGGAGGCCCGCCCCGGGTCGAGCATCACGCGGATCGACGCCGGCAGCTGTCCGGCCGCCATGGTCACCGGCTTCAGCCCTGCGTAGTAGCTGGCCAGGATCTCGGGCGCCTTCATTCCCCGAAGGGCCTTCCCGAGGGCGCCGTACTGGCTCATGCCCACGCCATGGCCCCACCCCTGCCCGTCGGCCACGGCCCCGCTCGCGTCGGACACGAGGGTGAAGCGGATCGAGGGCAGCGTCAGGGGCAGCCCAGCCGGCGCGGGCATGGCGCCGTTGACCCGCTCCCGGAAGGCGGCGGCGGGAACCAACATCTGCCCGGTACCGCCGTCAGGGTCGGTCCAGTCGAAGGCCACGTTGTCGCCTATCCGCTGGACGGCGACGAGGGGTCCGGGCGGGGCGAAGAGCCCGGCCAGGATGTCGAGGGGCAGCGTCACCCGCCAGCGGTGGTACGGGCTCTGGGCGTCGTCGGGATCGGCGACCGAGCGCAGGTAGGGCTGCCCGCCCCCGACCGTCCGGCCGCCGTTGGTCGAGGAGTACTTGGCGTTGATGGGACCGCCCTTCCACAGGAGCACCTGGCCCGCAGTGGCCTCGACGGCGGCCGTCCAGGCCTGGCCGCCGTCGCGTTGCTCCTTGGCCAGGCCGGCGTAGACCTGGCAGCTCTGGGTCGGGCAGATGTCGGCGACGGCGCTCGCGGGCCGGTGGGCCATCTGGTAGAGCGCGTAGGTGCGAGCGGCGATGGCCTGGGCCTTCTGGGCCTCGATGGGCCAGCGGACGGGCACCTCACTGATGCCCTTCACGTAGTCGTCGAGGCCGACCTCGTTGACGACCGCGACGGCCCGGCCCGCGGCGCGGAGCTCGATGACCCCCCGGTAGTCGCCGGTACCCGCGACGCTGAGCGGCCCGTCCACCGGCTCGAACCGCACCCGGTCAGTGACCCACCCTGGGGGCGTCGCCGCGGTGGCGACGCGTGCCGGCGCCAGCCCCAGCACGAGGGCACACAGGCCCCAGAACACCGCAGACCGCCGGGGGCGCATGGGCCCGCAGACTAGGAGACAGAGAGGCGGGCTCCGGACCACCGGTCCTACACTCCCCGCCGTGCCTGGTGAGGACGAGCGCCCGCCCGGCGACGCGGCTCCGGAGGCGGCCCGGCTGAACGCTGTCGCGGCGCGACTGGAGACCCTCGGCGCCGCGCTGCAGCGCAGCATCGGCGAAACAACGGAGTCGACGGCCACCCTGTCGCGGACGGTGGGCACGGTCTCGAGCGATCTCAGCCGCCTCATCGGCGAGGCCCTCGCTGCGCTGGGCCAGACCCGCAAGATCGTCCTGGCCACCGACGATGCCGCGGGCAGTGTCGCCGAGGCCTTTGTGCACGTCGAGACACGGCTGGCCGAGGTGACCGCCGAGCTGGGCGCCATCGTCGAACGCCAGACGCGCATCGAGGAGGACCGTCCCGACCCCGATGCCCTCGCCGCCGCGGTGGGTGCCGAGGTCGGCCGGGCGCTCAGCGGCTTCGCGGATCGCTTCGCAGGTGAGCTCGACGCCATGCTCGTCGAGCAGCGTGAGACGCGGGCCGCGCTCGCCGCTCAGGTCCGGGCTCTCGCCGAGCCCGCCGCCGCGCCGCTGACCGACGACGATGTGCGGGCGCAGGTCGAGGCGGTGGTGGCGCCGCGAGTGGAAGAGCTGCGGGAGGACGTCGCCCAGCTCGCGGCCGAGGTGCACGAGGACCGCGCCGTCCTCTCCCGCCGGCTGGCGGGCCAGAACGAGATCGAAGAGCTGCGGGAACTCGTGGAGACGCTGGCCGGCCACGCCGACGTGGTGGAGCTGCAGGAGTTGATCGGCGCGCTCCAGGAGGCGGTCGCAGAGACCGTGGGCCGCGCCGACGTCGAAGAGGTCGTGGCCGAGCTCCAGGGGGGGCTCGAGACGGTGATCGACGCTGCCATCGCCGCCTATGCCCCCGACGACGCGCCACTCGAGCGGCTGCGCACGGACGTCCTGGCCCTCAGCGACGACATCGCGACCACGGCGAAGCGCGCGGGCGCCGGCCAGCGCGCCGTCGAGGAGCTGCGACGGCACATCGAGAAGGACTTGGCCGCGCAGGTCGAGCGGGCGGTTGTCGCGACCGGCGGCGACATCAGGCACGACACCGAGGTCCTCGTGTCCGAGCTCCACGACGACCTCTCCCTCGTCATGCGCCAGGTGGTGGCGGGCAACCAGGAGCTCGAAGCACTGCGGGAGGCGGTGGCCGAGCTGGCGATGCGCACCGAGGAGACTGCGGAGGGAGCGGAGCCGCCTGCCGGCGCCGAAGCCGACGAGCTCGCCCCGGCCGTGCGCTCGATGGGCGACGACGTCATGCGGGCCGTGGGCGACCTGCACGAGGACCTGTCGCTCGTGCTCAAGCGCCTGGCGGCCGGCCAGCGCGAGCTCGACGACGTGCGGGAGGCCATTCTGGCTGTCGCCCCGCCCTCGGGCGCAACGGCCGCGGTCGATCCCGAGGAGCTGGCCGGCGCGGTGCGCGACGAGCTGGCCGGCCCGCTGCGCGAGCTCGGCGACGACCTCTCGGTGCTGGTGCGCAGCGTGTCGGGCACGCAGGAGGAATTGGACGGGCTTCGCGCCGCGGTCGCCGATCTGGCCGACGCCGTCGCTACCGCGGGCCAGGAGGCGGACGAGGAGGAGTACGAAAGCGCCGAAGAAGAGATCGAGGCGGGCCCCGACCTCGCCGAGCTGGTCGAGGGCCTACGGGTCGACATCGACGCGGGTCTGGGCGCGGCCGTGTCGGACCTGCGTGACGAGCTGGACAGCGTGCGCAAACTCGTCGCCGAGCAAGCCGGGCCTCTCGACGCCGATGCCGTTCGTGTCGAGGTCGACGCGCTGTTGGCCGATGTGCGCGACGACCTGGCCGTACTGGCCCAACAGCTGGCGACGGGACAGGACGACGTGGCCGGCTTCCGCGCCGAGGTGCTCGAGACACTCGCAGCCCAGGAGCCGGCGCCTCTCGGTGACGACGACGGCGCTACTGCCGCCGAGGGGCTGGCCGAGGAGGTGCGAGCCGAGGTGGCGACGCTGGGCGACGAGATGCGGGGCCAGTTCGAGCGCCTCCGTCAGGTCCTGGGCCGGGCCCGGTCCGAGCCTCCCTCGATCGATCTGAGCGAGGTCGCTCCCGAGGTCGCCGCCGAGGTCACCGCCGCGGTCGCGCCAGTGGTCAGTGGCCTGCACGACGACCTGGCGGTGCTGGCCGGTCAGCTCGACGACGCGCGCGCCGCGCTGGAGCAGCTGCAGGAGGCGTCAACCCCGAGCGGCGCGTCAGAAGAAGGCGGCGCGGAGGTCGCCGCCATGGTCGCCGACCTGCACGACGACCTCGCCCTCGTGCTGAGCCAGGTCGTCAACGCCCAACAGGACCTGCAGGCGATGCGCGCCGAGATAGCGGCCACCGACGCGGGCGCCACCGCCCTGCGTCAGGAGGTGGCCGCTGGACAGGAGGACGTGCGCGCCGTCCTCGACGCGCTTCGCGACGAGGTCGCGGCGCTGCTCGAGATCACCCCGGCAGGTGCCGCCCCGCCCGATCTGGAGCACCTGGAGGTGGCCATCGCCGACCTCCCCGCGATCATGGGCGCCGAGCTGCGGGCCGAGGTCGAGGCCCTGGCCGATGAGCTCCGCGCCGGCCTGCACGATCTGCAGGGCCTGGCCGCCGCGGCCGGCGACCCCGGCGTCGCGACGGGTGACGTGGAGGACCTCCGGGCCGAGCTGCAGGCGCTCGTCAACGACCTGCAGACCGACCTGGGCACGGTGGTCCGTGAGATCGTGGCCGGTCAGGGCGAGGTGAGTCAGCTGCGCGCCGAGGTCGCCACCGTGGCCGAGCAGGTGGGCGACGCCCTGGCCGACGCCGTCACAGAAGCGGTCACCGCGGCCATGCCCCCGCCGCCGGTCGAGGACCCCGCGCTGGCGATCGAGGGGATGCGCGCCGACGTGACCGCCGGACTGGCGGACATGGCCGCCGACCTGCGCGCCGACCTCGAAGGGCTCGTCGCCGAGCTCCACGACGACCTGGGGACGCTGATGAACCAGGTGGTCGCCGGCCAGGACGACCTCGACACCCTGCGGCTGGCGTTGACCGAGCTCGCGTCACGCGCGACAGGGCCGGATCTCGTCGCCGACGACCTCGACCGGCTCAGCCGCGACCTACAGGCCTTGCGCGATCGGATCCCAGGGCCGGCCGACGGGGCAGCGACGCCGCGCCGTCGACCGCGCGCCCGCCCTCAGCGGTAGGCCACCAGCTCGTTCTGCTCGGCCTCGCGCGTGGCCACCAGGACGAGGCCGTCCGGGCCCGCAGCCACGCCACTCACCCGACCCGGCGGGTCGAGCACTGTCACGCGCGAGCCATCGCGAACCAACGCTCGTCCGTCGTCGACGGGCATGACCACCAGATTCCCTGTGGCCGCCGGTCCGCCGCGCACCGCTGCGCCTCGACCGTCAACCTGCCACCGCACACGGCCGTCCCGCGGCGCGAGGCCGAGCAGGCCGCCGAGACGGTCGGCCACGATCAGCTCCGTGCCCGGGAAAGGAGGGACCTCGGGCGATCCCGCACCGGACGTGCGACGAGTCCACGCCCGCCGCCCGTCGGCAATGGCGAACGCGACGACCTGGGCGTCACCCGTGACGACCACCGCGTTGTCCGCGGCAATGGCCGGGCTGCTGACCCCGTCGGCAGCCACATCCTGCTGCCACCTGACCGCACCGGTCGACGCGTCGACGGCAACGACGCCCGCTTCGAACCCGTCGTCCCACGCGGCCACGGCAACGCCTTCGCCGCCCGCCGCCGGCCCCAGCACGGCGCCGGGAAGGGCCACCGTGTGCTGCACAGCGCCCGTCGAGGTGTCGAGCACGAGGAGGCGGCCGTCCCACGTCGTCACCGCCAGATGCCTGTCGGCGGCGACGACCGGCGTGTTGGCCCGGTCGCCCAGGTCGACGTCCCACAGCACCCGACCTGTGGCGCGGTCGAAGGCGGCGGTTCCGGTGTCGGTGGCGGCGATCACGCGATCTGACAGGAGCAGCGGCGCCACGTCTCGCAGCCCGAGGCGCTCGGTCTCCCAGCGCACGTGGCCCTCGGCGTCGAGCAGCACCAAGCGCAGGTGCCCGTACGTGAATGCCACCGATCGGTCGTCCGTTCCTGGCATGCCGACGCTCCCCTTCGGCGGTGGGCGCCAGCGCCACACGGCGCCCACGCTGTCCGGTTGATCACCGGCGCACGCGCCAGCAGCCACGAGGAGGAGCATGACGGTGAGGCAACGGCGGATCATGACGTGGGTCCTTTCTGGATGGGCACTACGAGTCGGCGCGGGATGCGAGGAGCCAGGCGCCGACCGCGGTCGCGTCCTCGGCCTGGCTGATGGCGTGACCGACCCGGGCCTCGGCCACTGCTTCGGTGAGCGACTCGCACGTGGGCCCGCGTCCGTTCACGGCCAGGGCGATCTCACGGGTGGCGGCCGCCGACCCGGGGAGATGGTCGTGATCCGTGGCGAGGCCGGGGACGCCGACGATGACATTGGTGGCGCCGTCGAGGTGGGCGCGCGGGGACGGGACGATGGCATCGCCGCTGGCCGCGATCGATGTGAAGCGCACGCCCTCGGGTAGCGGGCGGTCGTTGAGGTCGCGGATGAACTCCGACGTCTCAGCCAGCTGGCGCACGGACGTGGAGGTGGGATCGATGCCGGCGGGCTTCACCGCGCCCGCGATGTCGAGGGCGGTGTGCCCTCCCCGGGTGTGGTCGAGGAGCGCGCCCATGGTCGCCGAGTTGGCTCCGTGATGCGGCGTCCCCAGGGTGACGACCGATGCGATGTGGGGCGTGCGGGGGTCGAGGCGGTCGAGCTCGTCGCCCAAGGCCGAGCGCACGACCAGCCCACCCTGGGAGTGGGCCACGATGTCGATGGGCACCCCGGGCTGCTCGTACTGCAGGCGCTCGAGCAGGTCTCGCAGGCGGCGGCCCGCCTCGCGGATGTCGCCCTGGGTGTCGGCTGCGGCGTAGCCCCGCTCGCTCGTGGTGCCGCCGCGGTAGGAGAAGCGGCGGACGTCGGCGTCGGCCCAGCCGATGGCCCGCGTGTCCACCTCGAAGACGGCTCCGCCCTGGGTGCGGTCGGTCTCGGTCTTGGCCTGGTGTGACCCGAGCCCGGCGACCTCGACGACGAGGTGGCGCTCCGCGAGCTGCGGCGTGGGAGCGGCCGGCGCCGTGCACCTCTCGCGGGACCGCACCCAAGCCGCTGTCGCCCGCAGTGTCACCAGCGCCTGAGCCAGCTCCTGGGGCATGAGCAAGGAGCGGGCGTAGTGGGCCAACAGCCGGAGCTCCTCGAGCCGGTCGGTGATCTCGCCGACCGCCCTGTCGACGGCCATGCGGCCCGCCCGCTGCGCGCCGTCACGGGCCCAGGCCATTGCTGCGGCGCCCACGTCGGCGGTCGCGGTGACCCCGTCGGCCGCGGCACCGGCCGCGCCCCGGCCGGTGCGGCCCAGCCATCGGACGAATCCGGCCAGCTGGGACCTCTCCTCGGTCTCGCTCCCGGCCCGGCGCTCGGCATCGGGCACGAGCCGTACGTGCACGCGCCCCGCGCCCAGCAGGACCTCGGGATCCACGTAGGCGTCGCCGGCCCGGGCGCCGAAGTGCACCGACGGGCCGGCCACGCCGACGCGCTCGCCCGCCCCCACCTGCTGACCGCGGGCGACCGTGACCGACTCGAGGAACGAGTACGAGGTGCGAATGCCGTCGGCGTGCAGGACGACGACGTGCAACGAGCCGCCCACCTGTCCGGCGAACACCACCTGGCCCGGCGCGGCGGCGCCAACGGTGGTGCCGGGCGCGGTGGCGTATTCGAGACCGAGGTTGCCGGGCCCGAAGCCGGACGCCGACGGCCGGAAGCGGTCCACGACTGGGCCGTCGACGGGTGGTCGGTAGGTGACCGGGCTCGGGTCAGCAGCAGCGGCGCGCGGCGTCCCGACGAGCAGGACGAGGGCGGCGACCGCGACGGCGGCCACGTGGCGCATGGGATCCCCCCAGGCAGAAGGGCCTGATCAAGGGGAAGGGATTGCGCCGTGCGTTGCGGAGAGTACCGCCGGCCGAGGTCCGGCGAAAGGGGCCGCTAGGCCAATTCGCGTTCCGGCTCAGACATTTTTGATCTGAGCTGGAGGACGGCCTTGGTGTGGATCTGGCACACCCGGCTCTCGGTGACGCCGAGGACCTCGCCGATCTCGGCCAGCGTCAGACCCTCGTAGTAGTAGAGGGTGAGCACGACCTTCTCCCGGTCGCCGAGTCGGTTGATGGCGCTGGCGAGGATCTGCTTCATCTCCTCGACCTCGAAGGCGGCGACCGGTCCCTCGCCCTTGTCGGGGATGGTGTCGCCCAGGGTGGTCGACTCGCCACGCTCACCGCCGGAGAGCATCTCGTCGAGGGCGACGAGGCCGACGAAGGAGATCTGGTTGAAGATCGTGTGCAGGTCGGACTCGGCGATGCCCATCTCGGCCGCCACCTCGGCGTCGCTGGGCGTGCGCAGGAGGTTGGCCTCGAGGGCGGCGTAGGCCTTCTCCACCGCCCGGGCCTTGGCGCGCACCGAGCGGGGCACCCAGTCGATGGAGCGCAGCTCGTCGATGATCGCCCCCTTGATGCGGGCGATGGCGTAAGTCTCGAACTTGATGGCCCGCTCAGGATCGAACTTGTCGATGGCGTCGATGAGCCCGAAGATCCCGTAACTGACGAGGTCGGCCTGCTCGATGTTCTGGGGCAGGCCGACGGAAACTCGACCGGCCACGTACTTCACCAACGGTGAGTAGTGGACGATCAGCTTGTCGCGTGCGTCTCGAGATCCGGAGGCCTTGTAGTCCGCCCACAAGCTCTGGATGACGCTGAGATCGTCGTTCTCCATGTCCTTCTCAGGCCCGGGGATGGGTGGACTCGTACACAGAGAGCAGTCGCTCCTTGCTCACATGAGTGTAGACCTGCGTGGTTTCGAGGCTGGCATGCCCCAAAAGCTCCTGCACGACCCGCAGGTCGGCGCCCCCGTCGAGGAGGTGGGTGGCGAAGGTGTGGCGCAGGGCGTGAGGGTGGGTGGGGCTGGCCGAGCGGTGGTCGAGGATGCGCCGCACGTCGCGGGGCCCGAGCCGGTTGCCCCGCCGGTTGAGGAAGACGGCGTCGGAGGCTGGCTTGCCCTCGGCCAGGGCGGCCCGGCCCCGCTGCAGCCACCCCTCGATGGCCGCAGCCGCGGGCTCGCTCACCGGCACCTGGCGCTGCTTGGACCCCTTGCCCCAGACCGTGAGGCGACTCTGGGCCAGCTCGAGGTCGCCGAGAGAGAGGCCGCACAGCTCGGCGACCCGCAGGCCGCTGCCGTAGAGCAGCTCGAGCACGGCGTCGTCGCGAAGGCGCACCGCCTCGTCGTCGTCGTCGATCCGCGCCGGCGGCGCGTCGAGCAGGATCTCGAGCTCACCCCGGCTGAGGACCTGCGGCAGCCGGCCGGCGCCAGTCTGGGCCGACAGGCGCAGGGCGGGATCCGACGCGATGGTGCCGGTGCGGGCCAACCAGTGGAAGTACCGGCGCAGTGCGGCCGCCTTGCGGGCGATGGTGCGCCGGGCGTAGCGGCGGGTCGTGAGGAAGGCCAGGTAGCGGCGAAGGAGCATGCGGTCGACGGTGGCCGGCCCGGTGTGACCGGCCCGCTCCGCCCACGTGGCAAACGCTGTCACGTCTGACCCATAGGCCGTGATCGTGGCGGGCGCGACCGAGGTCAATGACTGCACAAAGGCGTCGATCCGCCACTCCATGTGTCGCGACGCTACCCCCGGGTCCGCGCCTACACGCTGATCCCGGTGCGCTCCCACCAGCCGCCCGACGCCGCTACCCAGCCCCCGGCCTCGAGCTCCGCCAGCGCCACCGCGGCCGGCCCGGGGCGCAGACCGGTGCGCCCGAGGAGCTGGTCCAGGGTGGCGGGCGCCCAGCCCAGCGCGTCCAGCACCGCAGCCGCGGGCCCGTCGGGGGCAACGGGCGCCTGCTGCTGCTGGGTGGCGCCGGCGCGCCGGGGGGCGGGAGCGTCGAGGCCGAGGGCGACCAGGACATCCTGCGTGTCGAGGGCCGGCGTGCAGCCGTCGCCGATGAGCCGGTTGGTGCCGGCCGACGCCGGGCTCACGACCGGGCCGGGCACGGCCAGGATGGGTCGGCCGCGGTCGTTGGCCGCCTCGACGGTGTGCATCGAGCCCCCGGCCGCGTGGGACTCGACGACCACCACCGCCTGGGCGAGGGCGGCGATGATGCGATTGCGGGCGGGGAATCGCCACTGCTCGGGTCGGGCGCCCAGGGGCGCCTCGGAGAGCAGCGCGCCCGCCTCGGCGACCCGGCGCCACAGCGAGCGGTGCACGGCCGGATAGACCACGTCGTGCCCACTGCCCACCACACCGACAGGCGGGGCGATGCCGACGGAGAGAGCGCCTTCGTGCGCGGCGCCGTCGATGCCCTTTGCCAGCCCGGAGACCACCACCACGCCCGCGGCCGCTAGCTCGCGCCCGAGGCGATGGGCCACGTCGTGGCCGTAGCGCGTGCAGCGCCGGGTGCCGACGATGGCCACCCGCGGGACCTCGAGGTGCTGGAGCGAGCCCTTGCTGAACAGCACGGCGGGTGGCTGGTGGTCCTCGGCCAGCACGTCCGGGTAGCCGGGACGACCGAGTACACGGACGGCCACGCCCGCAGCCCGGTGCCTCGCGCCAACGTCGGTTGGGTCGCTCGTCCGCGCTGCCTGGGCCCAGAGGGCGGCGACGCCGGCGGGATCGGGGCGGCACGCGTCGGCGACATCACCATCGGCCATGACGCGCCTGGTCAGCACCCGCTGCCACGCCTCGTCCGGCGGCCACGCCCGCAGCACCGCGAGGAGCCGGGCCGGCCCCATGAGCGGCAGGGTTACGAGGGCCGCGGCATAGTCGTGGTCGGTGTGGCGGTCGGCGGTCATGCCGCCTCCGCGACGGGCACGGCCGACCGCAGCTCGAGGGCGGCGCACACGTGCTCGTCGGTGAGCCGCTCGGCGCCGCCGTCGAGGTCGGCGAGCGTGCGGGCGACCCGACGGATGCGATCAAGCCCGCGCGCCGACAGCGCGCCGGTGCGCAGCTTGTGCTCGAGGAGTCGCGACGCGGCAGGCTCGAGCTTGGTGGCGGCCTCGAGGTCGGCGCCGGTGAGCTCGGCGTTGCAGCGGACGAAGCGTTGATGGGCGAGCTTGCGCGCCGCCATCACCCGCGCCGCGACGGTGGCGCTCGACTCCCCCGCCGGGCCAGCCAGCAGGTCGGGCGCGTCGGGCCGGGAGACGGCGATGCGGATGTCGAAGCGGTCGAGCAGCGGGCCCGACAGCCGCCGGGCGTAGCGGGCCCGAGCGCCGTCGCTGCACCGGCACGCACCGGGCGAGCCGGCCTCCCCGCAGGGGCACGGGTTCATGGCGCCGACGAGCAGGAACCGGGCCGGGAAGGTGACGGCTGCGTTGGCTCGACAGACCCGCACCACGCCCTCTTCGAGGGGCTGGCGCAGGGCGTCGAGCACGACCGCGGGGAACTCCCCCATCTCGTCGAGGAACAGCACCCCACGATGCGCCATCGAGATCTCGCCCGGCCGCATCCACGCGTGGCCGCCGCCGATGAGGGCGACCGCGGATGCGCCGTGGTGGGGGGCGCGCAGCGGCGGGCGTTCGATGAGGGCGTCGAGGGCCATGGCGCCCGCCGAGTGGATGCGCGTGGTCTCCACCGCCTCGTCGCGCGTGAGCGGCGGCAACAGCCCTGGAAGGCGCTGTGCCAGCATCGTCTTGCCCGAGCCGGGCGGCCCGGTCATGAGCAGGTGATGACCGCCTGCGGCCGCGACCTCGAGGGCGAAGCGCCCGAGGTGCTGGCCTCGCACGTCGGCCAGGTCGGGTGCAGGCGGGGCCGGACCCGCCGGCGGCGTTGGCGGCGGGTCCGGCCACGGCGTGAGGAGGCGCAGGGCCTCGAGCAGCTCGGTGAGGGTGGCGACGGCCCGCACAATGTGGCGGCCCACCAGCGCCGCCTCTCGGGCGGCGGCGCTGGCCACCACGACGGTGGGCGCGGTGATGGCGTCGACCAGCGGCACCAGGCCGGGCACCCGGCGCACGGAACCGTCGAGCCCGAGCTCGCCGAGGAAGGCGTGGCCCACGACCGCCTCGGCATCGAGCTGGCCCGACGCGACGAGCAGGCCGACGGCGATGGCCAGATCAAGGCCGGCGCCCATCTTGCGAACACCAGACGGCGCCAGGTTCACCGTGACCTTCTTGAGCGGCCAGTCCATGTTCGATGACAGCAGCGCGGCCCGCACCCGGTCGCGCGCCTCCCGGCACGCGGCGTCGGGCTGGCCGACGATGGTGAACCCGGGCAGCCCGTTGCTCACGTGCACCTCGACGGTGACAGGCCGGCCGTCGACGCCGAGCAGCGTGGCCGAGGGGATGGTGGCGATCACTGGGACCTCCCGTGTGGAACGTTCCGGGAGGGCCGTTGGCGCCGGCCACTCGAGCGCTGCGGTCAGGGTAACCAGGGGGTGTGACAAGAATGGGGCGTGGGCTTCAACCCGTTCCGGCAGCAGAAACGACGCGCGTCGGATTACGTGCTCGTCGCCGCCGCCTTCGTCGTGGTGATCCTGCTGGTGTTGTGGGCCGCGATCCCTCGCTAGACGACGGCGAGCTCGAAGTCCGTCGCATCCAGCCCTTCCAGGCGCGCAAGGCCTACCTCTGCCCCGGCTGCAACCAGGACATCGCCGAGGGTGTTGGCCACTTCGTCGTCGTCCCCCTCGACGCCCCCGACCTGCGCCGCCACTGGCACACCGCGTGCTGGGAGCACCGCCACCGCCGCCACCCCGGCCGCTAGCGACATCGTTTGGGACCGCTGACCCACGTCAGGTGTGGGTGAGCGGTCCCAAACGGTCAGGCCAGGGCTCGGTCGAGGTCGCGCCAGAGATCATCCACATGTTCGATGCCGACGGAGAGGCGGAGGAGGCCGGGAGGCAGGTGGCCCTCCATTGACCAGCGGGCGCGGCGCTCGATGAGCGACTCGACGCCGCCCAGGCTGGTGGCGGGGACGATGACGCGCACCGCGCCGCACACCTTGTCGGCCGCCTCCTGCGAGCCCACGTCGAAGGACACGACTGCGCCCAAACCCGGGTAGTGCACCTCGTCGACGGCGGGATGGCCGGCGAGCCGACGCGCGAGCTCGGTCGCGTTCTGCGCCGAGCGTTCGACGCGTAGGTGCAGGGTGCGCAGACCCCGCAGGGCGAGGAACACCTCGAACGGCCCGGGCACTGCACCGTGCAGACTGCGCCGGGTCCGCAGGTTGTCGAGCCATGTCTCGTCACGCGTCACGGTGACGCCCATGAGCACGTCGGCGTGGCCGCTGATCTGCTTGGTCGCGCTGTGCACCACGACGTCGGCACCCAGATCGAGCGGCCGCTGCAGCAGCGGGGTGGCCATGGTGTTGTCTGCCACCACCGGCACGCCGGCCGCGTGCGCGTCGGCCGCGGTAGCGGTGATGTCGACGACACGGCACATCGGGTTGGTGGGCGACTCGAGCCACAACAGCGCAGCGCCGTCCAGCGCGCCACCCACCGCATCGCGGTCGGTCGTGTCCACGAGCCGGGGCTCGATGCGCCCGCGGGTCGACAGATCGTGCAGCAAGCGGCGGGTGCCGCTGTAGCAGGAGGTGTCGGCGACCACGACCGCACCGGACGGCAGCGTCTCGATCACGGCCGAGATGGCGGCCATGCCCGACGCGAACGCGAGGGCGGCCCCGCCTTCGAGCACGCCGATGGCGGCCTCGAACGCCTCCCACGTCGGGTTGCCGTCGCGGCCATAGCTGTGCACGCCCTCGGCCCGATACGTCGAGCTGACGACGATGGGTGGGTTGACGGGCTCGCCGGGTTGCTCGGGCCGACCCAGGTGGACGGCGACGGTGTCAGGGTGAAGAGCGTCGGGGTCCAAAGCGTCGGGGTCGAGCCCCGCCATCAGAACGCGCCCTGGAGCACGTCGATCTCGCCTCCCAGCACCGAGGCCACGTCGAAGCGGATCTCGGTGGGCCGCAACGGCGCGTCGTCCTCCAGCCAACGGGCCGCCAGCCTGCGCAAGCGCTGCTGCTTGTCCGACGTCACCGCCTCGACGGGTGCTCCGAACGCGTTCGAAGTGCGGGTCTTGACCTCGCAGAACACGTACACCCGGCCCGCTCGCACGATGAGGTCGAGCTCGCCGTCCTTGCAGCGCCAGTTGCGAGCGACGACCTCGTAGCCCTGGGCCTCGTACCACTTGGCGACCGCGTCCTCGCCATCCACACCCAACTGGCGTGACGCGCCGGTCACAGGTCTTTCTCGGGGAGCTCCTCGACGTTGACATCCTTGAACGTGACGACGCGGACCGACGAGACGAAGCGCGCGGGGCGGTACATGTCCCACACCCAGGCGTCGCCGAGCGAGATCTCGAGGTACGGGCGCCCGTTCTCGTTCCGGGCTTCCATCTTGACCTCGTTGGCCAGGTAGAAGCGCCGCTCCGTCTCCACCACGAATTTGAACATGCCCAGGACGGCTCGATACTCCTGATACAGCTGGAGCTCGATCTCGGTTTCGTACCGCTCGAGGTCCTCGGCGCTCATGCCATAAGTCTAAAGGGTGGCTACAGAAATGAGGCCGAGCCCGGGGGCCAGACTCGCAGGACGGTGCGGCCCTGCACGGTGGAGCGGCGGATGGGTCCGAAGAACCGGCTGTCCGACGAGTTGCTGCGGTTGTCGCCCATCACCCACAGCGAGCCCTCGGGGACGACGACCGGCGCGAAGTCGCTCGTGACCGTCCCGTCGGGCAGATACGGCTCGGACAGGACGCGGCCGTCCACGTAGACGCGCCCCGCCTTGCCCTCGACCGTCTCGCCCGGCAGGCCGACGACGCGCTTGATGAACTCCTCGGTGGACGGCTGGACGACGCCGACCGCGCCCCCGATCCCCCGGATGAACCGCACCACGATGTTCGGCTGCCCGTCGTCGTCGCCGTTGGCGCCCTCACGCGGGTCGTCGAAGACGACGATGTCGCCCCGCCGGGGATCGTGCAGCCGGTAGGCGATGCGGGAGACGACGACGCGGTCGTTGACCTGCAGCTGCGGCGTCATCGACTCCGACGGGATGTAGAACGCCTGGGCGACGAACGTCTTGATCAGGAAGGCGATCAGCGCGGCCGTTGCCAGCAGTACCGGGATCTCACGCGCCGCCCGCTTTGCGGCCGGGGGATGCTCGGCGGCCAGGGGCGCCAGGCCGTCGTCACCAGGGGGCGTGTCGAGAACGGGCTTCCACCCGATCAACGAGCGGCCCGCTTCTCCTTAATCTTTGCTGCCTTCCCGGTGCGGTCGCGGAGGTAGTAGAGCTTGGCCCGCCGCACGTCGCCCCTCGTCACGACCTCGATCTTGGCGAGGACGGGCGAGTGCACCGGGAACGTGCGCTCCACACCCACGCCGAAGCTCACTTTGCGGACGGTGAACGTCTCGCGTGCGCCGGAACCCTGACGACGGATCACGGCCCCCTGGAACACCTGGATCCGCTCGCGCGTGCCCTCGACGACGCGCACGTGCACCTTGACGGTGTCGCCTGGAGCAAATGCAGGCACGTCGTCGCGCAGGCTGCCGCGGTCGACGAGATCGGTCGGGTTCATGGCGCGGGTACTCCTCGAATCGCTGCCGGGGGAGGACTCAGGATAGTCCGAACTCCTCCAGAACGGCACGGTCGGCCTCGCTGAGCCCGCCCCGGGCCTCGATGAGATCGGGTCTGCGCTCCCGGGTCCGCACGATGGCCTGGGCCCGGCGCCAGCGGGCGATGCGGGGGTGGTCGCCCGATCGCAGCACCTCGGGCACCTCCCAGCCTCGGAAGTCGGCCGGCCTCGTCCACACCGGCTCTTCCAGCAGGCCGTCGTCGCCGAAGGACTCGTGCCCGGCCGACTCGCTGTTGCCCATCACGCCGGGGACGAGCCTGGCCACTGCTTCCACCACGACCAGAGCGGCCGTCTCCCCACCGGCGAGCACGTAGTCGCCGACGGACAGCTCGTCGTCGACCAGGTGGTCGGCCACCCGCTGATCGACGCCCTCGTAGCGGCCGCACAGCAGGGAGAACCCATCGGATGCCGCCAGCACGCGGGCCATCCCTTGGTCGAACCGGCGCCCGCCCGGCCCGAGCAGGAACAGGGGGCGGGGCGGGTCGACCGCCTCCACCGCGCCGAAGACGGGCTCGGGCGTGAGCACCATGCCCGCGCCCCCGCCGAACGGCGTGTCGTCCACCGACCGGTGGGGATCGGCGGCCTTGGAGCGCAGGTCGTGCACGCGGATGTCGAGCCGCGCGTCGTCGCCGAGCCGGGCCTTGCCGATGAGGCTCTCGGACAGGAAGCCGTCGACCATCCCCGGGAAGATGGTGAACACGTCGATGCGCATGGTCATCCAGGTCAAGCAGTCAGTCGAGGTCGAAGAGGCCGGCGGGCGGGTCCACGACCACCTGCCCCTCGCCGTGGTCGACCACGAACCGCAGCGGCACCAGCCCCCCGCTGTCGAGCACGAGCAGGTCGCTGGCGGGGTTGGCCTCGACGGCGGTGACGGTGCCCAACTCGGCACCGGCGGTGTCGGTGACCGACGCGCCGATGAGCTCGTGCACCCAGAGCGCGTCGGGGTCGTCGTCGATGGGCTCGGCGCGCAGCACCCGGCCCCGCAGCGCGTCGGCGGCCTCGCGGGTGGTCACGCCCTCGAACGCGACGATCCAGCGATGCTGGAACGGTTGAGAACGGACCACCTCGAGGTCCTCGAACCGAGTCCCGGGTTCGAGGCGATCGGTGCGAGTGGTCGTGAGCTCGACAACGACCTCACCCTTGAGGCCGTGGGGCTTGACGACCCGTCCGACCTCGAGCACCCGACCGCTCAGTCGACGATCTCGACCTGGGCGTCGATGCCTTCCTTGGCACCGGCGGCCCGGACGACCGTGCGGATGGCCTGGGCCACCCGGCCCCGGCGGCCGATGATCTTGCCCATGTCGTCGGGCGCGACGTGCAGGCTCAGCTCGATGCCGTTGCGGCGCTCGTCGACCTCGACGACCACGCCGTCAGGCTCGTCGACGATGGCGTTGGCCAGGTACTCGAGCACCGCCTTCGGGAGGCCGCCGTCCGGAGGGCCACCGGTGTCCTCGGCGCTGTCGTCAGCGACTTCGCCCGTGTCTTCGGCTTCGTCCTCGCCGATGACGTCGCTCATGACGGCGTGGTGCCCTTGAAGTCGTCCCACGCGCCGGAGATCTTCAGCAGCTTCTGCACGGTCTCGGTGGGCTGGGCGCCCTTGCGCAGCCAGCCGACGGCCTTGTCGTTGTCGATGTTGATGCGGGACGG
>JBEEFQ010000190.1:0-15359 GCA_041166245.1 Actinomycetota bacterium | reverse complement strand
CATGGCCAGCGGTCCCGACTATTCGTCCGACGGGACCACTGTCGTGGAGGTCCTGAAGGGCTTCGAGGACGACGGCTACACCGGGAACTTCGGTGCCCGCGAAGAGGCGATGGTGATCTGTTTCGCCTGCCGCAAGGAGACTCCGGCGCGCGAGGTGCAGCTCGAGAAGCTGCGGCGCACCGAAGGCGCGTCCGACCCCGACGACATGGTCGCCGTCGCCGCCGTCATCTGCCCGCACTGCGGGACCAAGGGCACCCTCGTCCTGCACTTCGGCGCCGAGGCGACTCCTGAGGAGAACGAGGTCCTCCGCGACCTCGAGGACGACCGCCAGCGGTGAGCGAACCCGGCCGTAAATCGCGCCGGAATCCGGCGCGATTTGCGGCCGGGTTCGAGTGTTAGGGCTCCAGGGCGGAGCGGAAGAAGGCCATGACGTGCTCCTGGCGCTCCTTCAGCGCGGCGGGGCTCATGGGGTCGCGTCCGGTCAGGGCCTCGATGAAGGGCAGGTCGCTGAAGTAGGAGAGCAGCGCGCCGTAGCCGGTGACGAGCATCTGCTCGGGGTCCTGCTTGCGGAACCGCCCGGCGTCCATCTCCTTCTGCAAGAACCCGCTCGCCTTCTGGAAGAGCGGCTTGATGGCGTTGGCCAGGTCGAGCCCCAGGCGGCTGCCACCCTCGAGCGCCTCTCTGCGCACGATGCGCACGAACTCGGAGTTCTCCCTGAAGAAGTCGAAGCTCGCAGTGAGCACCCGGTCGACCTGCTCCCAGCCGTCGCTCGGGTCCTGGATGGCGCGATCCACCCGGATGAACCAGTCCGCCATCGACGCCTCGAAGACCTCGCGGTAGAGGGCCTCCTTCGACAGGAAGTGGTGCAGCAGGCTGGGCCGGCGGATGCCGACCTCCTCCGCGATGTCGTTGAGGGAGGTCCCGTCATAGCCGTGCTCGGCGAAGAGGCGGCGGGCGGTGGCCAGGATGGCGTCGCGCGTAGAAGGCGACGTCTCAGTGCTGGCCATCAACCCCAGGGTACCGGTGCCAGTGGTCACATTGGGGGTTTCCGTCTACCGACCGGTAGGTAGGCGGATACCATGACTTCCATGTCGCTCGTGGCCCCGCTGGTCCTCGGACTCGCCCTTTCTTCCGTCGCCCTCCTCATGACCACGGTCTGGCTGCACCGCACGCTCAGCCACCGGGCCATCAGCATCTCGCCCGGCGCGACGTGGGTGTTCCGGGTGCTCATCTGGATCACCACCGGCATCCGCCCCCGGCAGTGGGCGGCGGTGCACCGCAAGCACCACGCCTTCACCGACGTCGAAGGGGACCCGCACTCGCCCCTGCGGGAGGGCTTCGCCATGGTGCAGTTCGCCAACGTCGCTCTGTACCGGAAGGTCGCCAAGGACGAGGACCAGGTCGCCCGCTACGCGCGCGACCTGCCCGCCGACCGCTGGGACCGCATGTTCTTCGACCACGCCCTGCTCGGCCTGGGGATCGGCATTGCCATCCTTTGCGCGATCTTCGGCTGGAGGGTCGGCCTCATTGCTGCCGCGGTGCATACCGTCAGCTACCTCCTGCTCAACGCGGCCATCAACGCCATCGGCCACTACTTCGGCACCCAGCCCTACGCCAACACCGCCCGCAACAACCAGTGGCTGGCGTTCATCACGGGCGGCGAGGGCCTGCACAACAACCACCACGCCGCACCGACGTCCGCCAAGTTCGCCCTCAACCCGGGCGAGACGGACATCGGCTGGTGGCTCGTGCGCCTGCTCGTCTGGCGGGGCTGGGCCGAGGTACGGCTCGAGCACGACCGCGTCATGGAGAAGCTCGCCGCCTGAGCCCCGGGTAGGTTCGGGCGCATGGTTCCGCTCGAACACGCAGTGCCGGCCGGCGATGGGGGGCAGCCGAGAACACCTGTCGGCGCCGAACGCGTGGGGTCCCCATCGCCACCCAGCGAGCGCCGCGAAGCAAGCGAGCGAATGTAATGGACATCGTCTCCGCCCTCTTCGTAGAAAGTCTCGACATCAGGCCCGTGCCCGGGCCGTCGACGCGCATCGACCTGCAGGGCGTCATGTTCTCGCTGCCCGCGCCCTCACCCGCGCCGACGACGATCGAGCCCCATCTCGTCGTGCTCATCCGTTGCCGGGCTGACGAGCCCGGCCAGGGCACGCTCGAGGTGACCTTCCTGAACGAGGCGGGCGAGCAGGTGGCGCGCAACGCGTCGCCCTTCACCGTCGAGCCCGGCAAGTTCACCTCCCGCCTCGTCCGCGGCGAGCTCACGTTCGCGGACTACGGCACCATCGAGGCCCACTGCCGCATCAACCAGGGACCGGAGACGGTCGTTCCCCTCACCCTGCTGCCGCCTGTCTGAGATGGCGCGCCGGTTCGCCGCCGCCCTCTCAGAGCACCCCGTCACCGCCCACGCCGTCGGCGAGGTGGCCGGTCACCTGCTCGACGCGGTCGGCGCGGCACCCGACCTCGTCACCGTTTTCGTCACCCCGCCCCACGCCGGCGCCCTCGAGGACGTCGCTTCCGCCCTGGACACGATCCTCCAACCCCGGACATTGCTGGGCTGCGCCGCCGTCTCCGTGGTGGGCGAGGCCCGGGAGGTCGAGGAGACGCCGGCCGTCGTGGCGTGGGCCGGGCGCACCGGCGCGGTCACGCCCGTCCGCCTGGATACCGCGTCCGACGACCTCCCGGTCCCTGGGGTCGAGCCGGGTGCCCTTCTGCTCGTCGCCGATCCCTTCTCCTTCGACGTGGAGGAGCTCTTCGGCCGGATCCGGGGCCTGCCCGTCATCGGCGGCTTCGCGTCGGCCGCCCGCGGTCCCGGCGGCAACCGCCTGGTGCTCAACGGCCAGGTCTTCACCGACGGGGCGGTGGGCGCGTTGCTCGGACCGTCGATCGAGGTGCGGTCCGTCGTGTCCCAGGGGTGTCGCCCCATCGGCCAGCCGTACGTCGTGACCCGGTCCGAGCGCAACGTCGTCTACGAGCTGGGCGGCCAGCCCGCTTACCAGCGCCTGGTCGACCTGGCCAACAACTCGCTCGCCGAGGAGGACCTTCGTCTCGTCAATCGCGGGCTGCACATGGGCCTGGTGATCGACGAGCACAAGCCCGACTTCGGAAGGGGCGACTTCCTCGTCCGCAACGTCATCGGCGCCGACCCGGACCACGGGGCGATCGCGGTCAGCGACGTGGTGGACGTGGGCACCACCGTCCAGTACCACGTGCGCGATGCCGTGACCGCCGACGAGGACCTGCGGGAGATGCTGGCGGGCAAGGACGCGGAGGCCGCGCTGGTCTTCACCTGCAACGGCCGGGGCATCGGGTTGTTCGGGCGGCCCCACCACGACGCGGCGGTCGTCGCCGAGGCGCTCGACGACCCGGCCACCGCCGGGTTCTTCGCTGCCGGCGAGTTCGGCCCCGTCGGCGGCAGGAATTTCGTGCACGGCTTCACCGCATCCGTCGCTCTGTTCCGCTCCCCTACTGGGTAGGTTGCCCCCATGGCCGATCCCGCCCTCGAGCAGCTGGGCATCAACGTCATTCGGGGCCTCGCGATGGACGCCCCCCAGCGGGCCAACTCGGGGCACCCGGGTACCGCCATGGCGCTGGCCCCCCTGGCCCACGTGCTGTGGACGCGGGTCATGAGGCACGACCCGTCCGCCCCCGACTGGCCTGACCGCGACCGGTTCATCCTCTCGGCCGGCCACGCGTCGATCCTCCTCTACTCCATGCTCTACCTCACCGGGTACGGGCTCGAGCTGGAGGACATCCGCCAATTCCGCCAGTGGGGCAGCAAGACCCCCGGTCATCCCGAGGTCCACCACACCAAGGGCGTCGAGGTCACCACCGGTCCGCTGGGTCAGGGCTTCGCCAACGGCGTGGGCATGGGCATCGCAGAGCGCTGGTTGCGCGCCCGCTTCGGACCGGAGGTGTCCGACCATCACGTGTTCGTCATCTGCAGCGACGGGGACCTGGAGGAGGGCATCAGCCACGAGGCGGCCTCGCTCGCCGGCCACCTCGGCCTCGGCCGCCTCGTCTACGTCTACGACGACAACCACATCACCATCGACGGGCCTACCGAGCTGTCCTACAGCGACGATGCGGCCAAGCGCTTCGAGGCCTACGGATGGCACGTCGACCGAGCGGGCGAGATCGCCAACGACACCGACGCGCTCGAGCGCCACCTCCGCGACGCCATGGCCGTGGACGACCGGCCGTCGCTGATCGTGCTGCGCAGCCATATCGGCTGGCCATCGCCCAAATTCACCGACAGCGAGAAGGCCCACGGCAGCCCGCTGGGCGAGGACGAGATCCGGGTGACGAAGGAGATCCTCGGCCTCCCGTCGGATCAGCAGTTCTACGTGCCCGACGACGTGCTGGCCATGTACCGCGAGTCGGCGGCACGGGGCCGACGCCTGCGGGAGGAGCAGGAGACGCGGCTGGTGTCGTGGCAGGGCGACCGCAGCGAGCTCGACGCCTGCCTGCAAGCACGCGGCGTCAACGGCTGGGAGACCAAGCTGCCCACCTTCGAGCCCGGGGAGAAGAAGGCAACCCGCGTCGCCAGCGGCGAGTGCATGAACGCGGTGCTCGACGTCGTCCCCGGCATCCTCGCCGGTGGTGCCGACCTCACCGGCAACACCGGCACACTGCTCGAGGACGCGGGTGTCCAGACCAAGGACGACCCTGGTGGCAGGCAGATCTACTACGGCGTCCGCGAGCACGGCATGGGCGGGGCCATGAACGGGATGGCCATGCACGGCGGCATCCTTCCGGTGGGCGGCACCTTCTTCGTGTTCAGCGACTACATGCGCGGCGCGGTGCGGCTGGCGGCCCTGAGTGAGGCCAAGGTCGTCTACTCGTGGACCCACGACTCGGTCGGTCTGGGTGAGGACGGCCCGACCCACCAGCCCATCGAGCACATCGCCGCGATGCGGGCCATGCCCCAACTCCGGGTCGTGCGGCCCGCAGACGCGAACGAGACGGCCCACGCCTGGCGGGTCGCGGTGAACTCGGACGGGCCGACCGCGCTGCTGCTGTCACGGCAGAACGTGCCCGTGCTCGAAGGCACGGCCGAAGCCGTCGACGGCGTGGCGCGCGGTGCCTACACGCTGGTGTCGGGCGGCGCCGATCCCGACCTCATTCTCATCGGCACCGGCTCCGAGGTGTGGGTGTGCGTCGACGCGGCTCGCATGCTCACCGCCGAGGGTGTCAGCACGGCGGTCGTGTCGATGCCGTCCTGGGAGCTGTTCGAGACGCAGGACGACGCGTACCAGGACGCCATCCTTCCCGAGGAGGTGCCCACCCTCGCGGTCGAGGCGGCCACGTCGTTCGGCTGGGACCGCTACGCGGATGACTCCGTGTCCATCGACCACTTCGGCGCATCGGCGCCTGGCGCGGAAGCACTGCAGCGCATGGGGTACACGCCCGAGAACGTCGTGGCCCGGGCCAAGGAGCTCCTCGCCGACCTCCTGGAGGACGATCAAACATGACCAAACTGCACGAGCTCTATCGGGAGCAGGGACAGAGTCCCTGGATCGACAACATCACGCGCACCGGCATCGAGAGCGGTGAGCTGGCAGACCTCGTCGAGCAGGGCATCCGGGGGGTGACCTCCAACCCGACCATCTTCCAGAAGGCCATCTCCGCGGGTGACGCCTACGACGCCCAGTTCCGCGAGCTCATCAAGGTGCACTCGGTGGAGGACGCGTACTGGGGCCTGGTGATCCACGACATCACCGAAGCGCTCGCGGTCCTGCGCCCCACCTACGACGAGGACCCGGGTGGTGACGGGTTCGTGTCCATCGAAGTCTCGCCCGCACTTGCGTCCGACACCGAGGCCACCACCAAGTCGGCCCGTTTCCTGCACGAGCGCATCGACCGCCCCAACCTCATGGTCAAGATCCCGGCCACGCTCGAGGGGCTGCCTGCGGTGCAGCGGATGATCGCCGAGGGCAGGAACATCAACATCACCCTCATCTTCAGCCTCGACCGTTACGGCGCCGTCATCGAGTCGTACATCGCCGGACTCGAGGAGTGCGAGGGCGACCTGTCCACCGTCTCGAGCGTGGCGTCGTTCTTCGTGAGCCGCGTCGACACCGAGGTGGACCGCCGGCTCGAGGGCATCGGCAGCGACGAGGCGCTGGCCTTGCGCGGCAAGGCGGCCGTGGCCCAGGCCCGGCTCGCCTACCAGCTGTTCCGCGAGCGCTTCAGCGGCGACCGCTGGGACGCGCTGGCGGCGCGGGGCGCCCGGGTGCAGCGGCCGTTGTGGGCGTCGACCTCGACCAAGAACCCGGCGTATCCCGACCTGCTCTACGTCGACAACCTCGTCGGGCCCGACACGGTGAACACCCTCCCCGACGCAACCGTGGCCGCCTTCCTCGATCACGGCACCGTCGCCCGCACGGTCGACACGGGGTTGGACGACGCCAAGCGCGTTCTCGACCAGCTCGAGTCAGTCGGTGTGTCGATGGCTGAGGTGGGTGACACCTTGGAGGAAGAGGGGGTGGCCTCCTTCGTCAAGTCCTACGACGAGCTGCTGCAGGCCCTGCAAGACAAAGCGAGTTCCCTCTCCACGTGAGCGACCTCCTGCAGCGGCTGCTGGCTCGGGACGCGACGCTGTGGCCCGACGGCAACGTGGCATCCAACCGGCTCGGATGGCTCGACGTCACGCACCGCATGGAGGCGGAGGCCGCCGACCTGAAGTCGTGGGCCGACAGCATCGACGCCACCCACGTGGTGCTGCTGGGCATGGGCGGGTCGTCGCTCGGGCCCGAGGTCCTTCGGGCCGCGGTCGGCTCCGACCGATTGGTCGTGCTCGACACCACTGACCCGGCCACCGTGCTCGGTGCGCCGCTGGGCGACAGCTTCTTCCTCGTCTCGTCCAAGTCGGGCACCACCCTCGAGGTCAAGGCCCTGCTGGCCCACTGCTGGGAGCCCATGCCCGACGGAGCGCGGTACGCGGCCATCACCGACCCGGACACCCCGCTCGCTGAGCTGGCGCGCGAGCGCAGCTTCAACCGCTTGTTCGAGAACCCGCCCGACATCGGCGGGCGCTATTCGGTGCTCTCCTACTTCGGCCTCGTACCCGCCGCCCTGCTCGGTTACGACATCGCCGCGCTCTGCGCGTCAGCACGCGAGGCAGACCTCGAGGGAGCGGCCGAGCTCGGCGTCGCCATGGGCGAGGCGGGTAAGGCGGGACGCGACAAGGTCACCATCGTCGTCCCCGAGCCCTTCGCCGCCTTCGGGCTGTGGGTCGAGCAGCTCATCGCCGAGTCGACGGGCAAGAACGGCATGGGGCTCGTTCCTGTCCCCACCACCGAGGTCGAGCAGGGCGATGATCGCCACCTCGTCGGCCTGGAGCTCGCCGACCCGCTCGAGCTCGGGCGCGAGTTCTATCGCTGGGAGGTCGCCACCGCCATCGCCGGCTCGGTGCTCGGCATCGATCCCTTCGACGAGCCGAACGTGACCGAGTCGAAGCAGAACACCGAGCGGGTGCTCGAGCAGCTGCCCCTGCCGAACGTGCCGACCGAGGACCCCGGCACAGTGAGCACCTGGCTCGAGGGCCACGTACGACCCCGCGACTACGTGTCGATCCAGGCCTATCTCCCGTACGGCCAGGACGACGCGCTGCACCGGCTGCGCAACACGATCCGCGACGGGCTCGGCGGCGTCGCCGTCACCGTCGGGTACGGGCCGCGCTTCCTTCACTCCACCGGTCAGCTCCACAAGGGTGGGCCCAACGAGGTCGTCGCGCTCCAGATCGTGCCAACCGCCCCGACGGCGGAGTTGCCGATCCCCGGATTCGGGTACGACTTCGGCACGCTCATCGCCGCCCAGACGATCGGGGACCACCAGAGCCTGCTCGACCATGACCGTCGGGTCATGCGGGTCGCGGTCGACGATCTCCGGGACATTCGGTAGACACAGCCATTCGCCGCCAGAAAGGGTCGACATGAAGATCGGGATGGTCGGCCTCGGGCGCATGGGGGCCAACATGACCAAGCGGTTGATCGAGCACGGACACGAGGTCGCGGCTCACGACCGCAGCTCCGACGCGGTGAAGGCCATCATCGAGGACGGCGCCGAGGGATGCGACTCCCTCGAATCGATGGTCGCCGCCCTGACGCCGCCGCGCGCGGTGTGGGTCATGGTTCCGTCGGGCGATCCGACCACGCAGACGATCAACATCCTCAGCACCCTGCTCGAACCGGGCGACACCATCATCGACGGCGGCAACTCCAACTACCACCACGCGGTGGACTGCGCGACGCGTCTCAAGGAACGGGGGGTTTCGTTCGTCGACGCAGGTGTGTCAGGGGGCGTCTGGGGGCTCAAGGTCGGCTATTGCCTGATGGTCGGCGGTGAGCCCGATGCGGTGCAGCGGCTCGAGCCCGTCTTCACCGCCCTCGCTCCCGAGGACGGCTACCGCCACGTCGGCCCGCCTGGCGCCGGTCACTACACGAAGATGATCCACAACGGCATCGAGTACGGGATGCTGCAGGCCTACGCCGAGGGCTTCGCCCTGTTGGAGGCAGCCCAGGAGTTCAAGCTCGACCTGCACGCCATCGCCCACCTCTGGAACCAGGGGTCAGTGGTGCGGTCGTGGCTGCTGGAGCTCACCGAGCTCGCGCTGGAGAAGCCCGACGAGTTCCAGAAGATCAGGGGCTACGTGGAGGACTCGGGCGAAGGAAGGTGGACGGTGGCCGAGGCCATCGAGCGGTCGATCTCCGCGCCTGTCATCACCGCGGCGTTGTTCGCTCGCTTCGCGTCGCGGGACGACGAACGCTTCGCGGCCCGCATCGTCGCTGCCCTCCGCAACCAGTTCGGCGGTCACCACTTCTTCGAGGAGGCGGCCGCCGCCGAGGTGCAGAAGGACGAGGAGCGGGCCGAGGCCGACGACTCACCGCCGCGCAACGACCCGTGACCGCGACCGACGCGCCGGCTCACGCGCTCCCTTCGAACCCCCTGATGGAGGGGCTGGAGGCCGAGCGGCGCGCCCCGCCATGCGTGCTCGTCGTCTTCGGCGCGTCGGGCGATCTCACCAGCCGCAAGCTCATGCCCGCGCTGGCCGAGCTGGCCATGAACCGCCAGCTGCCTTCCGCGTTCTCGGTCATCGGCGTGGCCCGCACCGAGATGAGCGACGACGACTTTCGCGATCGCATGCGCGAGGCGGCACCCGACACCAATCCGGCGTGGGAGAGCCTGGTCGCCGGGTTCCGGTACGTGGCAGGCGACTACGGCGAGCCCGAGACGTTCGACCGCCTCGAGCAGGTCATCGACGAGGTCGACCAGGAGCGGGGCATCGGCGGCAACCGCGTGTACTACCTGGCCACCGTCCCCACCGTGTTCGCCGCGGTGGCCGCCCAGCTCGGGGACCACGGCATGGCCAAGGCTACCGACGACGATGCCTTCGTGCGCATCGTCATCGAGAAGCCGTTCGGCCACGACCTCGAGAGCGCCCTCGCGCTCGACTCCGCGCTGCACCAGGTCTTCGACGAGGACCAGATCTACCGGATCGACCACTACCTCGGGAAGGAGACGGTGCAGAACGTCCTCGCCCTGCGCTTCGCCAACTCCATCTTCGAGCCCACGTGGAACCGGCGCTACATCGACTCCGTGCAGATCACCGTGGCCGAGTCACTCGGTGTCGGCCACCGGGGCGGGTTCTACGAGCAGGCGGGCGCCATGCGCGACATCGTGCAGAACCACGTGCTGCAGGTGCTCGCACTCACCCTCATGGAGCCGCCCGCGTCCATCGACGCCCAGGGCATCCGCGATGAGAAGGTGAAGGCGCTGCGCGCCGTCGACGTCTTCACCCCCGAGGAGGTGCACACCGAGGTGGTGCGGGGCCAGTACGCCGACGGGTGGGTCGAGGGCGAGCACGTGCCCGCCTATCGCGACGAGGAGGACGTGGCCCACGACAGCACGACGGAGACCTACCTCGCCATGCGCCTGCACGTCGACAACTGGCGCTGGGCCGGCGTGCCGATCTACATCCGCACCGGCAAGCGGCTGCCCAAGCGGGTGACCGAGGTCGCCATCGTCTACCAGGGCGTCCCCCATCTCCCGTTCAAGGCGGCCGACTCCCGTGGCCTCCAGCCCAACGCCCTGGTACTGCGCATCCAGCCCGACGAGGGCATCTCCCTCCGCTTCGGCGCCAAGGTCCCGGGCCAGGCGTTCAAGGTGCGCAGCGTGGCCATGGACTTCTCCTACGGCGCCGCCTTCCTCGAAGAGGCGCCCGACGCCTACGAGCGCCTCCTCCTCGACGTCATGGTCGGCGACCCGACGCTGTTCATCCGCACCGACGAGGTGGAGCAGGCATGGCGCATCGTCGACCCCATCCTGACGGCGTGGGCCACCGACGAGGCGCCCCTGGCCTTCTACCCTGCGGGCACGTGGGGGCCCAAGGAGGCTGACCAGATGATCGAACGTGACGGACGGCAGTGGCGGACGCCGTAGCCCCCCTCGGGGAGTGGGAGGACGTGGACGCGTCGATGAGCGACGTGTCCGAGGCCCTGCACCGACTCCGGGGCAGCGACCGCACCGCGACCCGCACCAGCGTGGTCACCCTGGTCGCGGTGACACGCACCGCGGACGAGCTGGACCGGGCGTGCGCGACCACCGAGACCCTCGGCGGCCGCCACCCGGGACGCACGATCGTGATCCTGGCCCAGGAGGACGAGAAGCCCGGGCTCGAGGCGCGCGTTCGCCTCCTCGAGGGCTCGTCGGACGGTGCGCGTGTCTGGTCGGAGGATGTCACCCTCACCGTCAAGGGTCCAGCGGCGCGTCATCTCGACTCGCTCATCGAGCCCCTCACGCTGCCCGATCTCCCCCTCGCCGTCTGGTACGTCGCGACCTGTCCGACCCCGGACGACGCGTTGTGCGCGACGGCTGAGGTCGTCGTCGTCGACAGCAAGGAGCTGGTCGACGAGACCGGCTTCGCCGATCTCGTTCCGGTGTCCCACCGGCGCACGCTCATCGACCTCACGTGGGTGCGGCTCACGCCATGGCGGCTGCTGCTCGCCGGGCTGTTCGACGGCCGGGTGTACCGGCCCTACGTCACCCAGGTCGACTGGGCGGGCGTCAAGGGCAAGCCCGGCGTCCGCGACCTGCTGGGCGGATGGCTGGTCTCCCGGCTGGAGCTGCGCGACGTCCACCTGGAGGACGATCGCCACGCGTCGATGCGCCTGGTGGCCGGCGACGGCGAGTTCACGGTCGAACGGCGCGAGGAGGAACGACTGGTGCGAGCCTCGGCCAGGATCAAGGGCGGCCCGGGTCACGAAGAGGTGCTCGCGCTGCCCGATATGACGCTGGCGTGGTCCCTGGCCGAGGCGCTCAGCGACCTCGAGGGCGACCATGTCTACGAAGAGGCGCTCGAAGCCGCCATATCCTTCGCCCGATGAGCCCGGTGGTGCACCAGTGAGCGAAGCGAACCAGAAAGCACTTTATTGGTGCTCCCGCTTCGGCCGCCATGCTCGAGGAGACATCGTCGGCCTGGTGGTGCACCAATGAACGGAGAGCTCGTCGTCGTGGACGACGTGGCGGGCGAGTTCGCGGAGCGCGTCATCGAGTGCTTCCACAGCCGGCCCGATGAGAACTTCTCGATCGCTCTGTCTGGTGGCGTCACGGCCCGGCGCTGCTACGAGCGCCTCGCGGTCGACGGGGCCGAGCAGATCGACTGGTGGGCTGTCGACGTGTTCTGGGGCGACGAGCGCTGCGTGCCACCCGACCACCCGGACTCCAACGAGCGTCTGGCCCGCGAGGCCCTGCTCGAGCGGGTGGGCGCGGCCAACGCCGTCTATCCCATGCGCTGCGACGAAGGCCCCGACCCGTACCAGCTCAAGCTGGGCGAGCTGGGCCGCATCGACCTCATCCACCTCGGGCTCGGGAGCGACGGCCACACGGCCTCCCTCTTCCCCGACTCCCCCGCCCTCGACGCCGACCCCGGCCGGCTGGTGGTGCTCAACCAGGACCCGAAGCGCAACCACCCCCATGAGCGCATGACCCTCACCTTCGCCGGCATCGCCCGCGGCCGCCACGTCGTCTTCACCGTCTCCGGCGAGGACAAGCGCGACGCCATGCGCATGGTCATGGACGGCGCCGACGTCCCCGCAGCGAGGGTTCAAGGCGAACGCGTCCTCTGGCTGGTGGACCGCTCCGCCTACCCCAGCTGAGCGCTGCTTCCACCGTCTAGGCCGAGCTGTGTGCCCGGCATTGCGGTGTAGGGAACATGGCGTGCCTATCGTGGCGGCCATGCGCCGTGAGGAGTTGCTGGCTGCCCCGCTCGACGAGGTGATGGTGGCCGCGGCGGCGGTACGGGACCGGGTGCATGGGACGCGCATCACGTGGTCGCCCAAGGTGTTCATCCCGCTGACCCACCTGTGTCGGGACAAGTGTGGGTACTGCACCTTCGCCCAGCCCCCGGCGCGACTGCAGGCGCCGTACCTGTCGCCCGAGGATGTGCTCGAGATCGCGCGGGCCGGGCAGGCCGCGGGGTGTCACGAGGCCCTCTTCACCCTGGGCGAGCGGCCCGAGCTGCGGTACCCCGCGGCGGCGGAGTGGCTGGCGGCGCACGGCTACGGGTCGACGGTCGAGTACCTCGTCGCCATGTGCAGGCTGGTGCTGGAGGAGACTGGGCTTCTCCCCCACGGCAACGCGGGTGCGCTGTCGGCCGACGAGTTGGCGGCGGTGCGAGCGGTGAGCGCGTCGCAGGGGATGATGCTCGAGTCGCTCAACGGTGACCTGCCGTGCCACCTGGGGTCGCCGGACAAGACGCCCGAGCGCCGGCTGGCGACGTTGGAGGCGGCGGGCGAGCTGGCCATCCCGTTCACCACCGGGATCCTCGTGGGCATCGGCGAGTCGCGCGAGGACCGCATCGACGCCATCGAGGCCATCGCCGAGAGCCACCGGCGTCACGGTCATGTGCAGGAGGTGATCGTCCAGAACTTCCTGCCCAAGGCGGGCACGACGATGTTCCGGGCCGCTCCCTGTCCCGACGACGACCACCTGTGGGCTGTGGCCATGGCCCGCCTGCTCCTGCCGCCCGACGTGCACGTGCAGGCCCCGCCCAACCTCACCGACGACTTCGCCGTCCTGCTCGACGCGGGCATCGACGACTGGGGCGGCGTCTCGCCTGTCACCGCTGATCATGTGAACCCCGAGCGGCCATGGCCGGCGGTGGAGGTGCTGCGGGCTGCCACCGAGGCGCGCGGGTTCGGGCTGGCGCCGCGCCTGCCGATCTACCCGACGTACGCGGCCGACCCCGCTCGCTGGCTCGGCGAGGCTCTCCGCTTCCCTGTCCTCGACAAATGCGACGCCGAACGGCTGGGGCGGGAGCCGGGCGACCCTTGGTACTCGGGTGCCGACGTCCAGCCGCCCGCGCTGATCCCGGCATCGGGTCGTGCAGGCGGCAACGTGGGTGAGGTGCTGGCCGGTGTGCTCATGGGCCAGGAGCCGGGCATCGACGAGATCACCACCCTGTTCTCGGCGCGGGGTCCCGAGGTGGCAGCGGTGGCCGAGGTCGCCGACGACCTGCGGCGCCAGGCGGTGGGCGACGTCGTCACCTACGTCGTCAACCGCAACATCAACTACACGAACATCTGCACGTTCAAGTGCCGGTTCTGCGCCTTCTCCAAGGGCCCACTGTCGCTCAACCTCCGGGGCGATCCCTACCTGCTGGGGGTCGAGGAGATCACCGCGCGCGTGGCGGAGGCCGAGGAGCGGGGCGCCACCGAGGTGTGTCTGCAGGGCGGCATCCACCCGTCCTTCGACGGCGACTACTACCTCGAGGTCATCAAGGCGGTGCGGGCCGCGTCGCCGACCATCCACATCCACGGCTTCACCGCCTTGGAGGTGACCGAGGGGGCCAAGCGCCTGAGCGAGCCCCTCGACTCGTACCTGCGCCGGCTCATGGATGCGGGCCTCAAGACGCTGCCCGGCACCGCGGCGGAGATCCTCGACGACGAGGTCCGCGCCGTGCTGTGCTCGGACAAGATCAACACCCAGGAGTGGCTCGACGCCCACCGCACCGCCCACTCGGTCGGCCTGCGGTCGAACGTGACGATCATGTTCGGCTCCATCGAGTCGCCGGTGTCCTGGGCCCGCCACCTCGTGCGGACGCGCGACCTGCAGAAGGAGACGGGCGGGTTCACCGAGTTCGTGCCGCTGCCCTTCGTGCACATGGCCGCGCCCATCTACCTGCAGCGCAAGTCGCGGCGGGGGCCGACGTTCCGCGAGAACCTGCTCATGCACGCGGTGGGCCGCATCGCCTACCACGGCTGGATCCCGAACATCCAGGTGTCGTGGGTCAAGGTCGGCGCCTCCGGCGCGCAACAGGCGCTGCGCGCCGGGTGCAACGACTTGGGCGGCACGCTGATGGACGAGAACATCTCCCGCGCCGCCGGGGCGGCCCACGGCCAGCTCATGGACGAGGCCGGCTTCCGGTCCATCGTCGAGCCGCTGGGGCGCACGCTCGAACAGCGCACCACGCTCTACGGGCGGGTCGCGCCCGCGTGAGTCCAGCGGGCGTGTTCCCGCGCGACGCCGTCGTGCGGCGCGTCGACAAGGAGGCGGTGCTCATCCTCGGCGGCGGACGGGCCCTGCTCATGCAGCTGGCCCACCCGCTCGTCGCCAAAGGCGTGGCCGAGCACAGCGGCTTCGAGGCCGACCCCTGGTCGCGGCTCGTGCGCACCCTGCAGGCCGGGTACACGATCGTGTTCGGCACGCGCGACGAAGCCGAGCAGATGGCCGCCGTCGTGCACAGCGTCCACGAGCGGGTCACCGGCGAGGGCTACCAGGCCAACGACCCCGCGCTGCTCATGTGGGTGCACGCCACCCTCGTCGACACCGCCCTGCGCGTGCACACCCGGTTCCTCGGCCCGCTCTCACGGCGCGACGCGGCCCGGTACTACACCGAGTCGATGACGGTCGCCGAGATGCTCGGCGTCCCGGCGGCCGCACAGCCACCCGACTTGCCCGCCTTCCGCGCCTACGTCCGCGACATGGTCGCCACCCTCGACGTGTCCGACCAGGCCCGACAGCTGGCCTCGTCGGTGCTCCACCCCAAGACGCCGTGGATGGCCGAGCCCCTGTTCGAGCTGGGCCGCCAGCTGACGGTCGGCCTCCTCCCCCGCCCGCTGCGCGAGCAGTACGGCTTCGCCTGGGACCGCAACCGCAAGGCGGCCCTCCTCGCCGCCGGCCTCGCATCCCGCCAAGTCCTGCCGCGGGTCCCGTCCGTGCTGCGCAAGGTCCCCGCCGCCGCCATCGGCTGACGCCACCCTTTCAATCGTCAGAAAGGCGCCCTGTTCCTTTCAATCGCCGCGTCCGATTGCAAACCCGCTGGTCGGGGTAGGCGCTGACCGCGATTGAAAGGA
>JBEEFQ010000189.1:0-10084 GCA_041166245.1 Actinomycetota bacterium | reverse complement strand
TGTGGCTGAGCTGCCCGAGCCGCCGGCGTCCCCGGAGCCGGGTGTCGAGGCTAGCCACCGCACCCGGCGTCGCTTGGTGGTCGACGCGCTCCGCAGCCTGCCGCTCCCGTACCGGCGCTCCGTGTTCCTGCACCACTACGCGGGGCTCACCTACGACGAGATCGCCGAGCACGAAGGCACCTCGATCGGTGCCGTGCGCTCGCGACTGTTGCGGGCCCGGCGCCTGCTCCGCGTCCGGATCGAGGAGCTGGCGACGGCGCGAGGCGAGTGGCCCCTGCCCGCGCTCGCGCCCTGGTTGCGCGAGCGCTTGACCCGGGGGCGGCTGGCGTTCGGCCGGTTCGAGTCGAGTTTCGGTCGCAGCGCGGAGTCGGCCGTGCCTTACGCTGCCGCGCTGCTCTTGGCCATCGGCGTCGGAACGTCGGGGGGTGGTCTCCCGAGCGACGTGGCCGACCCGAGCGCAGAGAAGGGCGGCCGCGCCACGGCGGTTGGCCCGCCGCAGCGCGCCGTTCTGACCGTGTCGGCGGCGTCGCGCACCGCGGGCGGGGCGCGAGAGGTGGCGGGCCGAGTTCCACCCACCCCCTCGGTGCCCGTCGTTCGTCGGTACGACATGATCGCGACCCCGAAGGTCAAGACGGGTGCGACGGTTGTCGGTATCGAGATCCCGATCCAGACCGAGGCGGCCTGGGTCTGCGGGCCAGAGCCTGGGCCAGTGACAGCGATCATGTGCGACACATTCGATGACGAGATCACACCGTGACGCACACGTAGGTCTCGGTGGGACCGAGGATCGTCGGTCCGACGGACAGGCCGGTGCACCTCCCGGGCGCGCACATCGTCACCAGCGGCACCGTTGTCAACTGCACCCGTACGTAGCCGCACACGAGTGCGGCGTCGGCCCGGCCCGCG
Source organism: Actinomycetota bacterium (assembly GCA_041166245.1). Lineage (GTDB taxonomy): Bacteria > Actinomycetota > Acidimicrobiia > Acidimicrobiales > JAFATL01 > JBEEFP01. The sequence continues at coordinate 9,178 of JBEEFQ010000189.1, read as the reverse complement.
GGCACGAAGGCGCACACCACTACGGTCGCCACCACCAGTTTCCAGGCGCGCCGAACAGCGTTTCGCATGACATCCCCCTCCTGATGGGCGCCGGTCGGCGCCCAGGAGGGGTACGTACGGCGGCGTCGTGACGGCGCGCGTCCGATGGGGTGTCACGCGTCGACAAGACTGGACGGCTCCCATGCCGACCCGTCTCGCCGCCATCGCCGTCGCCGCGTGCGCCCTGCTCGCCGCGTGCAACGGCAACAACGAGCCATCCTTCGAAGGGGCGGCCGCCACGACCGCGCCTCCCACCACCACGACGACCGCCGCGCCTGCGACCACGACGACGATCCCGCCTCCGCCCCCTCCGCTGGCCGGCGTGCGAGCCCCCGTGGTCGTGTCCCCACGTGGCGTCGTGCTGCCAGTGGTTGGGCCGGATCCCGGAGGCGTGCGGGTCGGCACGCCGTGCGGCGCGACCACCGTGCTCGCCAACGGAACGCCGGTCACCGCGTCCGAGGTCGTGCTCGACGCAGGCCACGGTGGCGACGAGCCAGGAGCCATCGGTCCCAACAAGCTCACCGAGAAGGCGTTGAACTCGGCCGTGGTCGCCCACGCCCAGGCCGTGCTGCAGGAGGCGCGCGTCAGCGTGGTGCTCACCCGCACCGGCGACTACCGCATGACGCTCGGCGCCCGTACGCGCATCGCCCTCGCGCTGAGGCCACGGGCGTTCGTCTCCGTGCACCACAACGGCGACCCCGACGGGCCCCGCGACACCCCGGGGAGCGAGACCTACTACCAGTCGCGGTCGGCCGACTCGAAGCGACTCGCCGGGCTTCTCTACGAGGAGATCTTCAAGGCCATGCGTCAGTACCAGGTCGCGTGGGTGGGCGACACCGACGCCGGCGCCAAGTACCGCCTCAACACCCGCGGCGGTGACTACTACGGCATCATCCGCCAGGCAGCCGGCGTCCCGACCTCACTGGTCGAGCTGGCCTTCATCACCAACGGCCCCGAAGCCGAGCTGCTGGCCCGCCCCGACGTCCAGCAGGCCGAGGGCAGAGCCGTCGCGATGGGCATCCTGCGCTACCTGCGGACGAGCGATCCGGGCTCGGGATTCACCGAGCCGTACCCCCGCTCGACCCCCGCCGGGCCCGGCGGTGGCAGCGCCGGCTGCCAGGACCCTGCCCTGTAGTCTCGCCGCGTGCGCATCGGGGTGCTGGCGTCGGGAAGCGGGACCAACCTCGAAGCCATCCTCGCCGCCGATCTGCCCGTTGTCGTCGTGGTCGTCGACCGCCGGTGCCGGGCCACTGACGTGGCGGAGGCCGCCGGCGTCGCCGCTGAGCTGGTCGAGCGCACCAGCTTTGGCAAGGACTTCGACCGGCTGGCCTACACGGAGCGGGTGGTCGACGTCCTGCAGAGCCACGACGTCGAGCTCGTGGTGATGGCGGGGTTCGGAACCGTCTTCGAGAAGCCGATCTTCGACGCCTTCGCCGGCCGCATCATCAACACCCATCCCGCCCTGCTCCCGGCGTTCAAAGGCTGGCACGCGGTCGAGGAGGCGCTCTCCGCTGGCGTCAAGATCACCGGCGTCACGGTGCACGTCGCCACCCTCGAGACCGACGAGGGCCCGATCCTCACCCAGGAGGCGGTGCCCGTCCTGCCGGGCGACACCAAGGAGTTCCTGCACGAGCGCATCAAGGAGGTGGAGCGCGAGCTCTACCCGCGCACCATCCGCCAGATCGTCGAAGGAGCCATTTCCCTGTGAGCAAGCGGGCGCTGCTGTCTGTCTACGACAAGACCGGTCTCGAGGCATTCGCCGGCGGGTTGGTGTCGCTCGGCTACGAGCTGGTGGCCAGCGGCGGAACGTCGAAGGCTCTAGCGGACGCGGGCATCGCCCACCTCGAGGTGGAGGCGGTCACCGGTGCACCGGAGATGCTCGGGGGTCGGGTCAAGACCCTGCATCCCCGTATCCACGGCGGGATCCTCGCCGACCGCTCCAAGCCTGATCACCTGGCCGCCATCGCCGAGCAGGGCATCGAGCCCATCGACCTCGTCGTGTGCAACCTCTACCCGTTCCGCTCCGACCCGTCGATCGAGATGATCGACATCGGCGGCCCCTCGATGGTGCGGGCCGCGGCCAAGAACCACGACGCGGTCGGCGTGGTCGTCGACCCCGCCGACTACGGCGAGATGCTCGACGAGCTGCGACGAGAGGGTGAGCTCTCCGCCAGCACCCGCCGCCGGCTGGCGCGCGCCGCCTTCGCCCACCCCGCCGCGTACGACGCCGCCATCGTCGGCTGGTTCGACGATGGCGACGGCACCCTGCTGCCGCCCACGCTGCACCTGTCCCTCGAGCGGGCCCAGGACCTTCGCTACGGGGAGAACCCGCACCAAGATGGGGCGCGCTACCGGGAGACGGGAAGCCGCAGCTTCTGGGACGACGTCGAGCAGCACTCCGGCCTGGCGCTCTCGTATCTCAACCTGTACGACACCGACGCGGCCTGGCGCCTGGTGCACGATCTGGGCGACGGCCCCGCCGTCGCCATCATCAAGCACGCCAACCCCAGCGGCGCGGCGATCGCATCCGAAACCGCTGATGCGTACCGTCTCGCTTACGAAGCCGACGAGAAGTCGGCCTTCGGCGGCATCGTCGCCCTCAACCGGCCCGTCGACGACGCGACGGCCGAGGCCATGGTCGCCGCCGCTCAGGCCGACGTCATCATCGCCCCGGCCTGGGATCCCGGCACCATCGACAAGCTCATCGCACGGCGCAAGAACACCAGGCTGCTCACCGCACCGGCGCCGTCGCCTGACCGGCTGCACCTACGCCAGATCAGCGGCGGGCTGCTCGTCGAGGAGCCCCACCACTACGCGGCCGAACGAGCCGACTGGCAGGTCGTCACCGAGCGCCGGCCCACCGACGACGAGTGGCGGGATGCCGAGCTGGCGTGGCGGCTGTGTGGTCACGTGAAGTCGAACGCGGTCGTGCTCGTGGCCGGAGGTCAGGCCGTCGGCGTCGGTGCCGGCCAGCAGAGCCGCGTCGACGCGGGGGAGATCGCCACCCGCAAGGCGGCGGGCCGGGCCAAGGGCGGCGCCAGCGCCACCGACGCGTTCTACCCGTTCCGCGACGGGCTCGACGCCGCGGCCGCTGCAGGCGTCGCCGTCGTCATCCAGCCCGGGGGAGCGCTGCGCGACGACGAGCTCATCGCCGCCGCCAACGAGCACGGGATGGCCATGGTCTTCACCGGCGAACGGCACTTCTTCCATTGAGCGCGAGGCTGCTCCCGGGCGCGCCCGTATCCGACGCGGTCTTCGAGCAGCTCAAGCCGCGCATCGACGCGCTGGTGGCAGCCGGGCATCCGCCCGGCCTGGGGACCATCCTCGTCGGCGACGACGGGGCGAGCGCGGGCTATGTGCGCGTCAAGCATGCGAAGTGTGCCGAGCTCGGCCTCGAGTCGTTCCACCAGGACCTTCCCGCCGACGCGACGCAGGCCGATCTGTTCGCAGCCGTGCGCCGCTTCAACGACGACCCCTCGGTCGACGGGATGCTCATTCAGCACCCCATCCCGTCGCACCTCGACTACGAGGCGGCCCTCGACCTCATGCACCCCGACAAGGACGCCGATGGGTTGCATCCCATGAACCTGGGCAGGTTGGCACTGTCGGTGCCAGGTCCGGTGCCGGCCACGCCCGCGGGCATCGAGGCGCTCCTCGCCCACTACGAGATCCCGGTGGCGGGTCGCAACGTGGCCATCCTCGGTCGAGGGTTCACGCTCGGCCGGCCCCTCGCGCTGCTGCTCAGCCAGAAGAGGCCGACGGCGAACGCAGCTGTCACCGTCGTGCACACCGGTGTCCCCGACTGGCCCGAGTACACACGGCGCGCCGACGTGCTGATCGCGGCAGCCGGCGTGCCCGGCATCGTGCAGCCCGAGCACGTGCGCCCCGGCTCCACGGTGATCGGCGGCGGCGTCCGCTACGAGGGGCGGCGGCTCCTGCCCGACGTCGACGAGGCGTGCGAGGAGGTGGCGGGCGCCATCACGCCGCGGGTCGGCGGAGTGGGCCCAACCACCATCGCCATGCTGTTCAGGAACCTCGTCGAGGCGGCCGAACGTCGCGCGGGTGGCTGAGCCCGTCCTCCTCTGCCGGGGGCTGACCAAGTCCTTCGGCGAACGGCTGGCGGTCGATGGCGTCGGTTTCACCATCAGCGAGGGCGAGTGCTACGGGCTGCTCGGGCCCAACGGGGCGGGCAAGACGACGACCATCTCGATGATCTGCGGGCTGCTCGACCGCGATGCCGGCGAGGTGGAGGTGGCGGGGCAGGCCGTCACGGTGACTGCCACCGCGGTCCGGGCCGAGATCGGTTTTGTTCCGCAGGAGATCGCGCTGTACCCGGACCTGACCGCCCACGAGAACCTCTGGCTGTTCGGGCGGTTGTACGGCCTGGCCAAGCCCGCCCTCGAGACCCGCATCGGTGACGTGCTCGAGCTCGTTGGGCTGGCCGATCGCGCCCGCGACCGGATATCGACCTACTCGGGCGGCATGAAGCGCCGGGCCAACCTGGCTGCCGGCCTGCTGCACGATCCCAAGCTCCTCGTCCTCGACGAGCCGACGGTCGGCGTCGACCCGCAGAGTCGCAACTCCTTGTTGGAGACGGTGGCCGCACTTGCACGTGAGGGCCGGGCCGTGCTGTACACCACGCACTACATGGAGGAGGCGGAGCGCCTGTGTGACCGCGTCGGCATCATCGACGCGGGCCGTCTGGTGGCCGAAGGGACGCGTCGCGAGCTCGTCGGGCAGGTGGGCGAGCTGGACCGGTTGCAGATCAGTGCCACCGGTGACGTCGTCGCCCTCGCGGACCAATGTCGCAACCTGCCAACGGTGCAGGAGGCCACCATTGTCGACGGGGCCGTGCATCTGCTGGCGACGGGCGGGCGGCAGCTGCTGAGGAGCGTGATCGAGGCAGCTGACCGCGCCGGCGCAGACGTGGCCAGTGTCGAGCTCGTGGAGCCCGACCTCGAGACGGTGTTCCTGCACCTCACGGGCAAGGCACTGCGCGACTGATGGGCACGGCGCTGCTGGTCGCGCGCAACGACTTGCGCCGTCGGCTGCGCGACCGGTCGGCCGTCGTCACCGCGCTGGTGGCGCCCGTGCTGCTCGCCACCATCGTGGGTGTGGCGTTCGGGGAGACGGGCGGGAGCGGCGGCGCTGCGCCGCTGGTGCGCGTCGCGGTGGCCGACCACGGGGACAGCCCGGCGACGAGGGCATTGGTGAACGCCGTCACCCGGTGGGCCCAGCCGGGTCCGGGCATCGCGATCGTGCGGTCGCCATCGGTCCAACAGGCGCGGTCCGACCGGCAGGAAGGGCGGGTCTCGGCGGTTGTCGAGGTTCAGCGCGATTTCCTGACCGCACCGGTGATTCAGTTTCCCAACGTGTCCGCCGATCGCGACAGTCCCATCGGGCAGTCGATAGCGTTTGCATTGGCGCAGGGACTCACGGAGGCAGCAGCAACCGCCCGCTCGGCCGCCGGCAGTGCCAGCGGCACGCCCGGGGCGGTGGCGGCGATCACGGGCCCGCCTCCGATCGGTCTGGTCGACGCCGCGGGCGGCACGGCGCGCAGCCTCGTCGGCTACTTCGGGCCAGCCGTCGCCATGGTCTTCCTGTTCTTCGGCATCGGCCTCGGCGCCCGCAGCGTGCTGGCCGAGCGCCAAGAGGGAACCATGGCAAGGCTGCAGGCCGCGCCGGTCCCCTTCTCGCGCGTCCTCGCCGGGAAGCTGCTGGCCATGGTCGCCCTCAGCCTCACCAGCGTCCTCGTGGTGTGGGCGACCACCACCTGGTTGCTCGGCGCGACGTGGGGCGACCCCACGGGTGTCGCCATCCTCACCCTTGCGGTGGTGGTGGCCATGGGGGCGATCGCTCTGCTCGTCACGGTGATGGCGCGCACCGAGGCCCAGGCCGACGCCGCGACTGCAGGGATCGGCTTCGCTCTCGCCCTGCTCGGCGGCAACTTCTTCCCCCCGGGCTCGCTGCCGCCGTTCATGGAGCGGCTCTCGCTCCTGACGCCGAACGGCTGGGGCCTCCAGGGCTACGGCGCGCTGGCCATCGACGGCAAGGGGCTCGACGCCGTCTGGACGCCCGTGCTCGCGCTGCTCGCCATCACGGCTGCGTTCGGCAGCGTGGCCGTGTTCCGGTTCCGCCGCCTGGTCATGACGTGAGGAACCCGCCGCCGACCTTCTCGCGGGCGCGGGCCATCGCCCTGACCAACTGGCGCATCGCGGCCAAGGACCGGCGAACGCCGATCGCAGTGCTGGTCCTGCCCGTCCTCGTGATGATCGTCGTCGGCACCGTCTTCGGCGTCGACGATCGTGATCCGGTCGGGCTGGTCGATCGCGACCATGGCGCGCGGGCCCGGGAGCTGCGCTCGTTCATGGAGGGCTCGAACCTCCGCGTGCGTACCTTCGACAACGAGGACGACATGCGTGCCGCCCTCAGGCGGGCCCGCGTGCTCGCCGGCGTCGTGGTGCCGCCCCGGTACACGGAGGACATCGGCAGCGGCCGTCAGGCCGACGTGCGAGTCGTGAGCCAACCGGGACGCAGCGAGTCGGTCGCCCTGCGCGCCCAAGTGGGCCGAGTGGTGGCCCAACAGGGATTCTCGGTGCTGGCCGAGCGGGCAACGGGCCGCCCGTTTGCAGTCCGCGGACAGGGCTCGTTCACATCCCGCTACGGGCGGGCACCCAACGATGTGAGCCCGTTCTCCTACACCGCCCCGTCGAACCTCGTGCTGTTCTCGCTCATCACGTCGCTCGTCTTCGGCTCGGGCCTGGTGGCCAGCCGCAGGCTCGGCACGTTGCAACGCATGCTGGCCACGCCCACGCCCGCTCGCGCCATCGTGCTCGGCTACGCGATGACCGCCTTCGTCGTCGCGCTGGTGCAGGCGACGGGGCTCCTCGTCATCGGCTCGCTCTTCTTCCGGGTGCACTGGGGCGACCCCGCCGCGGTCGCCATCCTCCTGCTCCTGTTGGCGGTGGTCGGCGCGTCCATGAACCTCATCATGGGCACGGTGGCCCGCACTCCCGAGCAGGCGGTCGCGGCTGCGGTACCGCTCGGCATCGCCATCGGCATGCTGGGCGGCTGTATGTGGCCGCTCGAGGTCGTGAGTCCCGGCATGCGCGCCATCGGACACCTCACCCCCAACGCCTGGGCCATGGACGCGTGGATCCGGCTCGTCTTCGTTCGCGTCGGGTTGAGCGGCGTGACCCGCCAGCTGCTGATGCTCGCCCTCTTCGCCGCGGTGCTGTTCCCGTTGGCAACGTGGCGATTACGACGAGTGGTTGCCCACGCCGGGTAACTACGCTGTGGCGTCAATGGCCCGCATCGCCAACCTGCTCGCGCAAGGCAGGACGCTCTCCTTCGAGTTCTTCCCGCCCAAGACGGACGAGGCGCTGCGCGAGCTGGAGAAGACACTCCGCGAGCTCGAGCCGCTGCAGCCGTCCTTCTGTTCGGTGACCTACGGCGCCGGCGGCTCCACCCGCTCGAACACCCTCGAGGCGGTGCTGTTCATCCATCACGAGACGCCGATGGTCGCCATGCCCCACCTGACGTGCACGGGTCAGACCCGAGGTGACATCGAGGCGCTGCTGAGCCGCTACCGCGATGAGGGCCTCGACAACGTATTGGCCCTGGCCGGCGACCCACCCCTCGCCGAAGAGCCCCCCGGCGACTTCGAGTTCGCGGTCGAGCTCATCGAGCTGGTGAAGGAGGTCGGCGACTTCTCCATCGGTGTCGCCGCCTTCCCCGAGATGCACCCGCGGTCGCCCGACCGGGAGGCCGACCGGCGCTTCCTCGCCGAGAAGCTGGGCGTGGCCGACTTCGGTGTCACCCAGTTCTTCTGGACGGCCGAGCACTACTTCCGGATGATCGACGAGCTGGAGGCCCTCGGAATCGACACGCCGGTCATCCCGAGTGTGTTCCCGATCATCAACGTGGCCGGGGCCAAGCGCTTCACCGCGCTCAACGGCGCCGAGTTCCCGCAATGGCTGGCCGATCGCATCGATCCCGTGGCCGACGATCCCGCTGAGGTCAGGAAGATCGGTATCGAGGTCGCCACCTCGCTGGCGGCCGAGCTGCTGGCCCAGGACCCGCCCGGGCTGCACCTCTACACGATGAACCGGGCCCAGTCGGTGCGCGAGATCGCCGCCAACCTCGGCCTGACGCCCGGCTGAAGCAGCAAGAGCCGAGGGTAGGCTCGCCGCCATGGCCGACAAGATCACCATGGGGCCCGACGGCGCGCTCACCGTGCCCGACGAGCCGATCATCCCGTTCATCGAGGGCGACGGCACCGGCGTCGACATCTGGCCCGCGGCCCAGAAGGTGCTCGACGCCGCGGCCATCAAGCACGGCAAGCGCATCGAATGGAAGGAGGTGCTCGCGGGTCAGAAGGCGTTCGACGAGACGGGCAACTGGCTGCCCGACGAGACGGTCGACACCTTCCGCGAATACCTCATCGGCATCAAGGGCCCGCTCACCACGCCGGTCGGTGGGGGCATCCGCTCGCTCAACGTCGCCCTGCGCCAGATCCTCGACCTCTACGTGTGCCTGCGCCCGGTGCGGTGGTTCCAGGGCGTGCCGTCACCGGTGAAGCATCCCGAGAAGGTCGACATGGTGATCTTCCGCGAGAACACCGAGGACATCTACGCCGGCCTCGAGGTGGAGGAGGGCACCCCAGAGGCCAAGAAGATGATCGCGATGCTCAAGGACGAGTTCGGCTGGGACATCCGGCCCGATTCCGGCATCGGCATCAAGCCCATCTCCATCACCGGTTCCAAGCGCCTCGTCCGCGCCGCCATCCAGTACGCGGTGTCGCACAAGCGCACGAGCGTGACGTTGGTGCACAAGGGCAACATCCAGAAGTTCACCGAAGGCGCCTTCCGCAACTGGGGCTACGACCTCGTGCGCGAGGAGTTCAGCGACGTGGCCGTCGGATGGGACGACTGCGACGGCAAGCCCGGCGACAAGATCCTCGTGAAGGACAACATCGCCGACATCACCCTGCAGCAGGTGCTGACTCGCCCGGACGACTTCGACGTCATCGCCACCACCAACCTGAACGGCGACTACCTCTCCGACGCCCTGGCGGCCCAGGTCGGCGGCATCGGCATCGCGCCCGGCGGCAACATCAACTACGTCAGCGGCCACGGCA
>JBEEFQ010000188.1:0-8033 GCA_041166245.1 Actinomycetota bacterium | reverse complement strand
GAACGGCCTCGGTGCTGCCCGGCAGCGGCGGCATCTGCACATCACCGGTCTCCGGGTCGCGCCCGCCGACGAACGCGAACTTCCAGTCCTCGGTGCGGCCCGCGGCCGACCCCGACACCCGTTGGGGCTCGGGGCGGCGAGGCGGCTCGATCGGGAGCATCCCCCGCCACGCGAGGAACTTGCCGTACGGAACCTCGGCAGCAGCAGCCACCTGCGCGTCCACGCTGTGGCCGGGGTGGAAGCCGGCCAGCGCGTCGGCGGTGCGGAACAGGAGCACGTCGGCGCCGTCGGCCAGCACCACCAGGGCCACGACCTGTCCGGGCTCGGCCGTCTCGAGCGCGCGGGTGAGGAGGAGCGCGGGGTGGGCCGCCCCGGTGTTGCCCACCGATGACGACAGGTCGTCGGCCACCGCGTCCTTCTCCACGCCCAGACGCCGGGCCAGGGAGGTTGTGGCCCGCCCGTGGGTGCCGGCCACGATCGCGGTTGCGACCGCTCCCGCCTCGATGCCTGCGTTCTTCAGTGCCTCGCGCCACGCCTGCTCACCCAGGGCGACGTACTTGGTCTCGCCGAACCGCTCCTCCCACTGCTTGGAGCGCATGTCGCCGGGCGTCCGCCACCGATCGAGGAACTCCTCGGTCGCACTGGCGCCACCGATGTACTCGGCGAGCAGCGGCCCGTCGGCGTCGTCGCCCACGAGCACGGCAGCCGCGGCGTCGCCGCCGGCACTCTCATCGGCGCTGCCCGGCAGCCCGGTGCGGAGATCGGCCGAGATGACGAGGGTGGCGCCGCTGCCACAGAGGGCGGCCTGCAGGGCCCCGGCCGCCGAACGCACCGACCCGCCGAAGTCGAGCGCGGGCACGTCGTGGTCGAGCCGCAAGGCGGCGTGGATGGCGGTGGCGTTGGTCTTGTCGAGGTACGCGGGGGCCACCGTGCTGAACCACAGCGCGGTGGGTCGGACGTGGGTGGACCGCAGGCTCAGGCGCGCAGCCTCCACGCCCATGGTGGTGGTGTCCTCGTCGTAGGAGGCGACGGCACGGGTGCCCTTGCCCCCGCCCGACCCGACGAGCGGTCGGATGGACGAGCGGTCGAGGCGGCCTGATGGGACGTAGGCCGCAGCGCTGAGGATGCCTCGCACCTGCCCGAGTCTAGGGGGCAGTTCTGACGAGGCGTCAGGTCAGACGGTGCTCCGGCCCGCCTGGCTGCGCTGCATCAGGTACACGATGCCGGCCGCGGCCAGGACCTCGAGGATGAAGATGACCCCTGGCGAGTCCCGGGCGATCAGGCTGCCGATGATCCCGCCGATGAGGGCGCCACCGACGCCGACGGCGATGGTCATGCCGATGCTCATCGGGTTGGGCCCGGGGATGGCCAGGCGGCCGAGGGCGCCCACGATGAGGCCGCTGATGGCGATGCTGATGAGGAGTCCGATCAAACCCATGCCGATAGTCTGCCCATCGTGACCGAAGTCAAAGCGGAGATCACCGCCAACGTGTGGCAGGTGCACGTCGAGGTCGGCCAGTCAGTGGCCGAGGGCGACACGCTCGCCATCCTCGAGTCGATGAAGATGGAGATCCCGGTGGAATCGCCCGTCGCGGGCACGGTCACCGACGTGAAGGTCAAGCCCGAGGACCAGGTCCAAGAGGGCGACACCATCGCTGTCATCGACGGCTAGTGATCAGGTCGGCGTCCCGCGGCGCGGTGGCGCTGGTCACCATCGACCGGCCCGACAGGCGCAACGCGGTGAACGCCGAGATGTGCGAGCAGCTCACGGACGCGGTGCAGGAAGCCCTGGCCGCCGATGCCCGTGCACTGGTGCTGACGGGTGCGGGCGGCCACTTCTGCGCGGGCGCCGACCTTTCGGGCGTCGAGGGCGACCGCTTCCGCGCCGTGCTCGGCGTCGCGCTGCGGGTCCTGTGCGAAGCGCCCATCGCCACCATCGCGGCCGTGGAGGGCGTGGCGCTCGGCGCGGGCACCCAGCTGGCGGTGGCGTGCGACCTGCGAGTGGCGGCGGCCGACGCCCGCTTCGGCATCCCGGCGGCAAAGCTCGGGCTCATGGTCGATCACTGGACGGTGCGCCGCGTCACGCGCATGGCAGGCGAGGCCACCGCCCGCGCCATGCTGCTGGCGGCCGAGGAGGTCACGGGCGCGGCCGCGGTGCGGATCGGCTTCGCCCAGCGGGCCGGTCACCTCCAAGACGCCATGGCGTGGGCCGACGCCATCGCCGAGTTGGCGCCGCTCACGATCGCGGGCCACAAGCTCGCCCTCGAGCGGGTGGTGGCCGAGCCCGAGGCCGACCCCGACGTGGACGTGGCCGTGCGCCGGGCGTGGGGGAGCGACGACCTCCAGGAGGGTATGGCCGCCTTCAAGGAACGGCGCCGCCCGGACTTCAAGGGGCGCTAGCCGGTGCTGCTCGCCGATGCGGGCGAGCTCGTCCGCACCTCGCCCGTTGGGTTCGTCGTCGCGTTCGGGGGCGGGATGCTCTCCTTCCTGTCCCCATGTGTGCTGCCGCTGGTGCCCGGCTACCTCTCGCTCATGTCGGGCGTGAGCGCGGGCGAGCTGATCGAGCCCACGGCCGACGACCGGCGGCGGGTGCTGCGCGCAACGCTGCTGTTCGTCGGCGGGTTCACGCTCGTGTTCACGTTCCTGTTCGCAGGAGCCAGCGCGGTGGGCCAGACCCTGGTCGACCACCAGCGGGGGCTCAACCAGGTCGCGGGCATCGTCACCATCGTGATGGGGCTGCTCATCGCCGGCGTCGTCTCCCCGCGGCTCCTGCAGCAGGAGCGGCGGTTGCACGTCTCGCCCTCACGGCTCGGCGTGTTCGCCCCTCCCGCCATGGGGATGGCGTTCGCCTTCGGATGGACGCCGTGCATCGGCCCCATCCTCGCCGCCGTGCTTCCCCTCGCGGCCGCCCAGGGCACGTTGGCGCGTGGCATGGGCATGCTCGTCGCCTACTCCCTGGGGCTGGGGGTGCCGTTCGTCGCCGCCGGTCTCGCCCTTGGCCGCCTCACGTCGGTCTTTGCCTTCGTCAAGCGCCACTTCCGCGCCCTCAACCTCGCATCGGGACTGCTGCTGATCGCGTTCGGCTTCCTGCTCCTCACCAGCAACGTGACCTGGCTTTCCGGCTGGTTCAGCGACCGCATGCAGGACGTCCCCCTGCTCAACCGCCTGACCGAGATCTAGTAGTTGGCCGGCAGCAGGCGGGCGAAGTTCTCGAAGAAGAGGAATAGCAGGACGAAGAACGGCATCACGCCGATGGCGTAGGACGGCCATTTCCGCCAGCGCCGGCCGAGCAGGTACGCGGCCAACCACACTGCGCCGGCCGCCAGTCCCCACAGGATGGCGGGCCCACGGGCGCTCGGGTCACCCGAAAGATCCTCCTCCGCGGGTTTCACCTCGACCCGCTTGGACTCGGGGGTCGGTGCGGCCGCTTCTCCCTTGAGGTCGGCGACGAGCACCAGGCGCTGGCTCAAGCTGTAGCGCGGATGGCAGGTGGTGATGGTCAGGCGGTTGTCGGGCGTTTCGTCGAGCACCTCGACCTGTCGAGGCGACACCACCTTGAGCTCCTTGACCCTGTACTCGAAGGCGCCCTGCTTGGTGGTGACCATGATGGGATCGCCAACCTGCATCTTGTCCATCTGGTTGAACGGGGCGCCGTAGGTCGTGCGGTGACCGGCGATGGCGGAGTTCCCCGGCTGCCCGGGCAGCGGCGTCCCGGGGTAATGGCCGGGTCCTTCCTTGAGCTCGGACACGCCGACGCCCTCGACCACGACCTTCTCGATGTCGATCCTCGGCATCTTGAGCACCGCCACCGCCTCGCCTTCGGGCGAGGGCGGCAACGCCTTGCTCGGGTCGATCTCGCCCGGGATGATCTTGAACTCCTTGCGGAGGGCGTCCTGGGCCCGGGCCTCGGCCAGGTTGGTGCCCCAGAGTTGGTAGGCGACGAAGAGCAGGATGAGCGTGCCCAGGGTGATCATCCCCTGGCCCAGCCATCCGATCGCACGCCGCACGGGCCAGCAAGCTAGTCAGCCTCGCCCGCCTGCCTGCTGCATGGGCTTCCCGAGGGACAGGCCCGTACGATGGAACACCCGCATGGGCCCCGCCATCCGCCTCCGTTCCGCCGTCGCGCTCGCCGGCCGCTTCCCCGTCCTCGCCGGCGCCGACCTCACCGTCGCGCGCGGCGAGGTGGCGCTCGTTCACGGGGCGAACGGCGCGGGGAAGACCAGCCTCCTGCGGGTCTGCGCCGGCCTCCTGCCCATCACTGACGGCGACGCCGAGGTGCTGGGGCACGACTTGCGGGCTGACCGGCGTGCCGTGCGGCGCTCCGTCGCCCTGCTCGGGCACGCCACCTTCCTCTACGAGGACCTCACGGTCGCCGAGCAGGCCGCCTTCGCGGCACGCGCCTTCCATCGCCCCAAGGCTGCGGCCGACGCCGCCCTCGCCCGTCTCGGCCTCGAGCGCCGCGTCGACGTCCAGGTCGCCAGGCTCTCGGCCGGCCAGCGGCGCCGGGTCGCGCTGGCCTGCCTCGTGGCCCGTGATGCCGAGCTCTGGCTGCTCGACGAGCCCCATGCCGGGCTCGACGCCGCCAACCGTGACGTTGTCGACGAGCTCATCCGCGAGCGGGCGGCGAGCGGTGGCACCGTCGTCCTGGCGTCGCACGAGCTCGACCGGGCCCGCGCCGTCGCGGGGCACAGCTTCGCCATTGCCGGCGGCCGCGTGCAGGAGGACGCCCGTGTGGCGTGACGCCATGGTCATCGCCGGGCGCGACCTGCGCATCGAGCGGCGCTCGCGCGTGGTCACGAACCAGGTGCTGCCCTTCGCGCTGCTCGTGATCGTGCTGTTCGCCTTCGCGCTCGACCCCGATCGCGGCGTGTTGGATCGGGCCGCGGCCGGGCTGTTCTGGTTGGCGGTGCTGTTCAGCGCCCTGCTCGCCATCCAGCGCAGCTTTGCCATCGAGGCCACCGACGAGGCGCGCGACGGGCTGCGGCTCTCGGGACTCGATCCGGCCGGCATCTTCCTCGGCAAGGCCCTGGCCGTCGCGGCCCAACTCGTCGTGCTCGAGGTCGTGCTGACCGCGGGCATCGCCGTGCTGTACGGGAGCGAGCTGCGGGGACCGCTGTTGCTGGCGGCTACCGCCCTGCTGGCCACGATCGGGCTGGCCGCGGCCGGCACCATCTACGGCGTGCTCGCGGCCGGGCTGCGCGTGCGCGAGACCCTGCTGCCGCTCCTCGTGCTCCCGGTCGTCGCACCGGTGCTCCTCGCATCCACCCGCGCGTGGGAGGCGGGACTGCAGGGCGTGCCGGGCGAGGGCTGGTCGTGGCTGCGGATCCTCGGCGTGTTCGCGGTCACCTACGTCGCGGTTGGCATCGCCGCCTTCGGCACCCTCCTGGAGGACGCGTGACGAGCACCGCGTCCCGCGGCACGCGCGTCATCGGCGCGCTGGCCCTGGTGGGGCTGGTCGTCACGGTCGTGATGGGCCTCACCCTCCCGCTCACCGAGGAGCAGCTGGAGTACTCGCGGCTCATCGCCATCCACCCCGCCATCGCCTGGTGCGCGTACCTCGCTTTCTTCGTGACAGCCCTGGGCAGCGCCCTCTACCTCTGGAAGTCGACGCGTGCGCCGCTGTGGGACCACGTGGCGGTGGCGTCGGCCGAGGTCGGCGTCGTGTTCACCGCGCTGACGCTGGTCACCGGATCCATCTGGGGCCGGCCCACGTGGGGCGTGTGGTGGGTGTGGGACGCGCGCCTCACGACGACGGCGCTCATGTTCGTGCTGTACCTCGGCTATCTCGCCGTCCGGCGAGTGCCGGCCGCCCCCGACGTGCGGGCCACGCGGGCTGCGGTCGTCGGCCTGTTGGCCGCCGTCGTTGTCCCGATCAACCACTACACGGTGGAGTGGTGGCGCACGCTGCACCAGGGCGAGTCCCTCGCGCCCGGCACCCTCGACGGCCGGTTCAAGGTCGCCATGCTCGTCGGCTTCCTGGCGATGACACTCGCCTACGCGTGGCTGCTCGTGCACCGCATGCGCGTCGAGCGCCTCGAGGAGCGCCTCGAATCCGAAGGGCTCGACCTCGCCATCGCCGAGCGCCAGGCCGAGGCGGTGGCGCCGTGAGCTACGTCCTGGCTGGCTATGGCGTCAGCTTCGTCGTGCTGGGTGGGTACGCGGTGCGCGTGATCCGCCGGGGTCGGGCCCTGGCCCGCGCCCTGCCGCCCGAGCCGTCCCCGCCGGCATGGCCGTAGAGGCGCCGCCGCGCGTTCGGCCACGCTCAGGCGGGCGCGGGCGACTGGTCATCGTCGGCCTGGTGATAGCGGGCGCGATCGGGTTCCTGCTGTGGCAGGGACTCGGGAACGCGACCGTCTACTTCAAGACCGCGGACGAGGCCGTGCGCGACAAGGAGTCGCTGGGGGGCCGGCGCTTCCGCGTGGAGGGCGTGGTGCGGGACGACGTCGCCCAGTCGGGCGACGCGGTGCGCTTCACCATCGAGGAGAACGGTGCCACCGTGCCGGTGCGTCACCGCGGCGACCCGCCCGAGCTGTTCCGGCCCGGCATCCCGGTGGTGCTCGAAGGTCACTGGCAGGGTGCCGCGTTCGCCAGTGACCGCATCATGGTCAAGCACACGTCGGAGTACCGGGCCGAGAATCCCGAACGTGTCGAGGACTACACCTCGACGACGCGATGAACCTCGCCCTCGGACGCGCCGGCGTCATCCTCGCCCTGCTCGGTGCCGTCTTCGGTGCTGCCACCCTCGTCGTCGGAATCGTGGCCGACCGGCCCGTGCTGCGGCGGTCGGGACAGCGCTACGTGGGGCTCATCGTCATCGGTGCCGTCGTGGCCGCCGGCGCCATGGAGCGGGCCCTGCTGACGCATGACTTCTCGGTGCAGTACGTGGCGGACAACCACAGCCGGGCCACGCCGCTCATCTACACGATCTCCACCATGTGGGCCGCCCTGGAGGGCTCGATCCTGCTGTGGGGCCTGGTGCTCGCGGGCTATCTCGCGGTGGTGGCCCACAAGTTCCGCAACCGGGCCGCCGACCCGGTCGTGAGCTGGGCGCTGGTCACCGGCTTCGTCGTGGCTGCGTTCTTCTTCGGGCTCATGCTCACCGTCGCCCAGCCATTTCAACATGTGGCGGGCGCGGTTCCGCTCGACGGTCCCGGCCCCAACCCGCTGCTGCAGAACCACCCGCTGATGGCCTTCCACCCGCCGATGCTGTACCTGGGCTACGTAGGGTTCACCGTCCCGTTCATGTTCGCGGTAGCGGCGTTGGCGACGGGCCGCATCGGCGAGGGCTGGCTGGTGGAGACCCGGCGCTGGACGCTGTTCGCCTGGGGGTTCCTCACCGTCGGCATCCTGCTCGGCGCGTGGTGGTCCTACGAGGTGCTCGGGTGGGGCGGCTACTGGGCCTGGGACCCGGTGGAGAACGCATCGTTCCTGCCGTGGCTCACCGCCACCGCCTACCTGCACTCGGTGATGGTGCAAGAGCGCCGCGGGATGCTGCGGGTGTGGAACCTGTCGCTGCTGCTGGCGACGTTCTCGCTGACCATCCTGGGCACGTTCCTCACCCGCTCGGGTGTGCTCGACTCGGTGCACAGCTTCACCGAGTCGCCCATCGGCCCCGCCATCCTCGGCTTCTTCGGGATCGTGCTCGTCGTGGGGCTCGGCCTCATCGGCTGGCGGGGCGACCAGCTGCGCTCGCCCGGCACCATCGACTCGCCGGTTTCGCGCGAGGGTTTCTTCCTCGCCAACAACCTCCTCTTCGCTGCCTTCGCCTTCGTCGTGCTGCTGGGCACCGTGTTCCCGCTTGTGCTCGAAGCGGTGAACGGGTCGCGCATCTCGGTGGGCCGCCCCTACTTCGACCGCATGACGATGCCGATCGCGTTGTCACTGCTCTTCCTCATGGCCGTGGCGCCGGTGCTGCCGTGGCGCAAGGCATCGGGTGAGCTGCTGCGCACCAGGCTGCAGTGGCCGGCGTGGGCCGGTGCCCTCACCCTCGTCGTGTGTGTCGTGGCGGGGGTGCGGGGGCTGGCGCCGTTGCT
>JBEEFQ010000187.1:0-2947 GCA_041166245.1 Actinomycetota bacterium | reverse complement strand
AGGGCAGCTTCCACGGACGGACGATGGGCGCCTTGGCCCTCACGTCCAAGGCCGCCTACCGCGAGCCGTTCGAGCCGCTCCCCGGCCACGTGACGTTCGTCCCGTACGGCGACGCGGACGCGCTGGCATCGGCCGTCACCGACCAGACCGCGGCCGTCGTCATCGAGCCCATCCAGGGCGAGGCCGGCGTCGTCGTACCTCCCGCGGACTTCCTGGCCCGCGCACGCGAGACCACCACGGCCCACGGCGCCCTCCTGTGGCTCGACGAGGTGCAGTCCGGGATCGGCCGCACCGGCGCCTGGATGGCGTTCACCGAGTCCGGGGTCACCCCCGACGTCGTGACCCTGGCCAAGGGGCTCGCCGGTGGCATCCCGATCGGCGCGATGGTCGCACTGGGGGAGAGCGGCACGCTGCTCGGACCCGGCAACCACGGCACCACCTTCGGCGGCAACCCGGTCGCCGCCGCCGCGGCCCTCGCGGTGATCGAGACGATCGAGAAGGACGACCTGCTCGCGAACGCCGTCACGGTCGGCCGGCTGCTCGCCGACGGGCTGCGGCACCCGCGGGTCACCGAGATCCGTCAGCGCGGCCTGTTCATCGGGGTCGACCTCGACGGCGACCACGCCTCCGCGGTCGCCGCGGCGGGTCGCCGCCACGGGGTGATCCTCAACGACTGCACGCCGTCGCGGATCCGGATCGTGCCGCCGCTGGTGCTCACCGCGGCGCAGGCGCAGGAGCTCATCGACCTCTGGCCGACGCTGCTCGACGAGGCCTGGGCCGCCTGATGACCCGTCACTTCCTCCGCGACGACGACCTCTCGCCTGCCGAGCAGGCCGAGGTGCTCACACTCGCCGCGCAGCTCAAGGCCTTCCGGCACGCCGCCCGGCCGCTCGAGGGACCCCGAGCGGTGGCGATCATCTTCGACAAGCCCACGCTGCGCACGCAGGCGTCGTTCACCGCCGGCATCGCCGAGCTCGGCGGCTACCCGATGCTCGTGGACGGCAACCTCGCCCGGATCGGCAGCCGCGAGTCCATCGCGGACACCGCCCGCGTGCTGGGGCGGATGGTGTCGGCGGTCGTGTGGCGCACCTTCGGCCAGGAACGGATCGAGGAGATGGCCGCCCACGCCGGCGTCCCGGTCATCAACGCGCTCACCGACGAGTTCCACCCCTGCCAGCTCCTCGCGGACCTGCAGACGATCGCCGAGCACAAGGGGACGCTGGCCGGGTTGACGGTCGCGTTCCTCGGGGACGCCGCCTCCAACATGTCCTCCTCGTTCCTGCTGGCCGGCACCACCGCCGGCATGCACGTGCGCGTCAGCGGACCCCCGGACTTCGCCCCCGACGCCGACGTGCTGGCCCGCGCCCAAGACATCGCCGGTACGACGGGCGGCTCGGCGTCGTACGTCGTGGACCCGGTCGAGGCGGTCACCGGCAGCGACGTCGTGGTCACCGACACCTGGGTGTCCATGGGCAAGGAGGACGAGGCGGGCGACCGCAGCGCACCGTTCCTTCCCTACGCGCTCACCGACGCGCTGCTCGAGCACGCCGACCGCGAGGCCGTCGTGCTGCACTGCCTGCCGGCGTACCGGGGGCACGAGATCGAGGCCGCCGTGATCGACGGTCCCCGCAGCCTGGTCTGGGACGAGGCGGAGAACCGGCTGCACGCGCAGAAGGCGCTGCTGACCTGGCTGCTGGAGCACCAGTCGTGACCGCCGGCATCCCGCTGACGAAGAGCGCCCGCCAGCAGAAGATCACCCACCTGCTCGCCAAGCACGCCGTCCGCTCGCAGACCGAGCTGGCCGAGCTGCTGGCGGCCGCGGGGGTGGTGGCCACCCAGGCGACGCTGTCGCGCGACCTGGTCGAGCTGGACGCCGTCAAGGTGCGCTCCGCCTCCGGGGCGCTGGTCTACGCCGTGCCCGCCGAGGGCGGCGACCGCACCCCGCGCGCGGCGACCGACTCGGCCGCCTCGGAGACCCGGCTGGCCCGGCTGCTCGGGGAGCTGCTCACGTCGGTGGACGCATCGGCGAACATGGCCCTCCTGCGCACCCCGCCGGGGGCGGCGCAGTTCCTCGCCTCGGCGTTCGACCACGCCGCCATCGACGACGTCCTCGGGACGGTCGCCGGCGACGACACCGTCCTGGTGATCAGCCGACGACCCGACGGTGGGCCGGACCTCGCCCAGCGGTTCCTGGCGATCGCCAACGGCACCGCGGCACCCCCCGCCCCACCGGCCACCGACTCCTGACCCGCAGCACCACCCACCGAAGGAAACCCCCTGTGAGCAAGGTCCTGACCTCCCTGCCCGTCGGCGAGCGCGTCGGCATCGCGTTCTCCGGCGGGCTCGACACCTCCGTCGCCGTCGCCTGGATGCGCGACAAGGGCGCGGTCCCGTGCACCTACACCGCGCACCTGGGCCAGTACGACGAGCCCGACATCGACGGCGTTCCCGCCCGGGCGATGGAGTACGGCGCCGAGCTGGCCCGCTCGGTCGACTGCCGGCCCCAGCTCGTCGAGGAGGGCCTGGCCGCCCTGGCCTGCGGGGCCTTCCACATCCGCTCCGGAGGCCGCGCCTACTTCAACACCACCCCGCTCGGTCGCGCCGTCACCGGCACGATGCTGGTGCGCGCCATGCACGAGGACGGCGTGGACATCTGGGGCGACGGCTCCACGTTCAAGGGCAACGACATCGAGCGGTTCTACCGCTACGGGCTGCTGGCGAACCCCGAGCTGCGCATCTACAAGCCGTGGCTGGACGCCGCCTTCGTCCACGAGCTCGGCGGCCGGACCGAGATGAGCCAGTGGCTGACCGAGCACGACCTGCCCTACCGCGACAGCAAGGAGAAGGCGTACTCCACCGACGCCAACATCTGGGGCGCCACCCACGAGGCCAAGACCCTCGAGCACCTCGACGTGTCCCTCGAGACGGTCGAGCCGATCATGGGCGT
>JBEEFQ010000186.1:0-3611 GCA_041166245.1 Actinomycetota bacterium | reverse complement strand
GTGATTGCAGCACTCGCGCCGGCTCCCACTCAGAGTGCCGTCCCCCATGCACCCGACACTCTCGGCAGCGGGCTTCGGTCGCCTTAGGCCCAGCGTTCGCTGCCGTGCGATCGCTGGCGGTCTGGCTCAGCGGAAGCCCCCCGTGTTTTGGGACAGGAGGGACAGAGACCCCGCCGATTCCCTGCCCGCGTGTGCGGCTGCGCCGCCTACTGGCGACGGCAGCAGCGTTCATGCTGCGCGCGGACGGGCGGGCGCCTTTCGCTGCGCGGCGGGCACCTCGGCCATTGCCGCGGCCACTCGCGGATCGCGCGGTCGGTTGCGCACCTGGCGGTAGAGCCGCAGGGTAAGCGCCGGGTCCTCGTGGCCGACCCAGAGCATTACTTCGCGCTCGTCATAGCCGGCCTCCGCCCACCACGTGATCGCCGTGCGGCGGCCAGCGTGCGAGGGAACATGCGTCATGCGGGTGCCGTCCTCACGCTGCTTGGTCGGGAAGCTGTCGCAGCTGTCGCGCTCGTCGAGCAGCTGCTCCGCGGCCTCGACCGCCGGCGCGAGGACCCGGTTGCGGATGTTGTTGCGATCGCGCCGGGTGCCCCTGGCCGTTGCGAACACCAGCGCGTCCGGCCGTGGATCCGGATGCCGAGCCCACCACTCCGCAGCGCGTTGCCGGCCGTCGTTACGCCGGGGCGGCGCTTGCCGCGTCGCGGCGCGTGCGACTTCGGGGCGGTCTCAGCCGAGTTCGGTTCCGGAAGCCCCCGCCGAACTCGCGGAGCCGCTCGTCGACATCGGAGAGATAAAAGCGCCAGCGAGCTCCCTTGCCCTCCCCAAGGCGCCGCCCGCCGAGACGCTCGGCGTGTGGCGAGGGCTTTGGCCGTCTCGGACCCAAGCCCATTGTTCGCTCTGTCACGACCGCAAAGCCGCCATTCAGGTCCGGGATGGCCCGGATCCCCAGCGGCGGCGGGCTTTGGGAACACGTCCCCTTGTGGCCGCCCCCTCAGACCCCGAGGATGCCCAGCTCGAGAATGTCTATCCGACCGGCGAGCGAGCCGACCTGGCTCTCGAGCGCTGTGAGGTCGCCGGTCATCGATCCCAACTCGGATTCCAGAGTCGTGACAACCCCGCTCAGCGCGGCGCTGCCATCCTCGATGGCGTCGATATCCAGCTGCTGCTGACCGACCTGAGACTGGAGCAGGCCGACGGCACCCATGAGCCCGGCCACGGTGGTGTTGACGCCGCCCAGGTCCGTGGTCAGGCCCGTGAGACCGTCGTCGACAGTCTGGACATGCGCTTCGAGCGCCGCCAGGTCGCTCTCGATCGCCGCGATCTGGGAGAGGACACCCGGCAGGTCATCCATTGCGGACTCGACCGGGGCCAGGCGAGTGGCAAGGTCGGAGACGCTGCCATGCAGCGGGCCGAGATCGCCAGCGACGCTGGTCAGCTGCGACTGCAGGCTGGCCAGGTCCAGTCCGAAGCCGCCGACATCGCTCTGCAATACGCCCAGCACACCAAGCAGGCCCGCAACGTCCTGCTCGACGGCCGTGAGGCGCCCGGCCAGGTCGCTCTGGTCGGCCGCGAGCTCCTCGATGCGAGCGCGCAGGTCCGTATTGAGCCCAAGCAACCCGGTCTGAAGGGCGCCCAGGCCCGATCCGAGTTCGGCCACACGCGCGGCGAGGATGTCGAGTTGTCCGTGGATCCCGGCCATGTCGGAGGCGTGCTGCGCGGAGAGCTGGTCCATCCGCTTCGAGAGCGCCGCCAGCTCGGCCCGCAGCGACAGGACCAGCCCGGTGAGCTCATTACTCGAGAGCGCCGAGGCACGCTTGGTCAGTCGCAGGTTGCGAGCGCCGAGCCTAGGTACGTCCTGCCGCCGGGCCCGGCGGAGCGTCCCGGCGCGGAGCACCACCCGGGCGGTGAAACGATCACCCGGGCGGATCGCCGTCGGCTTGATGCGGACGCGGCCCGACGCGAGCGGGCGAGGCGCGAGTACGCGCGCGCCACGCTTCACCAGCAACCGCACTACCGGAGTGCCCGCGCTCAGCCGCCGCTCCGCGCCGGAGCTCAACAACACCGGCACCGCGACCGACCGTCCACTGTTCGCGGGCGGAGTGAGAACATGGCCCGTCACACGCACGCTGCGGGCGTGGGCGACGGGAGCTGCGGTTGCCGTTGCGGCAGCGATCAGAACGGCCGCCGCGGCGACTTTCGTCACGGTTGTGTGGTGGTCCATCGGTACTTTCTCCTTGGGTGAGCCCGGAAAGGCAAGGTGCCGGCCACTGGCGACCGCGACCGCCGCGTTGGTCCGCGACGGTCACGATCTGTGGCTCCGCCGGCCGAAGCCGGCGGAGCTCGTGTGGCCTTGGCGGCTAGCGGATCCGGAGCGTCTGACGCCTCGTGTGTTCTGACCCGTCCTGCCCGATCGTGATGATCCGCAGGCTGTAGCTGCCCTTCTTGGCGCGCGGTAGGCGCAGCACGATTGAGCGCTTCGGGCTGCTGGCCTCGCCGCGGGCGATGACCTTGCCGCGCCGCATCAGCTCGAGGCTTACCGTCCTCGCTCCCGCCTCGGGATAGGTGACCGTGCACTTCACGCGACGCCTTGGCTTGCTCACCTTGCAAGCCACACCTGCGTCGCTTCGGGCGAGCTGTGGCCCAGCAAGGCCCTGCGGCCCGGTTGCGCCCTGCGGCCCGGTTGCGCCCGGCGTGCCACCTGGCCCCGTCGCGCCCGGCCCGTTCTGCGGGCTCGTCACGAACGACTCGGCTGCTCCGGTCACTCGCGGCGCCGGGAGACCGGCGGTGGCGAACGGCCGGAACTGGTACGTGGTGCTCGGGCTCAGCCCGGTCACGGTGCGTGTGATCGTGTCGATGTTGCCCGAGGTCTCGACCGTCGTCGTTGAGGACCCGAACCCGAGCCCGTACTCGAAGCCCACCGGGTACTCGAGCCCGTACGTCCTGACGTCGGTGACGAACGTGGCGCTGGTGTCGTTTGAGGCCACGCTCGAGCCCAGAAACTCCGGCTCCAGGCGACTGACCCGGAAATACCCGTTGCCCTCCTTCCAGGAGACGTAGGGGACGCCGCCCACCGTGGTCAGGCTCAGCTGGCCCGATGCGTTTGCATCAGGGGCCTGGTTGATCGGGCTCGCCCCCCCGACCGGCTGCTCCCACGCCGTCCCGGCCGGGTTCAGACGCGCCACCCGCACCTCGACGTTGGTGCCGTCAGGCTCGTACCAAGCGACGTACGGAACGCCGCCGACCGCGGTCAGGCGCGGAACTCCGGCGTCTTGGCGGGGATCCTGGTTGATCGGGCTGGCGCCGCCGACCACCTGCTCCCACGCCGTCCCCGCCCCGTTCAGGCGCGCCACCCGGATCTGGTTGTAGGGGGCGTCGTCCTCGGTCCACGTGACGTACGGGACGCCACCGATCCCGATCAGGTCCGGCTGGAAGGCCTGCCTGCCGTTTTTTGCCTGGTTGATCGGGCTCGCGCCGCCGACGACCTGCACCCAGGCCGTCCCCGCCGCGTTCAGGCGCGCCACCCGGATCTGCAACGAGCTGGTTGCGTTGTCCTCGGTCCAGGCGACGTAGGCGACGCCACCGATCGTGGTCAGGCTCGGCCATTGGGAGGT
>JBEEFQ010000185.1:0-9539 GCA_041166245.1 Actinomycetota bacterium | reverse complement strand
CCTGAGTTGGTCCTGGCTCCCATCGTCGACCACAATCCCTCGCCATGAACGTCGTCGTCTGCGTGAAGCAGATCCCTGATCCGGCGACCCCCGGCAAGCTGGATCCAAGTACGAAGACCCTCGTCCGCGAGGGCAAGCTCATCCTCGACGACTCCGACGCGTACGGCGTCGAGATGGCGCTGCAGCTGGTCGACAAGGCCGGCGGCGGCGAGGTCACCCTCGTGTCCATGGCCCCCAACAACGAGGTGAGCGGGCTGCGCACCGCCCTCGCCATGGGCGCGGCCAAGGCCATCCTCGTCTCCGACGACAGCCTGCAGGGCTCCGACGCCCTCGGCACCGCCAAGGTGCTGGCTGCCGCCATCAAGCGGGCCGAGCCCGACCTGGTGATGGCGGCGACGGAGTCCACCGACGGCTACACGGGCACCACGCCCGTGCAGATCGCCGAGCTCCTCGGCCTGCCGTCGGTCACCTTCGCCAAGCACATCGAGATCGCCGACGGCAAGGTCAAGGTCGACCGCCAGACCGAGGCCGGTTACGACGAGGTCGAGGTGCCGCTGCCGGCGCTCGTCACCGTCACCGCCGGCGTGGTCGAGCCCCGGTACCCGTCCTTCAAGGGGATCATGGCCGCCAAGGGCAAGCCGGTGGACGAGGTCACCGTCGCCGACCTCGGCGTCGACGCCGGCGCCGTCGGTTGGGGCGGGGCGGGCCAGCAGATCAACGACATCACCGCGGCCGAAGAACGGCAGGCGGGCGAGATCGTCGAGGACGAGGGTGACGCCCACGAGCGCATCGTCGCGTTCCTCGAGCAGCTCAAGGTCATCTAGGGAGATTTGAAGAACATGGCCATCGAAAACGTCTGGGTCCACGCAGAGGCAGCCGAGGGCAAGGTGCGCCCCGGCTCCCTCGAACTGCTCACCAAGGCCCGGGAGATCGGGTCCAACGTCACTGCGTTCTACGCCGGTGACGACGATGTCAGTGCCATCGCCGGTCAGCTCGGCCAGTTCGGCGCCAAGCAGGTGCTGGCTGTCGACGCGGCCGGCGCCCTGGTCGGTGTCCCGCTCGCGTCGGCGCTCGCCGAGAAGATCAAGGGGGGCGACGCCCCGGACCTGATCATGTTCGCCTCGACCTACGACGGCCGCGACACCGCCGGCCGCCTGTCGGCCAAGCTCGATCGCACCGTGCTCACCAACGCCAGCGGCCTCGAGGTCGAAGGCGACACCGTCACCATCAGCCACCAGGTCTTCGGCGGCTCCACGATCGTGAAGGCGGGCTTCACCGGCGAGAAGCCGTGGATGGTCATCGTGCGGCCCAAGACGTTCGTGGCCGAGGCGGGCGGCGAAGGCTCGGCCGAGGTCGTGAACCTCGAGGTGCCCGACACCGGTGCCACCAACACGGCCAAGGTGCTGCAGCGCCACGTCGAGGAGACCACCGGTCCCAAGCTCGACGAGGCCGCTGTCGTCGTCTCCGGCGGACGGGGTCTGGGCGAGCAGGAGAAGTACTCGATGATCGAGGACCTGGCCAAGCTGCTCAAGGGCGCGGCCGGCGCATCGCGCGCCATCGTCGACGCGGGCTGGGTGCCCTACTCGCACCAGGTCGGCCAGACCGGCAAGACGGTCAAGCCCGACGTCTACATCGCCTGCGGCATCTCCGGCGCGACCCAGCACCTGGTGGGCATGAAGGGCGCCAAGAACATCATCGCCATCAACAAGGACAAGGAAGCGCCGATCTTCTCGATCGCCGACCTCGGCATCGTGGGCGACGTCCACAAGGTCCTGCCCAAGCTGATCGAGGCGCTGAAAGCCAAGGGCTGATGTGATCCGCGTCGCTGGAGGCACCTGGTCCAACTGGGCCGGGAACCAGCGATGCACGCCGACCTCGGTCGAGCACCCCGCCTCGGAGCCCGAGCTCTGCGCCGTGGTGAAGCGCGCCCGTCGCGTCAAGGCCATCGGCAGCGGGCACTCGTTCACCGACATCGGGCTCGCACCCGACGTGCAGGTGCAGCTCGATCGCTACGCACGCGTGCTCGACGTCGACCGCACACGCGTGACGGTCGAGTCGGGCATCACCATCGCCGCGCTGAGCAAGCAGCTGGCCGCCCATGGGTTGGCCATGCCCAACCTGGGCGACATCGCCTACCAGACCATCTCGGGGGCCATCTCCACGGCGACACATGGCACCGGGGCGAAGCTCGGGGGCATCGCGACCCAGGTGCGGGCCCTTTCGCTCGTCACCGGCGACGGCTCGGTGCTGGCGTGCTCGGCCGAGGAGGAGCCCGACGTGTTCGCCGCGGCCCGCGTCGGGCTCGGTGCGCTCGGGTTGCTGTCCACCATCACGCTGCAGTGCGTGCCTGCGTTCAACCTGCACGCCGTCGAGGAGCCCATGCGGCTCGACCGCGTGTTGGATGAGCTCGACGGGCTGGTCGACGGCAACGACCACTTCGAGTTCTTCTACGTGCCCCACACGGGGTGGACGCTGACCAAGCGCAACAACCGCACGACCGATCCGGTCGGGGGTTACCCCCGCTGGCGTGAGCTCTACGAGAAGGTGCTGCTCGAGAACGTCGGCTTCGGCATCGCCCAGTGGGTAGGACGGCTACGGCCCCAGTGGTACCGGCGGGTGGCGCACGCCATCCCGAGCGCAGGTCGCAGTGACTACGTGAAGCCCAGCCACCTCACCTTCGCCAGCCCCCGGCTCGTGCACTTCTACGAGATGGAGTATTCGGTGCCGCGTGCGGCGGGCGCCGACGCGCTGCGGGCCGTGCGGGAGTGGATCGATGGCAGTGGGCTGCAGATCACCTTCCCCATCGAAGTGCGGTTCACCGCGGCCGACGACGTCTGGCTGTCGACCGCGAGTGGACGCGAGTCCTGCTACATCGCCGTACACGTGTTTCGGGGCAGACCGTACGAGCAGTACTTCCGGGCCGTCGAGGCGATCATGAACGAGCACGGCGGTCGTCCGCATTGGGGCAAGCTCCACTTCCAGACTGCGGAGACCCTCGCGCCTCGCTACGAGCACTGGGACGACTTCCAGGCCGTCCGCAAGCGCCTCGACCCCGACGGCCGCTTCGCCAACGGCTACACCGACCGGGTCCTCGGAACCCTGCCC
Organism: Actinomycetota bacterium; assembly: GCA_041166245.1. Classification (GTDB taxonomy): domain Bacteria; phylum Actinomycetota; class Acidimicrobiia; order Acidimicrobiales; family JAFATL01; genus JBEEFP01. Next base: position 6,434 of record JBEEFQ010000185.1, on the reverse strand, counting down.
TGAGCGAACTCGCCCGCTTTATTGCCAGGGGTGACGGTAAAGCGGGCGAGTTCGCTGAGAGTCAGGCCGAATCGGACGCGGAAATGGCCCAGGCGATGCCCTGGTCGGGGTCCTCGACCGCGAGGTGCAGGGACCAGCCGGTGTCGGGCTCGCCCGCGTCCCAGAGGTGGAACTGCAGGCCGGCCGACGCGGCCTCGAGCTCGTCGGGGGGGACAGGCCAGAGGTCGAGCAGGCCGACGAGGGCGGCGAGCGCCCACCACGCGCCGAACCGTCCCGCGGCCATGCCCCGCCGCCGGCCGTGGGCGCCGCCGCTGGCCGCGGCCCACGCCATCCACGCCATCGCCATCTCCACGTCGATCTCGGCGGTGCGGGCGCGGTGCACCCCGAGGGCGGCGATGGCCTCGACCGCGCCGCCAGCCACGCCCACCGCCTCGGCCCGCCCGTTGGACTCCGTGGACCAGGCCGCCGCCAGCTCCACGAGGGCGCGTTCGGTCTCGGGGTCCTCGAGCCGGACGGCGGGGGCCGGGGGTACGTCAGCCGGACGCAGCGCGAGGACGGGTCGCGGCGTCGGGAACCGTGCCTCGTGGGGCAGGTACTCGGCCAGGGGGTAATCGGGTTCCCAAGCCTGCAGCCCGAGCGGCAGCTCGAGCACGTGGCGGTCGACGCGGTCGTCGCCGGTCAGGTCCTCGCCGCGAACGACGCGTTCGTGGGCCGCCATGGCCCCGACGGGCCCGGCCGGCAGGTCGCCGGCCAGCTCGTCCCACTCGTGGCTCGACGCTGCGACCTCGGGCAGCGGGCCGAACGAGAAGCGCCCGGCACCCTGCTCCAGCATGCGAGCGGCCCACGCACCGGGGGCCTCGAGCGCCAATCGGTACTCGGCGTGGGCCGCAACCGGCCACAGCTGCTTGCCCCGCTGCAGTGCCCGCTTGCACAGCTCGCGCAAGCGGTACAGCGCCCCCCACTGGCCCTCGTCGCACAGCCGGTCGACCTCGACGAGGAGGCCGTCGATGTCGCCGCCGTCGATCAGGTCCGTCGTGCGGGCCGTCAGGTTCGGATCGCGCTCCCGCTCGCTCACTGGACCCCCATCTCGGCAAGCTCGATGGAGGTCCATCTCCACCACACGGTTCGCTCCGCAGGCTCGCTCATCAGACGAGCGGCCACGGGTACGGGCGGTGCGACGGATCCGGATCGGGGAAGCGCGCGCTGCGCACGAGGGCGGCTGCTCGCCGGGCGAGCGCAGCGCGCTCGGCGCCGTCCAACAGGGCGTTGAGCTCGGGCGGCAGGGACGTCGCCAATCGCTCCACGTCGTCGAGGAGGCCGGCATCGATGGGCTCGCCCGCGAAGTCCCAGATCACCGTGCGGAGCTTCGGATCCTCGTGGAAGCAGAGGCCGTGGTCGATGCCCCAGATGCGTCCGTCGCCGTCGATGATGCAGTGGCCACTCTTGCGGTCGGTGTTGTTGACGAGCAGATCGAACGCAGCGATCGCCCGCAGCGCATCGTGGTGGCGCTCGTCCTCCACCAGGGTGAAGTAATGCTGGCTGAAGTCGGCCTCGATGAAGCGCTGGTACGAGCCCGGTCCGAAGGGACCGTCGGCCCGGGTCACCGTCTCGGGGACGAGGTTCCAGCGGAGAGCCTCGGACACCACGTAGGCCGCGACCTCCCGCCGGTACAGGCCGCCCGGGAAATCCCACAGCTCGCGCTCACCACGGCCGGGCTTGTAGACGGCGCGACTGGACGCACCGTCGCAGCAGAGGACCACGACGAAGGTCGCGTTCGAGCTCCAGGGCAGCCGTCCCTCCAGCTCCACGTCGCCGTGGAGGAGGGCGGTCAGAGCCTCGGTGCCCGATGGCCGTTCGTCTTCGGGCACACGTGCCCCGCAGGGTCGAGGGGGTAGCCGCACAGCGGACACGGCGGCCGTCCCGCCTCCACCAGCGCCGTCCCCCGGATGGCGAGCGCCGCGACCTGCTCCCGCGTGGCGGTGACTCGCAGGACACTGGCGTCGGGGTCGTCGTCCGCGTCTTCCCCACCGGCAGACGCTTCCTGGGCGACGAGCACGACGCGGTCGGTCGCGTCGTCGTAGCTCACGCCGAGGACGCCGACCACGAAGCGCGGCTCGATCGGCTCTTCCAGCTCGAGCTCGCCCGGCAGGGCGCCGACGTCGGGCAAATCGGCCAGCACCTCGCCGAGATAGCGGGCGAGGGCGCCGACCTGCTGCTTCTCGAGCTTCACCGTCACCACCTCGGCACCGGCGCGCGCCTGGAGGTAGAAGACGCGCTGCCCGGTCGGGCCCTGGGTGCCGACCGTCAAGCGGTCCACGTCGCTCAGCTCGTAGCCCTCGCCACTCATGATGGTTTGAGCTCCGACAGGGCGCCGACCGAGTTGACGCCGAGTACGGTGGGACCGCCGGCGCCGAAGGTGATCGCCGTCACCGAGCAGGGTGAGATCACGATGCGCTGGAACAGGTCGAGGTGGGTGCCCACCGCGGCGGCGACGAGCGCCTTGATCGGGTCGGCGTGGCTGACAGCGACGACGGTCTCGCCTGGATGTCGGTCGCGCATGCGGGCGACGGCCCGTTCGATGCGAGCCTGCATCTCCGGGAAGCTCTCGCCGCCCGGGAAGCGGAACCCGCTGGGGTAGCGCTGCACAGTGTGCCATTCGGGCAGCTTCATGAGCGCCTTGAGCTGCTTGCCCGTCCACTCGCCGAAGTCGCATTCCAGGAGGTCGCGCTCGACGCGCACCCGCAGACCCAAGCGCTTGGCGATGGGAGCGGCCGTCTCCTTCGTGCGCTCCAAGGGCGAGGCGTAAACGGCCTCGATCTTGCCGTTGGTGCTGACGAGTCGATTGGCGACCGCCTCGGCCTGCTGGCGGCCAGTGTCCGACAGGTGCAGTCCCGGGGTACGGCCGGGCAGCACCGTCCCTGTGGTCGCCGTCTGCCCGTGGCGGACGAAGAGGACGGTGGTCGGAGCCGGAGGCTTTGGGCGACGCGTGGGCATGACGGAAGGTCCAACCTACCGTTGCGCTGTGCCTGATTCCCTCGCCCAAGTCTCGGCGGAGATCGTCGAGTGCAGGGCCTGCCCTCGGCTCGTGGCGTGGCGCGAGCTGGTCGCGGCGGAGAAGCGGGCGTCGTTCGCGGCCGAGGACTACTGGGGTCGTCCCGTCCCTGGCTTCGGCGATCCCGACGCGCGTTTGTTCGTGGTAGGGCTGGCCCCCGCGGCCCACGGCGCCAACCGCACCGGTCGGGTGTTCACCGGCGACCGGTCGGGCGACTGGCTGTTCAGCGCCCTCCATCGCGCCGGCTATGCCAACCAACCCACGAGCGTCGCGGTCGACGACGGTCTCCGTCTCGACGACGCGTACGTGGCCGCCATCGTCCGGTGTGCCCCGCCCGCCAACAAGCCGACCGTCGACGAACGCGACACGTGTCTGCCGTTTTTCGAACGCGAGCTGCGGCTCCTCACGCGCGTTCGGGTGCTCGTGGCCCTCGGTCAGTTCGCCTACGACAACCTCACCCGAGTGTTGGGTGTGCGGCCCCGGCCCCGATTCGGCCATGGAGTGGAGGTGGCGGCAGGCGACGGGCGCACCATCATCTGTTCGTTCCACCCCTCGCAGCAGAACACGTTCACGGGCAAGCTCACCGTGCCCATGTTCGACGCGGTGTTTCAGCGGGCGAGGGAGATCAGCTCACCGCCGGCGTAGAGCACGCTGACGACGCCGAGGAAGATCGCGACAGCGAGGCGGAGGCGACGGTTGGTGGCGCGGATGGCTGCGGCCGCACCGAGCCGGGCACCGGGCACGACGCCCACCGCCAGCCAGAAGGCGAACCGCCAGTCGATGTCGCCCAGGGCGGCGTGGGTGACGGTCCCGGGGATGGCGAAGATCCCGACGCACGCGAGCGACGTGGCGATGGCCGTCTTCAACGGGATGCGGGCCACCTCGGTGAAGCCGGGGACCATGACGATGCCGCCGCCCACCCCGAGGAGCCCGGACAGCAGGCCTGCCACTGCACCGACGGCCACGAGGACCCCTGGCCCGTCGTTGCGATCGTCACGCCGCGGATGCCCGGCGGCGATCTCGTCGGGCTCGGCCGCGACGAGCGGTGGTTCGTCGGCTTGGCGCGCCATGCGGTAGGCGGTGAAGCCGAGCAGGGCCGCGGTCAGCACCATCAGCCAGTGGCCGTCGCCGGGCACGACCTTCGACAGCAGCGATCCGCCGACGGCCGCCATCACCCCGACAGGCGCCGTCCACCGCACGACGCGCCATTCGATGAGCCCCTCGCGGGAGTAGCGCAGCGTCCCGGTGATGGCGCTCGGGAGGATCGAGGGCAGCGTCGTCCCGACGGCGAGGGCGGCCGGCGCGCCCAGGGCGCGGATGGCCGGCGTGGAGATGACGGCACCGCCCACGCCGAAAGCGGCCGACAGCACACCGGTGACGACCCCGGCCGCCAGCGTCAGTGCGTCACGCAGCGGTCCCGGGTCCATGGGTGCGCCTGTCTAGCGTGTTGCCATGAGCGACGACCGCCTGACCGCACTCGAGCACGTCCGTGCCACCGCGCGCGATCTCGTGTCGCTGGTGAGCGGGGTGAACGACGAGCAGCTCGAGCGGCGGCCAGCCGAGGGCGAGTGGTCGGCTCGCGAGGTCATCGGCCACTTGGCCGACGCCGAGCTCGCCTACGCCATGCGGCTCCGCCTGATGGTCGCCCAGGACCGACCCCGGCTCACCTGGTACGACGAGGAGGCCTGGGTGGAGCGGTTCGGCCCCCTCGACGAGGACGCGCGAGTGAGCCTGGCCCGCTGGCGGGCGCTGCGCGACGCCAACGTCAGGCTGTTCGAGTCACTGGCCGACGAGGAATGGCTGCGGGCCGGAATCCACGACACCGACGGCATGCTGACGGTGGAGATCATCGCCAAACGCATGGTCGCCCACGACCGCACCCACCTCGACCAGATCAGGACCGCACTCTCGCGCCGCTAATCCGTTCTCGGCCGTAAATCGCGCCGGAACCCGGCGCGATCTACGGCCCGGTTCGCAGGTCGTGGGATGTCTAGAGGCGCTCGATGATCATCGCCATGCCCTGGCCGCCGCCCACGCACATGGTCTCGAGCCCGTAGGTCTTGTCGAGGGTCTGCAGGTCGTTGATCAAGGTGCCCATGATGCGGGCGCCCGTCTGGCCGAACGGGTGGCCGAGAGCGATGGCGCCGCCGTGCGGATTGAGCTGGTTCTCGATGGAGATGCCGACCTCGTCGCAGACCGGGAGCACCTGAGCCGCGAACGCCTCGTTCAGCTCGACCACGTCGATGTCGCCGATGGCCATGCCCGCCTGGGCCAGGACCTTGCGGCACGCCTCGATGGGCCCGACGCCCATGATCTCGGGGGCGAGGCCGGACACGGCGGAGGCCACGATGCGGGCCAGCGGCGTGAGCCCGAGGGAGCGGGCCTTGTCCTCGTCCATGACGAGGACGGCGGCGGCGCCGTCGTTGAGGGGGCAGGCGTTGCCGGCAGTGACGCGGCCGTCCTCCTTGAACGCGGGCGGCAGCTGAGCCAGCTTGTCGAGCTCGGTACCCGGCCGCGGGCACTCGTCTGCCGTCATGAAGGTGCCGTCCGGCAACTCGACGGGGCTGATCTCACGCTCGAAGAAGCCGTTCTTCTGGGCCTCGACAGCGCGGCTCTGGGAGAGGACGGCGTACTCGTCCATGCGCTGCCGGCTGATGTCGTACTTCTCGGCCACGTTCTCGGCCGTCATGCCCATGGGGATGTAGACGTGATTGATGAAATCGTTGCGCGTGTCGTCGGCGAAGCGCGGGTTCACGTCCTCCTTGCTGAACCCCTTGCCCGCGGTTCGACTCACCCATTCCATGCCGCCGGCCACGTAGGTGTCACCCTCGCCCGCTTTGATGGCGTGGTAGGCGATGCGGATCGACTGCAGTGACGACGCGCAGAAGCGGTTGACCGAGGAGCCGGGGACGGTGTCGGGCAGGCCGCCCAGCAGCCCGACCTGACGGGCCATATTGGCGCCCTGCTCACCGACGTGGTTGGCCGCGCCCCAGATGACGTCCTCCACCGACGCGGGATCCACCGCCGGCGCCTTCTTCATCAGCTCCTGCACGATGAAGCCGCCGGTGTCGTCGGCGCGCACGTCCTTGAGCGAGCCCTTGAACGCGCGCCCGATGGGCGTGCGGGCGGTGGCGACGATGACGGCTTCGGCCATGAGATGTGCTCCTTATGCGGGTGCCGGCGCAGGCGCCGGGTCTGATTTGGGCTTCGGGGGCGGCATGAGCCTCGGCGCTTCAACGGCCGTCTCCGGCCAGCGCTTGCGGCTCACCCGCGACAGCTTGCGCAGCAGGGCGATGGCGCCGGGGTCGGAGTCGCCCGGCTTGCCGACGATGACGCCCTGCTCGAGCATCTTGACGATGATCTCGCGGCCGATGTCGGTGCG
>JBEEFQ010000184.1:0-29490 GCA_041166245.1 Actinomycetota bacterium | reverse complement strand
CCACCCACTCGTCGCCGTCGCGCTCGGCACGCGTCGACAGCGACGCGACGTCGGAGCCCGACCCCGGCTCGCTGAACATCTGGCACCAGATGTCCTCGCACGTGAAGATCGGCCGCAGGTGGCGGTTCTGCTGGTCCTCGGACCCGTAGGTGACGAGCGTGGGCGCGGCCATGCCGACGCCCATGAAGTTGCGCAGCATGTTCGTCGGTCCGCCCAGGCGCTGCAGGCGCAGGTCGACGAGCTCCTGCAGCTTGGGGTCGATGCCGAGGCCCCCCTTGCCCTCGGGAAAGTGCACCCACGCCAGGCCCAAGTCGTACTGGGCGCCCCACAGGTCGGCCGGCTCCGCGGTCCGGGGATCGTGCTCGGCGAGGAGCTTTTCGACCCGTTCTTCGACGAGAGCGCGGGCTTCCATCCCGCATTGTTAACATTTGTTCACATGGCCGGCAACGCGAAGACAGCATCGGCGCCCAGCCGTCGCGAGATGATCCTGACCGAGGCAGCCAAGCTGTTCTTCGAGCACGGCTTCGCGGGCACGGGCATCGACGAGATCGGTGCCGCGGTGGGCGTCACCGGGCCCGCCTTCTATCGCCACTTCAGCAGCAAGCAGGACCTGCTCGTCGCCCTCGTGGAGCGGGCCGTGGGCCGGCTGCAGGACGTGGTGGACCGCGCCATCGAGGCCGCAAACGGCGACCCCGAGGAGGCCCTGCGCCTGCTGGCCGAGTACGCCTCCGATGCCTGCGTCGAGGACGGCCCCCTGACCGCCATCTACACCCAGGAGGCGCGCAACCTCGAGCCCGAGGCGCGTAACCGCCTCAACCGGCTGCACCGGCGCATGCGCGACGCGTGGGTGCAGGTGCTGGGCCAGCTCCGCCCCGACCTGTCGAGCGCCGAGCTGCTCCTCGCCATCCACGCCATCAGCGCCCTGCAGACGTCCGTGGCGACCTACCGCGGCACCCTGGACAAGGATGGGCAGAAGCAGCTGATCACCCGCATGACGCTGGCCGCGCTCCACTGGGGCGAGTGACTATGCGCATCAGGGTGGTCGTCATCGTCCTCGCCGCGCTCATGACCATCGCCGCCTGCGGGACTCGCGTGCCCCACCCGGGGCTCGATGCCTCGGGCCGGCAAACGGACAACGTCAACGCAGACGCCACCACTGGCGACGACGCGACGGTGGGCGACGCGGCCGCAGGCACTGACACCGCGGGGGGCGCGGCGGCCGGAGCGGCGGCCGGCTCGTCCTCCGGCGGCGCGACTGCGACCCGGCCCGGCGGCGCAGCGTCGGGCGCGACGGGCGGGGCGGCGGGCGCTACCGCGGCCAGCGGCGATCCCATCATCATCGGCGCGGTCGGCACCCGCTCGGGCATCGTCGGCTCGGCACTTGCCAAGTCGTTCCGCGGCCTGAACGTCTGGCAGCGGTGGGTCAACGCCAACGGCGGGCTGGCCGGCCGTCCCGTGCGCATCGTGCAGGCCGACGACGGCGGCGACCCAGGCAAGCACGCTGCCGCGGTGCGTCGCCTCATCCTCGAGGAGCGCGCCGTCGCCTTCATCAACGTGGCGCCCCTCACGTTCTCGGCGGGCGTGCCGTTCCTCGAGCAGCACAACATCCCCGCCATCGGTGGCGACAGCGCCGAGAACGGGTGGTTCACCTCCCCGAACGCGTTCCCGATCAGCGGGCAGACCTACGCACGCGCCATCCCCATCGCCCGCTGGGCCATTGCCAACCTGCCCCAGCGCAAGGCCGCCATCTATTACGTGAACGAGGCCGAGGCCCCTCGTCGCCTGGGCGAGTCGTTCCGTGACGCGTGGCAGGAGCGCGGGGGCCAGGTCGTCGCCTTCACCGGAGTCTCCCTCGCCGCGCCCGACTTCACTGGCGAAGTCATCAACGCCCGCAACGCGGGCGCCGACATCATCTACCTCGCCCTCGAACACGCTGCCTGCAACCGCTTCTGGGACGCGGCCCGGCGCCAGCGCTTCAACCCGATGTGGCTGTCGGCCGCCTGCTCCGTGGAGAGCATCCGTGCCGCCAAGGACCTCACGACCAACAACACGTTCACCGGCGTGTCGTACCGGCTGGCGTACGGACCCTCGCCCGCCCAGCAGGAGATCAAGCGGGCGGTCGACCGGTACGACCCCAGCCTCGAAGAGGACTCCGCCTTCCTCTTCACCTGGCTCAGCGGCAAGCTGCTGGAGGTCGCGCTCAAGGGCAAGACGGGCAAGATCGGCGGGCCCCAGATCATCGAGGCCCTGCACGCAGTGAAGAACGAGACGCTGGGCGGGATGATCCCGACGCAATCGTGGCCCCCCGGTCCTCACCCCGAGGGCCGGTGTGGGTTCGTCGGCAAGTTCACCGGCGAGATCGTGGAGCCCGCCGTTTCCGACTTCGTGTGCTGACCGCGCTTCCCAGGTAGCGCGCCCCCACCTCGTCGGCGTCGAGCGACTTGGTCGGGCCCGCGAAGCCCACCTCGCCCCGCTCGAGCACGACGGCGGTGTCGGCCAGGGCCAGCGAGCGGTGCACGTACTGCTCCACGAGCACGACCGCGGTGCCGCCGTCGCGGAACCGGCCGATGCCCGCGAACACCTCGTCCACCACCTTCGGGGCGAGCCCGAGCGATGGCTCGTCGAGGAGGAGGACCAGGGGCTCGGCGAGGAACGCCCGGGCCAGGGCCAGCATGCGCTGCTCGCCCCCGCTCATGGTGCCGGCGGCCTGCGTGCGGCGCTCGGCCAGCCGAGGGAACGCCTCGAAGGCCGCGTCGAAGTCCCGCGCGTCACGCTCGGGCGCGCCTGACGACAGGCGCAGGTTCTCGTCCACGGTGAGGCTCGGGAACACGGCGCGACCCTCGGGCAGCCAGTAGAGCCCGCACCGGGCCAGCTCCGAGGGCGGAGCGCCCACCACGTCAGCGCCGTCGAGACGCACCTGACCGCTCTCGGGACGCAGGAAGCCGGCGATCACTTTCAGCAGCGTGGACTTGCCCGCGCCGTTGGGCCCCAGCACGGCGACGACCCGACCGGCATCGACGGCGACGTCGACGCCGTGCAGCACGTTGCCCTGCCCGTACCCGGCCCTGACGCCCTCGACCTCGAGCAGCGCGCTCACGTGGCCGCCACATCGCCGAGGTAGGCCTCCTGCACCGCGGGCGACGCCGCCACCTCCGCAGTCGGCCCGCTGGCGATGCAGCGTCCGAACTCGAGCACGTAGAGACGCTGACACATGCTCATGACCAACGAGACGTCGTGCTCCACCAGGACGATGCCGATGCCGAGCTCGCCGACCACCGCCCGCAGGGTCTCGCCGAAGGCAGCCGTCTCGGTGACATCGAGGCCGGACGACGGCTCGTCGAGCAGCACGACCGCGGGCTCGGCGCACAGGGCCCGCCCGAGCTCGAGCAGGCGGGCCGAGCCCGGCGGGAGGTCGGCCGCGGGCGTCGAGGCCAGATCGGCGATGCCGAGTCGGTCGAGCATGGCGTCGGCGCGGTCAGTGTCCTGGTAACGCCGGCGGGCCAGCATCCGCCACGGTCGCTCGCTCAGCGCGCCCGCCTCGGTGGCGAAGCGAAGGTTCTCCTCGACGGTCATGGAACCGAACAGCTCGAGACGCTGGAAGGTGCGGCCCAGCCCAGCCCGCGCCCGACGGGCGGGCGACCAGCCGACGACCCCGTGCCCGGCGATGCGCACGTCACCGTCACACGGGACCGCACCGACCAGGGCGTTGAACAGCGTGGTCTTGCCCGCGCCGTTCGGACCGATGACGCCGACGACCTCGCCTCGGTCAGCCGTGAGCGACACCGCGTCGACAGCGGTGAGCCCGCCGAAGCGCACCGTCACGTCGTCGGCGACGAGGAAGGCGTCAGACATTCGCTGGCTCCGGGTCGGGCTCGGGTGCTTCGAGACGGCCGACCAACCGTCCGCCTCGATACCGGTTGAGCAGCCCGACGAGGCCGCCGGGTCGGGTGGCGAGGAGAACGGCTCCGACGCCGAAGATGGGCGCCAGCCATTCGCTCGGGTCGCCGGTCGACACCACGTCGGGGAGGAACTGGAGCAGGAAGGCAGCGGCCAGCGCCCCCCACACGCTCTGCACCCCGCCCACGACGACGACCGTGACCCAGAGCAGCGACGTGAACGTGGAGAAGAAGGTCTTGCTGGCGACCTGGAGATGGCCCGCGTAGAGGCCGCCGGCCACACCCGCGAGGAATGCGGACACGACGAAGATGGAGACCCGGGGCCACAGCGGATCGAGACCGAGGGATGCGGAGGCAGCCGGGCTGTCCCGCAGGGCGACGAGGGCCCGGCCCAGACCCGAGCGGCGCAGGGCGCCGATGGCGATCACGAAGAGCACCACCATGACCGCGAGGAACACCGCGAAGGCCTTGTCACCGGTGAGGAGGTCGGGCCTGCTCCCCCGGAGACCGTCGATCCCGCCTGAGAACGACTTCCACGAGCTGAAGACGAGCCCGTCGAGGAGCTGACCCACGCCGAAGGTCGCCAGCGCGAGGAACAGCCCCGGCAGACGGAGGGCGGGCAGGGCGATGGCGAGCCCGAGGGGGACGGCGGCGACGCCTGCCAGCAGCAACGCGATGGGGAACGGCAGGCCCGCGCCGGCGGTGAGGTGGATGTAGGCGAAGGCACCGGTGCCAACCAGGCCGGCCTGGGTCAGCGAGATGAGCCCCGAGCTGCCGATGAGCACGCTGAGACTCAGGAACGCGCACGCCAGCACCAGCGTGGTGCCGAGGGCGAAGATCCGCTGGTCGGGCATGAGCAGCGCGGTGAGGAGCAGCAGGACGGCGAGGAGCTTCCACCCTTCGGGCTCCGCTCGTTGCAGCCCGGCCCACGGCGCCGACACACCCAGCTCGCGCAGGGTCCCGCGGCGGGCGAAGACGAGCACGGCGAAGAGCACGAGGAACGGCAGGCTGGTGCGCACGCCGTCGAGCACGTCGGGATAGTCGTTGAGCACCTTGAGCGACAGGTTGAGGACGACGCCGAGGCCGATGGCGGCGGCAGCGGTGATGGGGAGGCTGACAAGGCGGCCGACGACCGCCGCGGCCAGCGCCTGCAGCACCAGCAGGGTGAGGGTGATGGTGTCGAGCCCGAGCAGGGGCGAGAACAGGATCCCGGCCAGCCCGGCGAGCATGACGCCGAGGGCCCAGGTGAAGCCCGTGACGCGACCCACCGGGAAGCCCGCCGCTTCGGCCAGGTCGCGGTCGTCGACGACAGCGCGCATCACCAGCCCGAGGCGGTTGCGTCGGAAGAACAGCTCGAGGCCGATGAGCGCGGCGACCGCGATCCCCACGACGATCATCTGGTCGTACCCGACGTACACGCCGCCCACGTCCACCGCACCCGTTGGCAGGAAGGGTTCGACCCGCTTGGGCCGGGCACCGAACACGGCGACGGCCCCGCCCTGCAGCAGCACGAGCAGCCCCATCGTCACGACGACCTTGGCCGCCTGCGACGCCCGCTCCAGCGAGCGGAACAGCAGGCGGTCGAGGGCCAGTCCCATGAAGGGCGCGACGACGAACAGCGCGATGAGCGCGGCGAGCAAGGTGGGCACGCCCCACTCAGTGCGCAGTTGATAGAAGGCGTAGGCGACAACCATCCCCAGCGCGCCGTGGGCGAAGTTGAACAGCCCGGTGGTGCGGTACGTGACCACCAGGCCCATGGCCGCGATGGCGTAGACGCTCCCGACGACGATGCCGCTCGTGACGAACGGCAGCCAGTCCGTCACCGAGTCACCGTTCGGTCGCGGCTCGCGAGCGAGCCGTCGACCGATCGATGGCTCGCCCAATCACATTTGACTGCTCCGCCCGTCAGCTCTTTTCCTCGAGCAGCTCGCGGAGCTCGGCGATCTCCTCGCGGAGCTGACGCACCTCGTTGCGCGTCGCGCTGGAGTCGGTGGAGAACAGCAGGGTCGCGGCCAGGCCGAGAAGGAACAGCCCGCCCACGCCTCCGCTCACCAGGTACGGCAGCTGCTGGGCCGGATCCAACGTGCCGCTCACGCCGAAGTAGCCGACGAAGACGGCGATGGCGCCTGCGATGCCGGCCACCAGCGCGAGCACCAGGCGGGGGTCACGCAGGCGCTCGACGATGTCGGGGCTCACCTGGATGAGGGCGGGCCGGGCCGGGTTCTGGCGTTCGGTCGCCATCACCACCTCCACATGGTTCGTAGGTTCGGTCGGGGGGCGGACGGGCGCCGGCGAGTCTGGGCGAGCACCCAGAAGCGGGCTGCGATCATGGCGGCCGCGGCCGCGGCCAGCAGCCGGTACAGCCCGCGGAAGTCCATGGGATCGACGGCGAGGACGATGGGCCGGACGTCGCCGCCCGCGTCGGTGCTGCCCGCTGGTGGCGCGGCGACGTCGCCCGCGCTCTCGAGGTTGGAGCCGAGGACACCCGCGGGCCCGATGTCGCCACCGCCGAGGTCGGACCCGCCCGTCGACAGGTCGGTGGCAGCGTCGGCAGGGAAGCCGAGCGTGTCCTCGTCCACGACGCGCCCGGCGGCGACCGTCGCCGTCGAGCGCCCCATCCCGAGGGACAGCGTCGTGTCATAGGTGTCCTGCAGCTTGGTGCGGTACTCGATGAGGAGCGTGCCCGAGTCGGCGCTCGCCTGCCCCGCCGCCTGGGTGACGCCGCCCGGGGTCACCGTCACCTTGAAGCCCGCCTGTGCCAGCGGCGCAGCCAACTGGTCGACGACGGGCTGCAGGGCCTGGGACTGGTTGGGGGCGGTGAAGCCGTCCTTGCCGATCCCGACGGCCTGCCCGGCGATCTCCGCGCCGGAGATGCGAGTCTCGTCGGTGGACGCGGTGACCTTCCCGTCCTCCACCCTCGCGGTGACGAGGGTGGTGAGCTGGTCGATCCGCAACAGCCCGCCGAGGAGGCGGATGTCGTTGGTCGTCGTCGTCGCCCTCGCCTCGTAGGTGAGCGGGTCGATGCGCCGGCTGCTGGCCTCGCTACGGATGGAGCCGACGGTCAAGGGCACCACGCCGACGGTGTCGACCAGATCGGTGACGAAGGCCCGGCCCAGGGCGTGCTCGGGGTCGGCCTCGGCCAGCAGGCGAAGCGCGCCCAGGCCCGCGTCGGGTGCCAGGCTCAGCTCGTCCTTCGGCACGGTGGGGTCGTCGGCCCGGACGGCCGCGGGGTAATCGGGGATGCCGGGGATGCCGGCCAGACCGGCCGCGGTGCCGGGCAGGGTCAGCACCAGGTCACCGGGGTCGGGGAGCACCGCGAGCGCCGACGACCGCCCGCTCTCGAGACGGGACTCGGCCGACACCGACGACAGGCTCAGGAACTCCTCGACGGCGAGGAACTCGTCGATCACGAGGCGGCCGGTCACGCCATCGGCCAAAGCCGCGGTGCTGAAGTAGTCGTACCCGGCCGCGTCGGACGTCTGGCCGGCCGAGCGCGTGGGCACGACGGCCAGCAGCAGCGCCGCCATCCCGAAGCCCGCCATCAATCTGCGCATCAAACCCCGATGGTACGCAACCACCACGCAGGGCGCGTGAACGACGGTTTACACTGGCCCCTATGGCCACCAGGGAGCGGGTGCCGGTCGCACCGGGGCTCTTCACCGAGGGCGCCGCGCCGCAGCTGATCGGGAGCAAGTGCGGGGACTGCGGGGTGATGACCTTCCCGAAGCAGGCGGACTGTCCCCGGTGCACAAGCCAGGCCATGGAAGAGGCGCTGTTCGACCGCCGCGGCACCCTGTGGACGTTCACGACCCAGAACTTCATCCCCAAGTCGCCGCCCTACGCCATCGTCGAGACGGAGGAGACGTTCGTGCCCTACGGCGTCGGCTACGTCGAGTTCGAGGGGCAGGCGCGCGTCGAGGGCCGCCTCACCGAGAACGACCCCGAGAAGCTGCGCATCGGGATGACGATGGAGACGGTGCTCATCCCCTTCGGCGACGGCCTCGTCACGTACGCCTTTCGCCCTGTGGAGGACGGTGCGTGATGGACGTCGCCATCATCGGGCTCGGCATCCACCCATTCGGCCGCCACGACGGCACCTCGGCCATGGACATGGGCGTGCACGCGGCACGCCAGGCGCTGCGGGACGCGGGCATGGACTGGAGCGACCTGCAGTTCGCGGCGGGCGGATCGATGATGGGCATGCAGGGCAGCGAGGCCTCGCCCGACACCATGGTCGGCCGCCTCGGGCTCACCGGCGTCCCGTTCGTCAACGTCTACAACGGCTGCGCGACGGCAGGCACCGCGCTGGCGACCGCGTGCAACGCCATCGAGGCGGGCATGTACGACAACGCGCTCGTCGTCGGTTTCGACAAGCACCCGCGCGGCGCCTTCGACCCCGATCCGTCCATCCTCGGGCTGGGCAAGTGGTACGGCGACACGGGGATGATGCTGACGACCCAGTTCTTCGCCATGAAGATCAACCGCTACATGCACGACTTCGGCATCACGGAGTCCACGCTGGCAAAGGTGGCGGCCAAGAACTTCCGCAACGGCTCGCTCAACCCCAACGCGTGGCGGCAGAAGCCGATCAGCGAGGAGGAGATCCGCGACTCGCGGATGCTCAACTACCCGCTGACGCAGTACATGTTCTGCTCGCCCGACGAGGGCGCGGCCGCGGTCGTGGTGTGCCGGGCCGACCAAGCTGCTCGGTACACCGAGCGGGCGGTGCGGGTGCGGGCCGTCACCATGAAGACTCGCCGCTTCGGATCCTTCGAGGTCATGGCGCCGTGGCTGCCAGCCGAGCGGGGCCAGTCCCCCACCGTCGATGCCGCGCAGGCGTGCTTCGAGATGGCGGGCATCGGGCCCGACGAGGTGCAGGTCGCCCAGATCCAGGACAGCGAGTCCGGCGCGGAGATCATGCACATGGCCGAGAACGGCTTCTGCGCCGACGGCGAGCAGGAGCGCATGATCGCTGACGGCGACACCGAGATCGGCGGGCGCCTGCCGATCAACACCGACGGCGGTCTCCTCGCCAACGGCGAGCCCATCGGCGCCAGCGGCCTCCGCCAGATCCACGAGGTCTGCCTGCAGCTCCGCGGCGACGCCGGCCAACGCCAGGTCCCTGGGACTCCACGTGTCGGCTACACCCAGGTCTACGGCGCCCCCGGCGTCGGCTGCTGCACCCTGCTCACCGTTTGACCCCTGAGCGAACTCGCCCGCTTTACCGTCACCCCTGACGACAAAGCGGGCGAGTTCGCGTCAGCGGCCGTGGAAGGTGGCGGGCTGCTTGGTCATGAAGGCCATGACGGCGGCCTTGTGGTCCTCGGTGGCGAAGAGGCGGTGGAGGGAGTGGCCGACGTGGCGGGCGAGGTCGTCGAGGTCGGCGCGGCCCATGCCGGCGGCCTGGCGCAGGCCGGCCTTGATGGCTTGGGTGGCGAGGGGCGGATTCTCGGCGATGCGGTAGGCGAGCTCGAGGGCGGTGGTCAGCACGTCATCGACGCCGACGACCTGCGACACGAGGCCGAGGCGCAACGCCTCGTCGGCCCGGACGATGTCGCCGGTGAACAGCAGCGTCGCCGCCGCCTCGGCACCGATGAGCTGGGGCAGCCGCCACAGCCCGCTCACATCCGCGGTCAGGCCCATCTTCACGAACAGCTGGCCGAACTTGGCCTTCTCCGACGCGAGGCGGATGTCGCACGCGAGGGCGAGGTCCATGCCGATGCCGACGGCCACGCCGTTGACCGCGGCGATGACGGGCTTGGGGCAGTCGAGGATGACGCGAATCTCGGGCGTGAGCGGCGGGTTGGGGCCGCCCAGCTCGGCCATGGTGGCCTCCATGCGGGGGTCCCCCCACGCCGCTTCCACGTCGTCGCCCGCGCAGAAGCCCTTGCCCGCGCCGGTGAGCACGACGCAGCGCACGTCGTCCTCCTCGCCGGCGCGCACGAACGCGGCCTGCAGCTGCTCGCCCATCTCGAAGGTCGCCGCGTTCAACTTGTCGGGGCGGTTGAGCATGATCGTCGCCACGTGCTGCTCGACGTCGTAGAGAACCTCGTCTGTCATCAGGCCGGATCCTCCGTGGGGGCGTCGTGCTTGGACAGCTTCCACTCGGGCGCCCGGCGCTGCATCCACGCCATCACGCCCTCCATGGCGTCGGGCTGCTCGCCTGACCACCAGACGAGCTTGGTCTCCAGCGCCATGGCCGCACTGATGTCGGGCTCGGCGAGGAAGCGGTTGACCAGGCGCTTGACCATGGCCAGCGACGCCGGCGCACAGTTGGTCGCCAGATCGTGCGCAAATTCCTGGGCCGCCGCCAGCACCTCGTCCTTGGGCACCGCCTGGTTGACCAACCCCATCTCGGCTGCTTCCGCGCCGCTGAAGGTGCGGCCGGTCATGAGCAGCTCCATGGCGCGGGGCACGCCGATCATGCGCGGCAGCAGCCAGTGCGAGGCGGCGTCGGGCAGGATGCCGAGCCGGGTGAAGCGGAACGAGAGCTTGGCGTCGGTGGCCGCGAAGCGGACGTCGTAGAGCATCGGCACCGTGAGGCCGGCGCCGATCGCCGCGCCGTTGATGGCGCCCACCACCGGCGTGGCCATGCGCCAGTACGCAACGCGCTCGGACACGCTGTCGGAGTCGGTGCCCAACTCCTTGTCGTGCTGGGTGTGCATGTCGGCCCCGAAGGCGGCGGGGTCAGAGATGTCGAACCCGCTGCAGAAGGCGTCACCCGCGCCGGTGACGACGATGACGCGCACGTCGTCGTCCGCCTCCAAACCCCACATCGCCGTGTGCAGCTCCTGCTCCATGAGCAGGTTCATGGCGTTCTTCATCTCGGGCCGGTTGAGGGTCACGGTGGCCACGCCCCGGTCGACGTCGACGAGGATGGTCTCGAATTCGGTCTTCACGCCGCCGAGGTTAACCTGCGCTAACACGATGGACCTGTCGGACAGCCCTGAGGAAGCCGCCTTCCGCTCCGAGTGCCGGACGTGGCTCGACGCCAACGCCACGCGCCGCACCGCGTCCGGCGAGTACGGCGTGCTCAGCCTGTTCCGCTCCGCGCCTGACGACCTGGTCGTCGCCAAGGCGTGGCAGGCCAGCAAGGCCGACGCCGGTTGGGCGGGCCTCACGTGGCCCGCCGAGTACGGCGGCCGCGGCGCGTCGCCCATGCAGCAGGTGATCTTCAACCAGGAGGTCGCGGCCTTCGACGTCCCCGAGGTCCTCTTTGCCATCGGCGTCCTCATGGCCGGCCCCACCCTCATCGCCCACGCCACCCCGGAGCAGCAGGCGCGCTGGCTGCCGCCGCTGCGGCGGGGCGAGGAGATCTGGTGCCAGCTGTTCTCCGAGCCCGACGCCGGCTCGGACCTGGCATCGCTCAAGACCAAAGCCGAGCGCGACGGCGACGAGTGGGTCGTCAACGGCCAGAAGGTGTGGTCGTCAGGCGCGCAGTACTCGGACTGGGGGATGCTGCTCGTGCGCACCGACCCCGACGCCCAGAAGCACGCGGGCATCACCTGGATCGGGCTCGACATGCGCACGCCCGGCATCACCGTACGGCCCCTCAAGCAGATGAACGGCGGCGCCCACTTCAACGAGGTCTTCTTCGAAGACGTGCGGGTGCCCACCGCCCACGTCGTCGGCGACGTCAACGCGGGCTGGACCGTCGCCATCACCACCCTGCTCAACGAGCGCCTCATGGCCGGCGGGCTCCTGGGCCAGGACGAGATGGTCGACTCCCTCATCGCCCTCGCCAAGGAGCGGGGTGCCAACCGCGACCCGCTCGTGCGCGACCGCTTGGCTCGCGTCCTCGAGCTCACCCACACCCTGCGCTATCTCAACTACCGCATGCTCACTGACATCAGCCGCACGGGCATGCCAGGGCCAGAAGCGTCGATCGCCAAGCTCATGACCGCCCGCCTCTACGCCAACGCGTCCGACCTCGCGCTGCGCATCCTCGGCCCGGCCGGCGCGGCCTGCGGCTCCCCCTGGCAGGCGTCCCGCCTCGAAGCCCCGGCCCTGCGCATCGGCGGCGGCACCGACGAGGTCCTCAAGAACATCATCGGCGAGCGCATCCTCGGCCTCCCGAGGGAGCCCAAGCCCTGACCCCACACCTCGTTCTCGGCCGTAAATCGCGCCGGATGCCGGCGCGATTTACGGCCGAGTTCGAATAATTCACGGGCGCCCGCCCGACCGCGGTCGTATGGTCGCCATCGACCGAGTCCAGTAGGAGGTCCCGCGATGGTCGGCATCGTCAACACGAGGATCCGCGCTGACGTCGCGGAGGGCTTCGCTTAGGTCCCACGCCGGACCGGCAACAACCGCAGTCCTCCGCCGCACCGTCGAGGTGCGCGCCCCGTTCTTCACGACGACCGGATGAGGACTGCTCATGACACTCGTATCCCTTGCTTCACAGACCCCGCTGCAAGTGCGGGACGTCTCCAAGACCTTCACGCCGGGCATGCACGCGCCCTGGTCGCGACGGCCTCGCCGGCGCGTGCGCGCCGTGCAGGATGTGTCGTTCCACGTCGGCCGCGGCGAGATCTTCGGACTGATCGGCGCCAACGGCTCCGGCAAGTCCACGCTGATCCGCATCCTCTCGAGCCTGGTGCTGGCCGACACGGGCACCGTCTCGGTGTTCGGGTACGACATCGAGCGCCAGTCGATGCAGGCCAGGCAGCTCATCAACCGCGTCTCCGCCGACCCGTCGTTCTTCCGGCAGATGTCGGCCCGCGAGAACCTGCTCTTCTACGGGCGCGTATACGGCTTGAGGCCGGATGAGAGCCGTCGGCGAATGACAGCCATCCTCGACCGTCTCGGGCTCGAGGGTGACCACCAGCGGGCCATGGTGAAGGAGCTGTCGCGCGGGCAGCAGCAGAAGATCGCGGTCGCGCGTGCCTTCCTGACATCGCCCGCCCTCATGCTGTTGGACGAGCCCACGACCGGGCTCGACCCCCGCAGCAAGCGGGACGTGCAGCGCTTCGTCCGTGAGGTCCAACAGGAGCATGACGCGACCATCCTGCTGACGACGCACGACATGGACGAGGCCGAGGCCCTCTGCGGCCGCATCGCCTTCCTGGCCGGCGGCCGCATCGTGGCCGAGGGCACCTCACCCGAGCTGCGCCGCTCGGTTGCCCGAGGAAGGCCGGTCGAGTCCATCGACCTGGAGGACGTGTTCATGGAGCTGACCGGACGCACGGTCGACGACGACGAAGAGGAAGAGGAGGTGGTGCTCGATGGCTGATCTGCACATCCCGGCTCCGACCGGGCGGTTCACCGTGCGCCAGCAGGCCAATCTCGGCTGGGCGTTCGTGGAGCGCCAGACCAACCTGTGGAAGCGCCACTGGGCCTGGGAGGTCGTGTGGCTCCTGTACGGCGTGGTCAACACCCTCGCCATCGGCTTCATCGCCAAGCAGCTGTCGACCGAGGGCGTGGTCAGCGGACGAGCGGCCAACGACCTCGTGCTGTTCCTCGTGATCGGCACGCTGGTGTGGTCCTACCTGTCCGCCGTCCTCGACGACATCAGCCTGGTGATCACCTGGGAGCGATGGGAGGGCACCATCGAGCACACGCTCATGGCGCCCGTGCCCCGCGTGGCCCAGCTCATCGGCACGTCGGTGTTCGGCGTGCTGCACGGGCTGGTCCGCACCGTGCTCATCATGGTGATGGCGCTGCCGTTCTTCACCATCGACCTCGGCCGGGCTGACTGGGTCACGGCCGCGATCGTGGTGCTCCTCGGCAGCGCGTCGCTCATCGGCCTCGGCATCCTGACCGGCGTGCTGCCGTTGCTCTACCCCGAGCGAGGTGAGCAGCTGTCGTTCATGGTGCAGGCCGTCGTGCTGCTCGTCTCCGGCGTCTACTACTCGGTGGACACCCTGCCGGGCTGGCTGGCGGCCGTATCCCATCTCTCACCGGCGACGTACCTGCTGGAGGGGATGCGGGGCGCCCTCATCGAGGGGTCGAGCGTGGCCGACGAGACACCCAACCTGGTGATGCTCGCGCTGTTCGCCGTCGTGCTCATCCCCGTCTCGGTCGCAGTGTTCTCCGCGGCCGAGCGGTGGGCGAAGCGCACCGGCCGGCTCAAGCGTCACGGCTAGCTCGAGCCGCCGTCCACGGTGATGATCGATCCGGTGGTGTAGCTCGACGCATCGCTGGCGAGGTAGAGGGCCGCCCCGACGATCTCGTCGGGGCGGCCACCCCTCGGGATGGCGAAGGCGCGCGCCGAGCGCTCGAAGGCGGGGATGTCCCACGCCTTGGTGATGTCGGTCATGAACGGGCCGGGCATGATGCAGTTCACCCGCACCTTCGGGCCAAAGGCCTTGGCGAAGCCGGTGGTCATGGCGTTCACGCCCGCCTTGGCCGCCGAGTACGGGATGATGTCGCCCGTCGGGCGGATGGCGCCCGTGCTGGAGACGTTGATGATCGAGCCGCCCTCGCCGGCGATCATGCGCGCCCCGACGAGGGCCGACAGCCGGAACGGACCCTTGAGGTTCACGTCGACGACCTTGTCGAAGAGCGCCTCGGTGACGTCGGCCGGCGTCGGGTACACGGGCGACATGCCCGCATTGTTGACGAGCACGTCGACGTGACCGAAGCGCTCGTAGGCCGCGTCGACCAACGGTTCGAGCGCGTCCCACTGCCCGACGTGACAGGCCTGGGCCAGCGCCTGGCGGCCCAGCGCCTCCACCTCGCGTGCTACTTCATCGCACGATTCTTGCTTGCGGCTGGCAATGACGACGTCGGCCCCCGCCTCGGCGAAGGCCAGCACCATCTCGCGCCCCAGGCCGCGGCTGCCACCCGTCACCAACGCAACCTTGCCGGTCAGGTCAAACCTGTCCCCCGCCATGACGGGGACCCTAGTTAGCTCACTCTCGCTGCGTCGTCGTGCGCGAGCTGGTCGAGCTCGGCCTGCAGCTCCTCCTCGGACTCGCCCTCGACGTGGAACTCGGGCAGCAAGCGGTCGAGCCACTTGGGGAGCCACCAGTTGGCGTCGCCCAGCAGTTCCATGGTCGCGGGCACCAACACCATTCGCACGAGCGTCGCGTCCACCAGGATCGCGGTCGCGAGTCCGATCCCCATGACCTTGCCCACGACGTCCTCACCGAGGACGAAGGCAAGGAACACCGAGATCATGATGGCGGCCGCGGCGGTGATGACCCGGGCGGTGGCGGCCAGGCCATCGGCCACGGCCGACGCGTTGTCCTTGGTCTTGACGTACTCCTCCCGCACGCGGGACAGCAGGAAGACCTCGTAGTCCATGGACAGTCCGAACACGATGGCGAACATCATCATGGGCACGAAGCTCGGCACGGGCACGGGCTCGTGGATGCCGAACAGACCGCCGAACCAGCCGCCCTTCACCGCGAGGGAGACGACGCCGTACGCCGCGCTGATGGAGAGCACGTTCATGACGGCCGCCTTGAGGGGCACCAACACGGAGCGGAACACCACCAGCAGGAGCAGGAACGACAGCACGATCACCGCGCCGATGAAGAGCAGGAGGCGGTCGGAGACGTACTGGGTGTTGTCGACGCTGGCGGCGGTGGAGCCGCCGACGTACACCTGCAGGTCGGAACCGGACGTGGTCTGGGGCAGCACGTCGTCGCGGAGCTGGTGCACGAGATCGACGGTGGCGCTCGAGGACGGCCCTTCCTTCGGGTAGGTCAGCAGCAGGTTGGCCTGGCCGTCGGGACTGGTCACAGGCGGCGCGACGAACACGACCCCGTCGGTGGCGGCGACGCGCTGGCGGAGCGCCTCGAGGTCACCGCTCCCCTCGGCGACGAGCAGCAGCGGGCCGTTGATGCCGGCGCCGAAGCCCTTGGCCATGCGGTCGTACCCCTGACGGCTCGTGTAATGGCTGGGGCTGGTGCCGGCGTCGGGGAAGCCGAAGCGCAGCCCGAAGAGCGGCAGGGCCAGTCCGATGAGGACGGCGGCGCAGACGAGCGCGGCGGGCAGGGGCCGGCGCTGGATCAGCCGACTCCACCGATAAGAGAGCGAGTTGCGATCGCCCGTCACGTTCTTGGCGACGAACGGGACGTGGAGACGATCGATCGTCTTGCCCACGAACCCGAGCAGCGCAGGGAGCAACGTCACCGACGCCAGCATCACGACGAGCACGATGGAGATGGACGCCACCGCGAGGCCCCGCAGGAAGCCGAGGTTCATCAGGAACAGCCCGAGCAGGGAGATGATCACCGTGCACCCCGCGAACAGGACGGCCCGACCCGAGGTGTTGATCGCGGTGATCACCGCCTCCCGCGGCTCGTGCCCGGTCTGCAGGCTGGCCCGGTATCGGGTGACGATGAACAGCACGTAGTCGATCCCGACACCGATGCCGATCATGGCTGCGACGAGGGGGGCGAAGTCGGGCACCTCCAAGACGTTGGTCAGCAGGCCGATGATGCCAGTACCGATCGTGAGGCCGACCATCGCAGTGAGGATGGGGAGCCCCATGGCCAGGAGCGATCCGAAGCTGATGAGCAGGATGAGAGCAGCCACACCGATGCCGATGAACTCCGAGCCGAACTCGGGCTGCTCGGCGAACTGGACGGCGAAGCCGGAAAGGTCGAACTCCACTCCATCGCCGCTCGCGTCGTCGGCGAGCGTGATGAGATGCCGGGTCTCGGCGATCGGAAAGTCTTCCTCGTAGGTGCTGTCGAGTCGCAGTGCGGCGAAGGCGATCTTGCCGTCGGGCGCGATCTGGCGGGCGCCCTCGGGCGTGTACGGCGAAACCACCCCCGTGACGTGGCTCTCCTGATCGGCCTTGGCAAGGAGGGCCTCGACCCGGGCGCGCACGGCCGGGTCCTGCACACCTTGGTCGGCCTCGAAGACCACGTCGATCGTCTCGCCCGAGCGGGCTGCGAATCGGCTCTCCAAGAGGGCCTGCGCCTTCTCTGAGTCGGCACCAGGCGTCGAGAAGCTCATGCTGTGCTCGCCCGCGAAGGCGCTGCCCAGCACGGAGACCCCGACGAGCAGGCCGATCCAGAGCAGGAGCATGAGGCGCCGACGCCTGTAGGAGAAGTCGGCGAGCCGGACGAGAGCAGAGGGGTGGGGCGACGAAGGGCTCGGCATGCCACCACCCAACCACGTTCCCGCAGATAGTTCAAGTCGAGAACTATTCAGCTGGTGTAGTATCGGTCACATGGCCGAAGGCGTCGATGCCGGCGAGGTCCTGGGCGGCAGTGTGGGCTTCCTCCTGTCCAAGCTCGGGATGACCTCGGCCACGCAGTTCGCGGAGACGCTCGAGCCCCTCGGCATCGACCCCCGCCACTTCGGCATCCTGCGCATCGTCGAGATGGCGAGTGGGCAGTCCCAACAACAGCTGGGCGAGGCCCTCCACATCCCCCCCAGCCGCATGGTCGCCCTCATCGACGACGTCGAGCAGCGGGGCCTCGTCGAGCGCCGCCGCAACCCGAAGGATCGCCGGGCCCACGCACTGCACCTCACGCCGAAGGGCCGCAAGCTCTACGACCAGGCACTCGCGATCGCCACCGAATACGAGGAGCACCTTTGCGAGGGGTTGAGCGAACGCGAGCGTGACCAGCTGCTGACGCTGCTGCACAAGCTGGCCGCCGCATGCGGGCCGGCCGGCAGCCACCCGGGCATGGCTTAGGCCAGGTGGATCCCGAACCAGGCCAGGAGCGCGTCGTAGGCCTCGGTGGCCGCCTTCTCGTTGTAGCGCGGGCCGGTGTCGTTGAAGAAGGCGTGGTCGGCACCCGCGAACGTGCGGATCTGATACTCGACCCCGGCCTGTTGCAACGCAGCGTCGGCGGCGTCGCGTGAGCCGTTGACCCGGTTGTCCAGCTCGGCGTAGACGCCGAGGACCGCGGCCTTCGACCTCGAGAAGTCGGGCGCGTCGGGCGCCGGTCCGTAGAAGGGGACGGCCGCCGCCAATCGCGGCTCCCCCGCCTGCAGGAGCTGCCACACCTGGCCGCCCCCGTAGCAGAACCCGATGGCGGCCAGCTTCTGGCCGGGGGCGCGCTTCGCCAGCTCGTCGAGGGCGGCCTTCATGTCGGCCGTCAGGCGCTCCTGCGATGCGGCGCTGAGCGCGGCCTGGGCCTTGCCCTCGTCGCCGATGGCCTTGGTGCCACCCTCCTCGGAGAGGAGATCGACGGCGAGCGCCGAGTAGCCGTCGGCCGCCAGCCGGGGCGGGATCGACTTGATGTGGTCGGTGAGGCCGCGGTTCTCGTGGATGACGAGCGCTGCGCCCTTGGGCGTCTCGGCCGCGGCCCAGGATCCGATCAGGTTGCCGCGGGGACCCTTGAACGTGATGTCCTCCCCCACGCCCGTGATGGGTTCGGACGTCTGGGTGGTGGAACCGGTCGTCGCCTGCGTGGTGGACGCAGCCTGCGGGTTGTCGTCGTCATTGCTGCACGCAGCGAGCAGCGTGGTGGCCGCGGCCATCGACAGGCCCATCAGGCCCAGCCGGCGCAAGGCCTCCCGCCTGGTGAGTAGGCCGTCCTGGCAGTCGAGGGCGATCTCCTCGGCGACGTACCGGTCCAGGGCCATGGGGTCTCCCCTATCCGTTCAACTGGGACATGAACTGGTTGAGGTCGAAATAGTCGCGCCACGCGGCGATCTTTCCGTCGCGGGTCTCGAACGTCCCCATCACCGGCAGCTCGATGGCCTTCGCCGGCGTGGTGAAGACGTCCACCCGCTCGGTGAGCACCACGTTGCCGTCGGCGGCGATGGCGTTGACCCGGAACTCGATCTTGTCCACGCCGGCCGTGAAGCCCTCGATGGTGGTCTTGATGGCCTCCTTCCCCGTGACGGGCGAGATGGGGATGTTGTGGTACACCGCGTCGTCGGTGAAGAAGGCGACGAGGGCGTCGACGTCACCGTCACCCCACGCCGCGCAGAACCGTCGCACCAGCTCGATGGGCTGCTCAGTTGTCATGCCGCGAACGCTAGAAGACTGCTGGCCCTAGAAGACGATGTCGTCCTTACGGAGGGCGGCGATGCGGGCGTCGTCGTAGCCGGCGTCGCGGAGCACCTCGTCGGTGTGCTGACCCACGTCGGGGGCCTTGGTGGGCACGGGCAGCTCGGCGTCGGTGACGACGACAGGGAAGGGCAGCATCTCGGCGTCGAGGCGGTCGGCGGGGATCCACGGCAGCCGGTGCTGGAACTGCGGGTCGCCGGCGATCGTCTTGGGCGTGTTGACCGGCGCGATGGGCGTGTTGTGCTCGTCGCCGAAGGCGAGCCACTCCGCCGACGTCCTCGAGCGGAAGAGCTCGGTGAGGATGCCCTGCAGCTCCTTGTTGTTGCGGGCGTGGTCGCCGTACTGGCTGCCGGGCCACCGCTCGAACAGGTCCATGCGATCGACGCCCGCGCAGAAGTTCTTCCAGAAAGCCTGCTCGCTGGCCATGAACAGCACGTGGCCGTCGGCCGACGCGTACATCTGGTAGCGCACGCCCTCTTTCATGCCGGCGGTGCCCGGCGCCCGCCGTTCGTAGTTGTCGGCCTTGTTGCCGTAGACCTCGTCGCCGGGGCGGTCGTAGGCCCGCCAGCTCTCGATGCGGTACCAGTCGAAGTAGGCGGCCGAGTCGCTCTGGGCCACGTCCAAGTAGCACCCCGTGCCCGTCGCCCGGGCCCGGATGACACCGGCCAGCACTGCGAGGGCGCCGTAGGTCGGGCCGGCGTGGATGCCGATCGAGGTGTGCTCGGGCATGTAGGTCGTGCCGTCGTCGTCGTGGGCGACCGGCACCTGCCCGGCCCACGTGTCGTACGCGATGCCGTGGCTCGGCATGTCCTTGTACGGCCCGGTCGCGCCGTACCCCGAGATCGTGCAGAACACGATCTTGGGGTTGATCTCCCGCAGGTGCTCGTAGGACAGGCCCCGCTTGGCGAGAGCGCCCGGGCGCATGGCCTCGATCACCACATCCGCGTTGCGCACCAGGTCCTCGTAGGCCGTCACGCCCTCGGGCTTGCGCAGGTCGATTGCGATCGACCGCTTGCCTCGGTTCACGTGCAGCGACAGCAGCGAGTTCTCGCCCTCCCCGTCGGCCGCCTTCACGATGGGCCACGTCATCTGCCGGCCGTAGTCGCCCTGGGGCGGCTCCACCTTGATCACGTCGGCCCCCAGGTCGGCCAGCAACCCACCCAACTCGGCCGGCCCCAGCATCGAGCTCTCCACCACGCGCACACCCGCAAGCAACCCGCTCATGGTGCGAAGCTAGGACACCTCAACCAGGGCTGGCCTGCTCGCCCGGCGTGGCGCGGCCGAGATTCTGGTCGGCGAGGACGTTGACCTCGCGGAAGCTCGTGGCCAGGGCGTCCATTCGATCGCTTGCCGTCTGCAGGCGGATGACCTCGGCGTCGATGGGATCGTCGTCCGACGCGTCGACCAGCTGCGCGAGCGCGGCGGCCAGCTCCTCGACCTCGCCCTGGAACGCGGCTGCGTCCTTTCGGCAGGCGGCGAGCGACCGTTCGAGGGATGCTCGCGCGCCGTCGTTCGTCGTCGCGTCGATGATGCGCTCGAGGTCGTGCTCCCGCCCGACGAGCCGGCGCCACTCCTTGCCAGCCCGCTCCGCCGCGTCGACGCTCTCGTGCCCGGCCGTTCGCGCGACGTCGCCGTGCAGCTGGGTTGCCAGGCGCGCGATGCGAAAGAGCGACTCGTCCACGTGCCGCAGCTCGTCGACGTCCGCCTCCTGCTCGTCCGTGTCGCGAGTCTTCATACGGGCGATGAGCCCGTTCAGGCGGCGCAGGCGGAGCAGCGAGAACACGAGCGGCACGACGGTGAACGTCTCGAGGATTGCCACGCCGAGGGCGGCGTTGTCGCCGGTTCCGTTGCTCAGTCCCGT
Organism: Actinomycetota bacterium; assembly: GCA_041166245.1. GTDB lineage: Bacteria > Actinomycetota > Acidimicrobiia > Acidimicrobiales > JAFATL01 > JBEEFP01. Next base: position 8,807 of record JBEEFQ010000184.1, on the reverse strand, counting down.
CAGCCACAGCGCCGCCAACCCGCCCAGCCCGGCCGCCAGCCACCTTGTACGTCGGCGCGCCTTGGTGACCTCGTCGTGGGACTGCCACACCACCACGCCGGGTTGTGCGAGCTCGGTCGACTGCCGCACCCGACGGCGGCTCGAGCGGCTTCCACTCACGGGATCATGATGACGGACGCGAGCCGTTCCCTGCAGATCCGCCATTGGGTGCACGCCCATAGGGTTGAACCGTGAGGGGCGTCGTGGAGGCGGTTGCGCCGGCTCGTCTGGGTCGCTCGTTTCGGTGGCTCCTCGGCTCGTCGTGGCTCAGCAACCTCGGAGATGGAATTGCCCTGGCGGCGGGTCCGCTGCTCGTCGCCACTGAGACGCGCGATCCGTTCCTCATTGCTCTCGCCGTCGTGCTCCAACGCGTGCCGTGGTTGCTCTTCGGCCTGCTCGCCGGCGTCGCCGCAGACCGCTTCGATCGTCGCAGGATCATCCTTTGCGTCCACGTGGCACGGGCGTCAGTGCTTGCTGCGCTCACCGCCACGATCGCGCTCGACCAGATCAACACGACCGTCGTCCTCGTGACGATGTTCGTTCTGGGTACAGCCGAGACCTTCGCCGACACGACCTCGGCGACGTTGCTGCCGATGGTGGTTCAGAAGCGCGACCTCGGGTTGGGCAACGCACGGATCATGACGGGCTTCGTCACCGTGAACCAACTGGTCGGCCCCCCGCTGGGCGCGGCGCTGTTCGCAGTGGACGCGGCTGTTCCGTTCATCGTGCAGGCCGGCAGCATGATCGCCAGCGCGGCGATGGTCTCGAGGATCGTCCTGCCTGCCCACGGCGTCGGCAAGGCCGAACGGTCGCACATCCGCCACGAGCTCGCTGAGGGATTCCGGTGGCTCTGGGGCAACGCCGCGGTGCGGACGCTCGCGTTGACGATCGTCGCGTTCAACATCACATTCGGCGCGGCCTGGTCCGTCCTCGTGCTCTACGCCATCGAGAGGCTCGACAGCGGCGAGGTCGGCTTCGGTCTGCTCACGACCGCTGCCGCGGTCGGCGGCCTGCTCGGCACCGGCGTCTACGGCTGGCTCACGTCCCGTGTGAGCCTCGGCAATCTCATGCGGGCCGGCCTGGTCATCGAGACACTCACGCACGCCGCCCTCGCCGTCACGACAACCCTGTGGGCCGCGCTGCTGATCATGTTCGTCTTCGGTGCTCACGCGTTCGTCTGGGGAACCACCTCGACGAGTGTGCGCCAACGTGCCGTCCCCCTGGAGCTCCAGGGACGGGTGAGCAGCGTCTACCTCATCGGCGTGCAGGGCGGCATCGTCGTGGGCAGCATCGCCGGCGGCGCCATCGCCGGCCTGTGGGGCGTCACCGCGCCTTTCTGGTTCGCTTTCGTGGGCTCGGGGGTGCTCGTGGCCGTGATCTGGCCCCATCTCACCCACATCGCCCACGCCGACGAGGCCCACCTACGCGGCACGGTCCCGGGGGATGTGGATGGCTAACCCTGCGCGGCCCCGCCGGACGGGACGAGTTGGATGAGCGGGATGGTGCGGCCGCTGCGAGCCGCGCGCTCGCGGTAGGCCGCGTAGCGGGGAAACACGCGGTCCGCGAGTGCCCAGAGCCGGGAGCGTTCTGCCTCATCGTCGACGACCTCGGCCCGGAACAGCTGTCCGCCGAAGGTGACGTCGGGATTGGCACGCGCGTTGTGGAACCACGCGGGGTGCTCGGGTGCACCGAGCTTGGACGCGACGAGGGTCACCCGGGCGCCGTCGTGGAAGTAGATCAGCACGTTGCGACGGGCGCGCCCCGTGCGGGCGCCACGCGTCTCCAGGAGGGCGGTCGGGAGCAGGAGGCCCGTGCCGAGACGGCCGCGTGTCAGCCGCATCAGCCGTGGGTCGACCCTCCACCCGATGTGCCTCGAGAGCCAGCCCATCGGTCGGGTACCGAGGAGGTTCGCGTAGGCCCGGTAGACCGGGCCTCGGCGAGTCAGGGGGTCGACATACCGCAGTGACAGAGCTCGGGGGGGAGGACTCGAACCCCCAACGACTGGACCAGAACCAGCTGTGTTACCGATTACACCACCCCCGAAGGTGGACGGTTCAGGCTAGCTCAGGGCCCTGAATCTCATGGGCGGGCATCGATCGTTCGGGTGACCTCCTTCTTGATGCCCGCCACCCGCCGGAAGCCCACCACCCGGCCGAGGGCGACAGCGACCGTCTCCTTCACCAGGAAGCGCTGCTCCTCGCTGCCGCCGATGGGCGAGGTGCGGGTCGGCGACACGTAACCCTGGAGCCCGAGCTCGCCTGCCATCGCCGCGATGCGGGCGTTGTGGAAGGGGTCGGAGACGAGGACCACGTCGGTCTTGTCCCGCTGCTTCAGGTAGAAGGCGGCGAAGGCGAGCGACTGCCACGAGGTGCGGCCGCTGACCTCGCGCAGCAGGGCCGACTCGGGCACGCCCTTGCGCTTGAGATAGGCGGCCGACGCCGACGCCTCGGTGGTGCGGTCGCCCGGCTGTGACCCGCCGGTGACGAAGACGAGGTCGGCGACGTCGCGGTCGTAGAGGTCGGCGGCGTGGTCGAGACGAGCCCGCAGCACCGGTGACGGCGTGCCGTTGTACTGGGCGGCACCGAAGACGACGATGGCGTCGACCCGCCGGGCCTGGTCGCGGTGCGAGGCCTGCCACACCTGCACGTACGTGACGCCGACGTAGAGGAGCAGGAGCGCGGCCAGCGCCGCCGTGATCTTGACCGCGAGCCGGATCACCCGGAGCCGAGCCGCCCCAGGGCTCGATCGATGCGGGCCAGCGTCTGCTCGCGGCCCAGCACCTCGAGGGATTCGAACAGCGGTGGGCCGACCGTGCGGCCCGTGACCGCCACCCGGATGGGTGCCTGGGCCTTGCCGAGCTTCATGCCGAGCTCTTCACCGACGGCGAGAGTCACCTCGTGCAGCGTCGACGCGTCCCACACGCACTCGAGGTAGGCGACCCGGGCCCGCTGCAGCACCTCGGCCGCGTTGGGGCCCTTCACCATGACCTTCTCCCACGACGCTTCGTCGATGACGGGCTCGCCGAACAGGAAGTCCACCATGGGCTTGGCCTCGGCCAGCGTCACCACGCGCTCCTGGACCAGCGGCGCCATCCGCTGCCACGCGGCCGACGTGGCGACCTCCTCGCCCAGCCATGGCGCGGCCCGTGCCGTGAACTCCTCGGCGGTCATGGCCCGGATGTACTCGCCGTTGAAGTGGTCGAGCTTCTGCACGTCGAAGAACGCGGGCGACGGCACCACGTCCTCCAGCCGGAACAGCTCGACGATCTCCCGCATGGGCCGGATCTCGACGCCGTCAGCCGGCCCCCAGCCCAGCACGGCCAGGTAGTTGGCGAAGGCCTCGGGCAGGTACCCGCGGTCCCGGTAGCTCTCGACGGAGACGTCGTCGCGGCGCTTGGAGAGCTTTTTGCGCTTGTCGTTCACCAACAACGGCAGGTGGGCGAACACCGGTCGCTCCGTCACGCCGAGGGCCTCGCGGAGCAGCAGCACGTTGGGGGTCACGTTGATGAGGTCTTCCCCACGGATGACGTGGGTCACGCCCATGTCCACGTCATCGACCGCATTGGGCAGGAAGAACGTCGCACTCCCGTCACCGCGCTGGATGACGAAGTCGGTCAGCGCCGCGTGCTCGAAGGAGACATGACCCCGCACCACGTCGTCGAACTCGGTGGTCCCGGCGTCGGGGACACGGAAGCGCACCGCGCCGGACGTGAGACCGCGGTCGCGGCAGTAGCCGTCGTAGCCCGGCGTCTGGTTGCCCTTGGTGCGGGCCTGCACGTCCTCCTGGGTGCAGTCGCAGTGGTAGGCGTGGCCGGAAGCGATCAGCCCGTCGATGGCCTCCCGGTACATGTCGGCCCGCTGCGACTGGAACACAGGGTCCCCGTCGAAGCCGACGCCGAGCCACTCGAGCGTGCCGAGGATGCTGTCGAGGTATTCGGGCTTGTACAGCGCGGCGTTGGTGTCCTCGACGCGCAGCTTGAGCTCGCCCCCGACGTTGCGCGCCGCCAGCCAGTTGAACAACGCGGTGCGGGCGCTGCCCACGTGCAGGAAGCCGGTGGGTGCGGGCGAGAAGCGAGCGACGAACGGGGCCATGGGCGCCCCATCATCGCGGACGCCTTCGGACTACCTAGGCACCCACGGCGTGGAACCCGCCGTCCACATGGAGCATCTCGCCCGTGGTCGCCGGGAACCAGTCGGACAGCAGCGCGACGGTGGCCTTGGCCACGGGCTCGGCGTCAGTGACGCTCCAGCCCAGGGGCGCCCGCTGCTGCCACACCTCCTCGAAGTGGCTGAAGCCGGGGATGCCCCGGGCTGCGACCGTGCGCAACGGGCCGGCGCAGACGAGGTTGACCCGCACCCCGAGCGGGCCGAGGTCGCGGGCGAGGTAGCGCGACGTGGACTCCAGCGCGGCCTTGGCCACGCCCATCCAGTCGTACTGGGGCCAGGCCTGGCGGGCGTCGAAGTCGAGGCCGACGATGGACCCTCCCTCGCCCTTCATGAGGGGCAGACACGCGCCGGCGAGGGCCTTGAGCGAGTACGCCGACACCTGCAGCGCGGTGGCCACGTCGGCCCAGCCGGCGCGCATGAAATCGCCACCGAGACAGGCCTCGGGCGCGAACCCGATGGCGTGGACCACGCCGTCGACCCGGCCCCAGCGCGACTCGAGCTCGCTGGTGAGGGCGGTCAGGTGGTCCTCGTTCGACACGTCGAGCTCCAGCACGTCGGCTGGTTCGGGCAGGCGCTTGGCCGCCCGCTCGGTGACGCGGGCGGCGCGCCCGAACGACGTGAGCACGAGCTCGGCGCCCTGCTCCTGGGCCAGCTTGGCGACGGAGAACGCGATCGACGAGTCGGTGAGCACGCCGGTCACGACCACACGCTTGTCCTCGAGCAGCACAGGTCCTCCTCTTACAGCGGTCCGTTTGAATGACGCCGGCGGGGCAGGTGCTCGCGCTTGGCCCGCAGGCCCCGTAGCGCGAGCGCCACCACCCGGCGGGTGTCGGCGGGGTCGATGACGTCGTCGACCAGCCCGCGCTCGGCCGCGACGGCCGGCGAGCAGTACTGGGCGGCGTAGTCCTCTTCCAGCCTGGCGCGCTCGTCGTCATCGACCTTGCGATGCAGGATCTGCACCGCACCCTTGGCGCCCATCACCGCGATCTCCGCGCTGGGCCAGGCGAAGCAGGCGTCGTTGCCGAGCCCGCGGGAGTCCATGACGATGTAGGCGCCGCCGTAGGCCTTGCGCAGCACGACGCACACGCGCGCCACCGTCGCCTCGGCGTAGGCGTGGACGAGCTGGGCACCGTGGCGGATCATGCCCTGCCACTCGATGTCCTTGCCGGGCTGGAACCCGGGGGTGTCGACGAAGGTGACGAGCGGGACGTTGAAGGCGTCGCACAGCTGCACGAAGCGGGCCCCCTTCTGCGACGCCTCGATGGTGAGCGTGCCCGCCAGGTGCTGCGGCTGGTTGGCGAGGATGCCGACGGGGCGCCCCTCCATGGTGGCGAAGGCGGTGACGAGGCTGCCGGCCCAGCGGGGCCACAGCTCCAGCAACGAACCGTCGTCGACCACGTCAGCCACGACCGTGCGCACGTCATAGGAAGAAGAAGCGTCGGCGGGCACGGCCTGGGATGCGACCGTGCAGTCGCGATCCGCGGGATCCTCGGTGCCGAGGTCGGGGGGCTCACAGCAGTTGTTGGCGGGCAGGTGCACGAGCACGTCACGCGCCAGCAGCACGGCCTCGTCCTCGTCGGACGCGACCAGTGTCGCCACGCCCGAGACCAATGAGTGCACGGCTGCGCCGCCGAGCTTGTTGTGGGTGACGTCGATGCCGATGGCCTGGCGCACCGAATCGGGACCGCTCACGTAGGCGAAGGCGTCCTCGGTCATCACGACCACGTCCGCCAGGCCCAGCAGGAGGGCCGGTCCCGACACGCACGGGCCGACGACCACCAACACCACGGGCACCATCCCTGACGCTCGAGCGAGCGACGCCGCCACCCGTCCCCACGCGTGCAGCGCCGAGACGCCCTCGGTCGCATCGGCGCCCGAGCTGTCGATGACGCCGAGCACGGGCACGCCTCCGTCGACCGCGGCGTCGACCAAGCGCTCCAGCATCTCGCCCTCGACCTGCCCGACCGCGCCGTGGTGCTTGCCTCCGGCCAGCCGGAAGCACGCGACCGTTCGGCCGTCGAGCTCACGCAGCTCGGCGTCGACTGCGCCGCCGCGGCACGCGCCGACGGCCAGGAGGGAGGTCACTGCGCTACGACGCCGGCCCCAGCACGAGCGAGGCGTTGTGGCCGCCGAACCCGAACGAGTTGGACACCACCGGCCGGCCGTCGTGGGGGCGGGGGGCGCCGGAGACGACGTCGATGGCGATGTCGGGATCCGTCGCGGCGTGGTTGGCCACCGGTGGGATCACACCCGCGGCGATGGCCAGCAGCGATGCCACGGCTTCGACCGCGCCGGCGGCGCCGATGAGGTGGCCGGTGACGCCCTTGTTGGCCGTGACCGGCACCGAGCCGAACACCTTGCTGATGGCCTCGGCCTCGGCCGCGTCGTTCAGCGGCGTCGACGTCCCGTGAGCGTTGACATGCCCGATCGCAGAAGCAGCGAGTCCGGCGTCGTCGAGAGCCAGCTCCATGCAGGCGACGGCGCCGCCGCCGCCCGGCGCGGGCGCGGTGAGGTGGAAGGCGTCCGCGTTGCGGCCGTACCCGAGCACCTCGCCGAGGATGTGCGCCCCCCGAGCCTCGGCCCGGTCCCATCGTTCGAGCACGAGGAAGGCAGCGCCCTCCCCCATCACGAAACCGTCGCGGTCGACGTCGAACGGGCGAGATGCGAGCTCGGGAGCGTCTTCACGCGTGCTCAGCGCTCCCATGCGCGCGAAGGCGGCGATGGTGACCGGCGAGATCACCGACTCCGCCCCACCCGCGAGCATCACGTCGGCCGATCCGTCGCGCACCATGCGGAAGGCCTCGCCGACGGCATGGCCGCCCGCCGCGCACGCCGTAGCGATGCACAGGTTGGGGCCCGACCATCCGTGGCGCATGGCCACGAGCGCCGCCGTGGCGTTCGGCATCATCATGGGGACGAGCAACGGGCTCACCTTCGACGGTCCCCGCTCGAACATCACCCGCTCCTCGGCCTCCTGGGTGCGGAGACCGCCGATGCCGGTGCCGACGACGACGCCACAGCGGCTCGGGTCAGTGTCCAGCTCACCGGCCTCGGCCACCGCGTCGGCCGCGGCACCGATGCCGAGCTGGGTCACCCGGTCGGCCCGGCGCGCCTCCTTGTGGCCCAGGTACTCGGCGGGGTCGAAGCCCTTCACCTCGCACGCGAAGCGCACAGGGAGGTCGGACGCGTCGATGCCCTCGATGGGCGCGGCCATGGACTTCCCGGCCACGAGCGCTTCCCAGAACGACGTCACGTCGTTGCCGGCCGGGCTCTTCACCCCCAGGCCGGTGACCGCAACACGGTGGCTCATGCGGAAGCCGACACCCGGTCGAGCACGATGTCGACGGCCTGACCGACCGTGCCGACGTCGGCCAGGTCGTCCTCGGGAATGGAGATGTCGAACTTCTCCTCCAGGGCCATCACCACTTCGACCAGGTCGAGGCTGTCGGCCTCGAGGTCGTCCTTGAAACTGGCCGTCTCGATGACGGCGTCGGCCTCGACGCCCAGCACCTCGACAGCCACGTCCTTCAGTGTCGCCAGGATCTCTTCTCTGCTCACAGCTGTCCTCCCATGGAAAGGCCGCCGTCCACAGGGACGACGGCACCGGTCACATATGCGGCGCCGTCGCTGCACAGGAAGGCAACGACGGCAGCCACGTCTTCAGGCGTGCCCATGCGGCCGAGGGGCACGGCGCGGGCCAGGTCGGCCCGTCGTTCATCGGGCAGGGCCTCGATCATGGCGGTGGCGACCGGACCGGGCGCCACCAGGTTGCAGGTCACGCCCCGCGACGCGACCTCGCGCGCCACGGCGCGGGTCAGGCCGGCCAGCCCCGCCTTGGCGGCTGCGTAGTTGGCCTGCCCGGCGTTGCCGAGGATGCCCGCCACCGAGCCGATGTTCACGATGCGCCCGCCGCGCGCCCGCACCATCTTGGGCAAGGCCCGTCGCGTGCAGTGGAAGGCGCCGTCGAGGTTCGTGCGCAGCACCGAGCCCCACTGCTCGTCGCTCATCCGCATCACCAGGCCGTCGGCCGCCACGCCCGCGTTGTTGACGAGCACGCCAACGGGGTCGAGGGCGTCCTCGACGGCGGCGAAGGCGGCGTCGACGCCGGCGGGGTCGGTCACGTCGATCTGCACGGCCAGGCCGCCGACCTCGGCCGCGGTCTTCTCGCCGCCCTCGGCGTCGGTCGAGTACCCGATCGCGACCTGATGCCCGGCTGCGGCCAGCGCAAGCGCACAGGCCCGGCCGATGCCCTTGGACGCGCCGGTGACGAGCGCGACGGGGCTCATGCCGCGCCCCACACGAGAACGGCGCTGGCCCACGTCATGCCCGCACCGAACCCGGAGAGCAGGACGACGTCACCATCGTGCAGGCGGCCGGTCTCGGCCGCCTCGGCAACGGCGATGGGGATCGACGCGGCCGACGTGTTGCCGTAGCGATCGAGATTGAGCACGGTGCGGTCGGCAGCGATACCGAGCCGGTCGCACGCGGCGGACACGATGCGGGCGTTGGCCTGGTGGGGCACGAACACGTCGACGTCCGCCGCCGTCAGCCCGGCCTGCTCGAGGGCGGCCTCGGCCGAGCTGACGACGACGCGCACGGCCC
>JBEEFQ010000183.1:0-8138 GCA_041166245.1 Actinomycetota bacterium | reverse complement strand
CCCTGGCGCCCGCGTCGCCGCCGCCCTCCACGACCAGCTCCACGGTCGCCCCTGTCCCCCCGACCACCACCGCAGCTGCGCCGACCGCCGTTCCGGTCGCCGTCAAGGGCACCTCGTTCGAGAATGCGACTCCTTCGCCGGTCGAGCTCGTGCCCGATCGTCCGACCTCGCACGGCCGAAGCGGGGCATCGGCCGTGCTGCTGGTTGCGGTCCTCCTGCTCGCAGGCGCCTCGGCGCTGCTGGCTCGCCGGATGCGCCGGGCCTGACTACCGCACTTGGTGGTTGACGCCGGCCGAGACGCTGACGGCGAAGGCGGCGTCGCCGTTGTAGCGGGCGTAGAAGGTGTAGGTGCCCACGTAGTTGGAGGTGGTGGGCTGGGTGGCCACGCCGTTGGCGTCGAGGGTGGCGGTGGCGAACGCCACCCCACCGGAGAAGAAGGTAACGGTGCCCTTGGGGATCCCGGTGCCGCTGGTCGGGCGCACGACGGCCCGCATGGTGAAGGTCTGGCCCTTGACCGACGGGTTCGGTGACGTGGTGAGGGAGACGGTCGTCGCCCGGGTGCCACCCACGGGATGGCGCCACTCGGCGTAGCCCGAGGCGTTGTAGTTGGCGCTGCCGAGGTAGATGGCCGAGAGGCGGTGCTCGCCCGGGGCGTTGAACGTGTAGCGCAGCTCGGCGTAGCCGTTGACGGCGGCCGCGGTGCCCAGGTGGGTCTGGCCGTCGTAGAAGGCCACGTTGCCGGTGGGCGTGCCCGCACCCGGCTTGGCCGCGCTGACCCACGCCTGCAGCTTGACCTGCTGGGCCAGGTAGGACGCGCCGGGATCGGTCCGCATGACCAGGCCCGTCCCCGCCTTGTCGACCCTGTGGGCGATCCACGGCGAGTACCCGGAGGCGTGGCTGCTGTCGCCCGAGTAGGTGGCGGCCAGGTTGCGGCTGGCGACCGTCCAGAACGTGACGGTGGCCGATGCCCGTCCGCTGGCGAGGGTGAAGGTGCCGAGGTTGGTGCTGCCCTCCCACAGGGTGACGGTGCCGGTCGGTGTCGTGGTGCCCGAGGTGGGGCGGACGGTCACGCTGACGGCGACGGGCTGGCCCAGCACCGAGGGGTTGGGGCTGCTGGCGATGGACGTCGCGGTCGCCAGCTTGCTGGTGACGACCAAGGTCACAGCGTTGGAGGTGCTGGGCTGGTGGGCGCCGTCGCCCAGGTAGCGGGCCACGATCTGGAAGCTGCCCAGGGTGTCGGACGGCCGGGTGAAGGTGGCCACGCCGCTGGCGTCGAGCGGGGTGGTGGCGAAGGCGACGCCGTTGGAGGTGAACGTCACGCTGCCGGTGGGCTTGGTCGTCCCGGTGGTCGGGCGCACTGCGGCCCGCACGGTGAAGTTCTTGCCGATCTGCACTGTCGTCGGGGTGACGGTGAGGTCGGTGGCGGTGGTGGCCTTGGTCGTCGGCGTGCGTACCTGCTGCACGACGGTGTTCGACGTGCTGGTGAGGAACCCGCCGTTGGTGCCGTTGTAGCGGGCGCTGAGCGAGTAGTCGCCGACGGCAGTGGCGCTGGCGGGCTGGGTGGCGACGCCGGCCGCGTCGAGGGTGGCGGTGGCGAAGGCGGTGCCGTTGGAGATGAAGGTGACCGTGCCCTGGGGCGTGCCCGTGCCGCTGACCGGCTTCACGGTGGCCCGCATGGTCCACGTGGCGCCGGGGGCGCTGGGGTTGGGGGCGCTGGTCAGCGTCGTTGCTGTGGCCTGGCCCATGCGGTGAGTGAAGGGCGCCGAGCGGCTGCCGCTCCAGTACGAGCTGGCCGGCACGTACTGGGCGAACAGGGTGACGACGTCACCGGTGCCCAGGTCGGTCGAGCTGAAGGTGGCGTTGAGCGACGCCACGTAGTTGTTGACCGCGGCCTCGCCCAGGGTGCGGCCCCGATCCGTCGTGAAGATGACCTTGCCGTCGGGGTGGCCGTCGCTCGCCGTCGTCGGCGAGACCCGCGCCTGGATGGCCACGGCCTCGTTGAGCTTGGAGGGGTTGGGGGCGGACGACGTGATGGCGACCGACGTGGTGTGGTCGGTGCCGACGACGGCGGAGACGGAGTGGCTCACCTCGGCGGTGGAGATGCCGCTGCCCACGAACTGCAGGTAGTAGGTGCGGTTCGCCCCACCCATGTCGCTGAGGCGGGCCGAGCAGGACACGTAGCCGTCAGCCCGGATGGGCGTGCCCTCGCAGAAGAACCGCGGAGAAGTGGTCGAGGGCTGGAGCCCGACCCGCAGTGCTGCCGTTCCGCCTGTGACGCCCGGGAAGTGGGCCTGGACGAACGTGTCCTGGTCGACGGGGGTCGGGTTCGGCGTGTGCTGGGTGATCGTGCCGTTCGGGGCGGCCCAGGCCGACTCCGACAGCGGGCTCAGGGCCAGGCCTGCGAACACGGCGCAGGTGGCGACCACGAGGGCGACGAGGCGCCCGAGGGCGGTGCGGATGGTGTCCTGGGTGGCGAGCATGACCCGAGGATGCGCCCCGCCCCCCCGGCCGCCATCGGGGATCCCCCTGGTGTTCGGGGGGTCCCATAGGGGGTTGACACGCTTCTGCGCGCTCACTGGGGCTATGGCCCCAGTGAGCGCGCAGAAGCGATGGGGTTAGAGGGCGAAGGCGGCGCTCGTGTACTCGAAGCGGCCGTTGACCCAGCCGAACAGCCGGGCCGCGCCCGGGCCGACCCGTCCGCCCTTCAAGCTGACCCTGCCGCCGACGGTCGCGGCCGACACGTAGCTCGCGCCCACACCGGGCAGGGCCCGCGACACCGCGCTGGCCGACGCGTCCCCGTTGGTGGCCCGCAGCACCGCCGCGTAGAGCTCGAAGGAGTCGCACGGGCCGTAGACGTTGAAGTAGTCGGCCGCGCTCGTCGGCGCCACGCCCTGCTTCTTCAACATGTCGAGGCAGCGCTGGCCCGTCGAGGTGGCCGGCTCCTGGGCCGGGTTCTGACTGTCGAGCACGGGGAGCCAGCCCACGCCCTTGGCGTTGGCCAGCTGACCGGCGGGCGCGTTGAGGGCCAGCACCGCGGCCGCCGCCACCGAGGACAGCGCGTAGCTGGGTCGGTAGCCCTGGGCCTCGGCGCCCGTCGAGAACAGGTTCATGATGTTGGCCTCGGCCGCCTGGGACACGAACAGCACTCGGTCCACGCCCGCCTGGCGGAGCTGCAGCACCGCCCCCTGGATGTCCGACGCCTGACCGCCGTAGTCCTGCAGCGACAGGAAGCAGCGGGGGGAGTAGGTCGCGGCGAGGGTGAGCCCGGCCCGGCGCAGGGCGGGCACCACCGCCCGCTCGTGGACGCGCTTGTTGACCGGGCAGTCCTCGATGACGACGCCCACCTTGTTGCGGGCCGTCAGGAACCCGGCCGCGGCCAGGTGCTCGATCACGGCTGTCACCCTCGCCTCGCCCACCAACGCGGCGGGGGTGACGAACAGCGGGTAGCGGCCGGCGTCCTGCTCGTCGGGCCCGCCCCAGTCGCCGGCGAACAGCGGTATCCCTGCCCGCTGCGTGCACGCCAGCAGGATGGGGCTGTAGTAGCCGACGTTGCTGATCACCGCGGCGACCTTGTGGTCCTGGGTGAACGCCGCGCACGCGGCCTCGACTTGCGTCTCGTAGTTGTTGGAGGCCGAGTGCATCTCCGCGTAGACGGGCACGATGCGCCGGCCCCCGATCCCACCCGCGGCGTTGTACCCCGCGACGAAGGCTCGGATCGCCTTGTCCAACGAGAAGGTGTTGCCGTTGTCGACGCCCGCGCTCTGGGCGCCGTCGTTGACCGCGTAGAGGACGCCGAGCTCGATCGAGTTGCGGTTGGGCGCTCCGCTGCTCGCGGTGCCGGCGCCGGTGGCGCCGCCGGCTCGTCGCGTCGTCGCGCTCGTGCCGCCACCCGCGCTGGCGCCGGCCGTCGACGTGGCGTCGGTGACCGACTCGTCGCCGATCGCCGTCTCGGTGGTGCCGTCGAGCGTCGACCGTTCTTCGCCGAGCTCACCCTGGGCGACGCGGTGCGAGCCCGCGCCCTGCACGGTGCTGCCGCACGCGGCGAGCAGCAGCGCCGCCATCGCAGCCGCGAGCAGCCGCCGGTCAGTCATCGACCTTGGGCGTGGCCCGCCCGCCGATGTGAACGCAGTCACTGCCGTCGGAGAGGGTGAGGAACTGCACCGTGAGCCACGTGTCCGGCGCGGCGGGGTGACGGGTCAGGAAGCGACCGCCCTCCGCGTCGAGGGGGTGGAACGGCAGCTCGAAGGGCTCGGGTGTCATGGCCGCGCCCGGGCCCGTGACCTGGGAGACGCCGACCATGCCGCCGTCGCGAGCGACGACGTCGATCTGCATGCCCTCTCGCGCGTAGCGACCCAGATAAGAGGAGGCGTCGAAGGGCGCCGAGGCGGCGGGCGGGCTCGGGAAGGCGGGCATCTCCACGCCGCCCACCTCGGCCAGCAGGTCGCGTGCGACGTCCTCGAACAGGGCGATGGCATTGCCCCCGTTGGTCAGCAGCGCCACCGCCGCGCCCGCGCCGGGGACGACCCGCAGGAAGGCGGACTGGCCGATGGTGCCGCCGTCGTGGCCGATCACCGTCCGGTCGCCCCACGTGTACACGGCCCACCCCAGCCCCCAGCGCTCGGGGAACAAGCCGTTGCCGCCGCTCGGCACCGCCACCTGCGCCTCGCGCATGGCCGCCAGCGGCCCGTCGTCGAGGTGCATGCGGGCGAAGGCGACCAGGTCCGACGCCGTCGCGCAGATGAGGCCGGCGGGGCCGAGAGAGCGGGGCAGGCTCCACACCGGCGCGGGCGCCAGGTCCGCGCCCGGCGGTGCGATGTGGCCCATGGCGGCGCGGAAGCGCAGCACGTCCTCGGGAAGCGTCGCGACATGCGTCAGCCCCAGCGGCTCGATGAGCCGGGTGCGCAGCGCTTGGTCCCACACCGTGCCGGTCACCACCTCGACGACGCGGCCCAGCACCGAGTAGCCGGTGTTGCAGTAGGACATCGTCGCTCCGAGGGCGTGCACCTGGCTCAGCCCCGTGCAGCTGGCCACGTAGCGCTCGAGCACGTCGTCGCCCCGGCCCGTGTCGGTGAAGTGGTCTCCGTCGATGCCGCTGCTGTGGGTGAGCAGGTGACGGATCGTCACGCGCGCCGACACGTCCTCATCCGCGACGCGGAAGTCGGGCAGGTGACGGCGCACGGGGTCGTCCAGCTCGAGGGCGCCCTCGTCGGCCAGCTGCAGCACCATCGTCGCCGTCCACACCTTGGTGATGGAGCCGATCTGGAACAGCGAGTCGGTCGTGGCCTCCACGCCCGTTCCCAGGTGCAGCACACCGGCGGCGGCGGTGTCCACCTCGCCGTCGTGCAGGACGGCCAGCGACGCGCCGGGCACACCGTGCTTGTCGAGCAAGGCGCCCAGCTGCTGGCTATCCACGGGGCGTCTCCATCTCGATCACGGGTGCGGAGCGGTCGGCGCTGAGCAGGGCGTTGACGGTGCGGGCGATGGCGCGTCGCATATCGAGCTTGTCGTCGAAGAGCGAGCGCACGGCGTAGCCGTTGAGCGCGGCCAACACGTCCTGGGCCAGCTCGAGGGACGGGACCGACGGCCTCACGCCCACCGCCGCGCACACCGCGGCGACCAGCTCGCTCACCGCGTCGTCGGCCAGCGCCTGGGCGTCGCGTACGCGGGCCAGCAGCTCGGGCTTGCCCTGCGCGTCGCTCAGGAACTCGAGCGTGGCCGACACCCGGGCCCGCCATCGCTCCGGGTCCCGGCCCAGCGCGGTCGTGAACACCTCGAGCCGCTGTTCGTCGGTGCGGGCCCGCTCCAGCACCCGCCGCACCTCGGTCAGCTCCTCTTCCGTCTGCTTCTCGAGCACGGCCAGGAACAGGTCGGCCTTGCCGTCGAAGTTGGAGTACACCGCCCCCGTCGTGAGGCCCGCCTCCCGGGCCACCGTCCCCACCGTCGTGGCCCCGAACCCCTGACGCATGAACAGCTCCTCGGCCGTCGCCAGCAGCCGAGTGCGGGTCTCCTCCCGAGGCGTGCGAACGCGCATGCCGAACTATTCGATAACGGCGTTATCGAATCCTGCCGGTGTTGAGCTCGAGGCTCAGATGGCGATGAGCTCGATGTGTCCTACCCGTTCCCGGGCGAGCCTCCCGCCACCTCGTAGGACCACAGCTCCGAGCTCACCGACACCGGCCCGCCGTGGGGCGAGGGCTTGTCGGCCCCGGCGTGGCCGTGGGCGAAGGCGGGCGAGCTGACCCAGGACTGGAACGCCTCGTCGTCACGCCACCGCGTCACGACGAGCCACTGGTTGCGGTCGTCGGTGGGCCGCAGCAGCTCGAAACCCTCGAAGCCCTCCTGGTTGTCGACGGCACCGGCCCGGGCCGCGAACCGCTGCGCCAGCTCGTCCCCCGACCCCTCCGGAACGGTGATGGCGTTGATCTTGATGACGGTCATGGCTGGGTTTCTACCCGTGTCGGAGGAAGTCGAGGTAGGTCGTGAGCGAATCCCGCATCGCGGCCGGCATGTCCACGCGCTGCTCGCGGCACCACACCGTCATCACGGAGAGCAGCAGCGCCTCGTCGCGCTGGACGCCGCCGTCGAGGCGCTCGCCCAGGTGCACCATGGCGGCGATAATCAGCGCCACGTGCTCCATGGGCACCGGCCTGCCGTCGGCGAGGGACCACCGGGCCGCGGCGTGGATGCGCTCACGATGCTCGACCCGCAGGGCGGCGACCGCGTCCTTCAGCGATCGGACCGACTGCGGGGTCGCGGGGTGATCGTGGCGCCGGCGGGTGCTCATGGTCGCAGTATGCCCAGGAGGTGTGACAGGCCTCAGCGGTCGACGGGCCGGAACCCCGAGCACATGATCCGCAGCCAGGTGATGCGGTCGTCCTCCACGGCGAAGTAGGCCTGCTGCTCGACGAGGTATGTGCCGGTCTCGTTGCTGACCCGCAGGCGGTAGGCGACGCGGTCCCGGTCGGCGACCGCGCCCGTCTGCAGGTCGTCGAGGGCGTCGATGCGGTCGGTCGGCTCGAACCAGGCGCCGAACAGCACGTCGTCGACGACCTCGCGGGCCGAGACCGCCTCCCAGAACCGGTTGGGCGTCATCCCCCGGAAGTCGACGTCGGGGGCGAGGACGTCGAGCAGCCCGGCGGTGTCTCTGGTGGCCACCGCCTTGGCCAGCCGTGCCCCCATGTCGTGGCTCATCGGCGTGCAGTCTCGCGCCCGTGCCGCGCCTACGGCAGCCGCATCCACCTCGGCGTCGGGCACCGTCTTCGAGACGACGCCATGCAGGAAACGCCAGGCCCGCTCTACGGTGGCGGCCGTGGTGTCGCTGGAGGATGTGGCCGCCATGGCCATGGAGCTGCCCGAGGTGACCGAGGGCGTGAGCTGGGGCCATCGCACCTGGTCCGTCCGCAAGAAGAGCTTCGTGTGGGAGCGCCCCCTCACCAAAGCCGACATCAAGCGCTACGGCGACGAGCCCGTCCCCCAGGGCGAGCTCGTCGGTGTGCGGGTCGAGGATCTGCACGAGAAGGAGGCGGTGCTCGCCGCCCACCCCAAGGCCTTCTTCACCATCACCCACTTCGACAACTACGCGGCGGTGCTGATCCAGCTCGAGAAGGTGGGCAAACGCGAGCTGCGCGAGGCCATCGTCGACGCCTGGCTGGCGGTGGCGCCGGCCAAGCTCGCCAAGGAGTACGTCGCCGCCCACCCCAGCCTGCGCCGGTAGCCCGGCGACGTCCACTTGACCGATCGGTCAAGTGAGCGGTGGACTCTGTCCGTGACGACCATCGACAAGGACGCCCTCAAGGCCAAGTACGCCGAGGAGCGGGACAAGCGCCTGCGGCCCGATGGCAACGACCAGTACCTGCAGCTGACCGACCACCTGGCCCACTACCTCACCGACCCCTACACCCCCCGGGTCGAGCGCGAGCCCAAGACCGACCACGTCACCGTCACCTTCATCGGCGGCGGCTTCGCCGGCCTCGTCACTGGCGCCCGCCTCAAGGAGGCGGGTGTCGACGATGTCCGCATCATCGAGAAGGGCGGCGACTTCGGGGGCACGTGGTACTGGAACCGCTACCCCGGCGCCCAGTGCGACACCGCCAGCTTCGTCTACATGCCCCTCCTGGAGGAGACGGGCCACATGCCGA
>JBEEFQ010000182.1:0-11913 GCA_041166245.1 Actinomycetota bacterium | reverse complement strand
CGGTGGTACTCGCTCCAGTACACCTTGAAGATGGAGCCCTCGGGGCCGGGCGCCTTCCCGGAGAGGAACTGCGTCAGGGTGCGCATGCCGAGGTACCGCATGATCTCGACCTTGGAGTAGCACCAGGCCAGGCGCTGCCGGATGGTCGGGTCGGTGTCCTTGCCGTACTGCTTGGCCAGCTCGAGCAGCCGGTCGAGCTCGGTGCGGAACATGATGGGCATGGTGGCGGCCGCCTCGCCCCGCTCGTAGCCGAGCAGCGTCATGGCCACCGCCCAGCCGCCGTTGACCTCGCCGATCACGTTCTCCACCGGGGTGCGGGCGTCCGTGAAGAAGATCTCGTTGAACTCGCTGTCGCCGTTGATCATCCGGATGGGCCGCACCTCGACCCCGGGCTGGTCCATCGGGCAGAGCAGGAACGTGATGCCACGGTGCTTGGCCGCGGTGGAGTCGGTGCGAGCCAGTACGAAGATCCAGTTGGCCAGGTGGCCGGCCGAGGTCCAGATCTTCTGGCCGTTGATGACCCACTCGTCGCCGTCGCGCTCGGCCTTGCACCCGAGGTTGCCCAGATCGGAGCCGGCGTTGGGCTCGCTGTAGCCCTGACACCAGAGGTCCTCGCCCGAGAGGATGCGCGGCAGGAAGTGGCGCTTCTGCTCCTCGGTGCCCCACTCGATGATCGTGTTGCCGACCATCTGGATGCCGAACACGTCGTTGGACCCGCCCATTGGGACGCCAGCCTTCATGAACTCCTCGGCCAACACGACCGTCTCCAGCGGGGTGAGGCCGGCCCCGCCGTACTCCTTGGGCCACGACAGGCCGAGCAGACCGTTCTCGTGCAGGATCTTGCGCCAGTCCCGCGTGAACTGGCTCGCCTCGTCCCTGACCAGGGCGCCGATGCCCGTCCAGTCGGCCGGAAGGTGCTCGGCGAGGAACGCCTGCACCTTCTCCCGGTACGCCTCCGCCTCGGGGGGATAGGCAACGTCCATGCCGTTCAGGCTACTGGCGGGTCAGCCCTTTCAGCCCGACGGCCGCGGCACCGACCAGCGGCCCGTCGGCGCCGAGCCCACCGGCCACGATGCGCGTGCCCCGCGAGAAGTCGAGCCGGGCCCGCCTGTCGATCTCGGCCTGGGCGGCGGCGAAGAAGGGCTCCCCGAATCCCAGCGCCACCGACCCGGCCACCACCGCGAGGTCGAGGTCGAGCAGGTTGGCCACGCTCGCCACCGCCCGTCCGACCAGCGTGCCGGTGCGTTCGATCGTGTCAGGGGTCGCCTCGCTCGGCGGCCGACCGGTGGCGGCGCGGATGTTGGGGCCCGACGCCTCCGCCTCCAGGCATCCCCGCCCGCCGCAGGCGCAGCGCCGGCCGTCGGGCTCGACCACGACGTGGCCGATGTGCCCGGCGTTTCCGAGCCGGCCGTCGAGCAGGCGACCGTCGAGCACGATCCCCCCGCCGACGCCCGTCGACACGACCATGGCGATGAAGTTGTCGCTGTCCTTCGCCGCGCCCTTCCACCCCTCGCCAAGCGCGAGCGCCTTGGCGTCGTTGTCGACATAGGTGGGCAGGCCGGTGTGCTCCTGCAGTCGCCGCCGCAGGGGGAACCCCCGCCACGCCGGGATGTTGAGGGGACTGACCTGCTCGCCCCCGGGTGCCATGGGCCCGCCACACCCGACCCCGACGACCTCGGCCCCCTGCGTGTCCGGGAGCAGGTCCACGAGCACCTCGAACAAGCGGTCGCCGTCCACGGCCGCCACGGTCGGCGCCGTGCGCCGCTCCAACACCCCGCCGTTCCCGTCCACCAACCCCGCAACCATCTTCGTCCCCCCGATGTCGACAGCGAGAACGGTGGCCACGCTTGACAGCATGTCCCGCGAGCCAGCCATCGGGTGCACCTGTGCGGAAAGCCGCCACAGGTGCACCCAATGAAGCGCAGGCCCAGGTCGTGCCAGCATGGGCGGCCTATGAGCGAGGCAGAGCGGCTTGGGGAGCTGGTCGAGCGGAGCTGGCAGCAGGACCTGGAGGACATGCCCGAGGCGGCGACGTTCTATGGGTGGCCGGGACGCCACACCCGGTGGACCGACCTGCGGCCCGAGGCCAGGGAGGCCCGTCACCGCAAGCTGCACGAACGCAGGGCCGAGCTCGACACCATCGACAGGAGCGCCCTCGACCCCGTCGACACCGTGACCTACGACCTCTTCGAGTGGGACCTGGCCGACCGCACCGAACGCATCGCGCTGCGCGACGAGCTCCAGCCCCTCGACCAGCTGCAGGGGCCGCAGCAGGACCCCGCCATGGTGATGGCGGCCATGCCCGCCTCGAGCGACGACGACCGGGCGGCGATGGTCGAGCGCCTGGCCCGCCTCGCACCGCTCATCGACCAGTCGATCGACCTGATGCGGGACGGGATGGCCGCGGCCATCGTGCCGCCGGCCGTGTGTCTTCGCGACGTCCCCGATCAGATCGGTAACCAGCTCGTGGACGATCCGCTGGACAGTGCGCTGCTCGCGCCGCTGGGCGACGGCAACCCCGAGCTGCTCGACCGAGCCGCGTCGATCTACCGCAGCGAGATCGCGCCTGCGTACCAGCGGCTCGGCGAGTTCGTGCGCGACGAGTACCTGCCCGCGTGTCGCGAGTCCATCAGCTGCGCAGCGCTACCCGGAGGACGGGACCGCTACGCGTTCTACGTGCGTCACTACACGACGACCGAGCTCTCACCTGAGGAGGTGCACCGCATCGGCCTCGACGAGGTGGCGCGCATCGGCGCTGAGATGCGAAAGGTGATCGCCGACGTGGGCTTCGACGGTGGCTTCGAGGACTTCGCTCGATTCCTGGCGACAGACGACCAGTTCTTCTTCTCCAGCGGCGCCGAGCTGGTCGAGCGATACCGATCCATCGCGGCGCGGATCGAGCCGCAGCTGCCGGCTCTCTTCGGTCGCCGGCCGAAGCTCCCCTACACCATCGAGCCGGTGCCGCCCTACGCCGAGAAGTCACAGACCGCCGCCTATTACATCCCGGGCGCGACCGACGGGAGCAGGCCGGGGACGTTCTTCGCCAACACCTATGACCTGCGCTCGCGGCCGTCGTGGGAGATGGAGTCGCTCACCCTCCACGAGGCAGTGCCCGGCCACCACCATCAGATCGCGCTCGCCCAGGAGCAGAGCGACCTCCCCGGCTTTCGCCGCAACGCCTGGTTCACCGCCCATGGCGAGGGCTGGGGGCTGTACTGCGAGAGCCTGGGTACGGAGCTCGGCCTCTACACCGACCCGTACCAGCGCTACGGGGCGTACTTCGGCGAGATGTGGCGCGCTATCCGACTGGTGGTCGACACGGGCATACACGCCATGGGATGGAGCCGCGAGCAGGCCATCGCCTACGCGGAGGAGGAGTCCGGACGCACCGATCACGACGTCGTCGTCGAGATCGACCGCTACATCGCGTGGCCCGGACAGGCCCTCGCCTACAAGATCGGCGAGCTCGAGATCCAGCGCCTGCGCAGGGCCGCCACCGAGCGTCTGGGGCCCCGTTTCGACATCCGTTCCTTCCACGACGAGGTGCTCAGACACGGCCTCGTTCCGCTCGATCTGCTCGCCCGACTCGTGGATGAGTGGGCGGAAAGTATCCTGGCCGCTTGACCAGACGGCTCCGGGAGGGTTGACGGCGTGGCTCGACAGCGACAGGTCGCTCGGAACGTCTCCGCGTTCGCGCAGTTCTTCGACGCGATCGTCGACAACATCCGCACCGTCATCCAGGGCACCGAGGAGAGCGTGCGCCTGGCGCTCGTCTGCATGGTGGCCGAGGGACACCTGCTGATCGAGGACGTGCCAGGCGTCGGCAAGACGACGCTGGCCAAGGCCTTGGCACAGTCGCTCGAGGCCGAGTGGCACCGCATCCAGTTCACGCCCGACCTCCTCCCGAGCGACGTGACGGGCGTGACCGTCTACAACCGCAACAAGGGCACCTTCGACTTCCGCCCCGGCGGCGTGTTCGCCAACGTCGTGCTCGGCGACGAGATCAACCGCGCGTCGCCGAAGACCCAGTCCGCGCTCCTCGAGGCGATGGAGGAGGGCCAGGTCACGGTCGACGCCAAGACGTACAAGCTGCCCCGCCCGTTCATGGTGATCGCCACCCAGAACCCCATCGAGCACGAGGGCACCTATCCCCTGCCCGACAGCCAACTCGACCGGTTCCTCATGCGCATCCACATGGGCTACCCGCAGCGTGACGCCGAGATCACCATGCTCGACACCCACGCCACCACCAACATCATCGACGACCTCACCTCGGTCGCATCCGCTCAGGACATCGAGAGCATGATCGAGGTCGCTCGCGGCATCCACGTCGCCCCGAGCCTCAAGGGCTACATCGTCGACCTGGCCGAGGCCACCCGCCGGCACCCCAACCTCGCGCTCGGCATGTCGCCACGCTCCGCCCTCGCCCTGCAGCGCGCCGCACGCGCGCTGGCCGCGGCGTCGGGACGGGACTACATCGTGCCCGACGACATCAAGGGCATCGCCCGCCCCGTGCTCCAGCACCGGCTCACGCTCACCCCCGAGGCCCGCCTCGGCAGCGTGGAGTCGAGCGACCTGCTCGACGACATCCTGCGCTCCGTCCCGGTCCCGACCGGCCGCGGCTAGGCGACCGGCCCGCGTGCTCACGAGGCGCGGCTGGTTGCTGGCTGTTGGGGCGGGTGCCCTGGTGCTCTCCGGTCGGCTGCTCGGGATCAGCGAGCTGTACGCACTCGCCGTCGGCGCCCTCGCCCTCATCGTCGGCGCGCTGGTCTATGTCCACATCACCAAGGTCACGCTCGACGCCCGCCGCGAGCTCCACCCGCCCCGTGTCCACGCCGGATCCCCCAGCCGGGTCGAGCTGACAGTGCACAACCGGGGCACGCGCCGCACCCCGGTGCTCGGCGTGCGCGATCCGTTCGACGGCGGCAAGCGCTGGGCCCGGTTCCTGCTCTCGCCGCTGACCGTCGGAGAGCAGGCGCGCGCCGCCTACCGACTGCCCACAGAGCGGCGCGGGGTCTACGACCTCGGCCCCCTCGAGGTGCACCTCACCGATCCCTTCGGTGTCGCGGGGTGGAAGACGCTCGCGGCCCCGCCGACCCAGCTCACCGTGTTCCCGCGCGTCGACGTGATCGAGCCTCTGCCCCAGACCCTCGGCCACGACCCGCACGCCGCGACCGATCACCCCACCGCCATCGGCCGCGGCGGTGAGGACTTCTATGGACTGCGCCCCTATGAGCTGGGCGACGACCTGCGTCGCGTCCACTGGCCGACGACGGCCAGGACCGGGGAGCTGATGATCCGCCAGGACGAGATGCCCTGGCAGGGACGGGCGACGGTCGTGCTCGACGTCCGACGCGACGTGCACACCGCAGCATCACTCGAGAACGCCATCTCCGCCGCGGCCAGCATCGTGAGCGCGGCGTGGCGCCAGCGCGCGCTCATCCGTCTGGTCGCAACCGACGGCGTGGACTCGGGCTTCGGGGCAGGGCCGGCCCATACCGAGGCGATCCTCGAGCACCTCGCCACCGTGGGAGCCACTCGTCTGGGCGGCCTCGACACCGCCCTCGAGCACGTGCGCCGCGACGCCAGGGGCGGCGCCCTCGCGGTTGTCACCACGTCGACCGCACCTGGTTCCGACCTGCAGCGGCTGGGCGGCCTGCGGGGCCGCTACGGCGTCGTGCTCGTGCTGTTCGAGCAGGGCACCACACCGGGTGCCATCCCGACGGTCGGCCGGGTCGTGCGGGTGCCCACCCACTCCACCTTCGCCGAGGCGTGGGGGTTGGGGGTCGCGTCCGGAAGGATCCTCTCGTGACCCAAGCTGGTCGGGTGGCAGAGCGAGTAGCGAGACCGATCGACGACACCCTCGCACCGACGGCGGCCCTCACCCTGCTGACGATCGTGAGCGCGGTGAGCCTGGGGCGGCTCTTCGCCGACGGCTCCTACCTGGGGCCCGTCGTCATCACGGCCGTCGCCTGCCATGCCCTGGCGTGGGCGCTACGGGCCCGCCCCGTTCCGGCACCGATCGTCGTCGCCGCCAGCGTCAGCTCAGTCGTCCTGCTCATCGCCTGGCTGGTCATCCCTCAGACGACGGCGTTCGGCGTCCCGACCGGTGAGACGTTCTCCACCCTCCGCACCGAGCTCTCCCAAGCGGCCGAGGAGTTCCGGCGGGTCGTCGCGCCCGCGCCCACCATCCTTGGCTTCCGCCTGGGCTCGGTCCTGGGGACGGCCATCGCCGCCTTCCTCGCCGACTGGGCCGCGTTCCGGATGCGTTCGCTGTTCGAGGCCGCCATCCCGTCCTTCACCCTGTTCCTGTTCAGCGCCATCCTCGGAGCCGAGCGCTGGCACGGCCTGTCGGTGGCCGCGTACCTCATCGCCCTGCTGCTGTTCCTCGCCCTGCAGCACGCCCGCCTCCAAGGGACGTCGACGTCGTGGTTCGCCAGCCGCTCGCTGGGCGGGACGACCAGCCTGCTCCAGGTCGGGGGCGTGCTCGGATCCTGCGTCGTCGTGTCTGCCCTCGTGATCGGCCCCAACCTGCCGTGGGCCGACGACCCGCCCGTCGTGAAGTGGAGAAACTCCCAGCGGCCCGGTCCGGGAAACCGCACGACGGTGAGCCCGCTCGTGGACATCCGCGGCCGACTGGTGGACCAGTCCACCATCGAGGTCTTCAGCGTCACCAGCTCCCAGCGCAGCTACTGGCGCCTCACCTCACTCGACCAGTTCGACGGCGACATCTGGTCGTCGAACAGCTCCTATCGGCCGAGCAGCGGCGATCTCCCGGAGGGATACACGTCGCGGGCCCCGGTGGTGCGGGCCTCCCAGCACTTCGTCATCGGCCCGCTCGCGTCGATCTGGCTGCCCGCAGCCTTCGAGCCCGTGCGCGTCAGCGGTGCGGACGGGGCGAGCTACAACGCCGACTCCGCCAGCCTCATCAGCTCCCAAGACGTGGCCGACGGCCTCGACTACCGCGTCATCTCCGAGATCCCCCGGCCGACGGCCGACCAGCTGCAGCGGGCCGCCGGGCCCACCCTGGCCGCTGAAGACCTGCAGCGGTACCTCACGGTGCCGGAACTGTCCCCGCGCATCCTCAACCTGGCGCGACAGATCTCGTCGCAAGCCACCGCCAACACGCCCTACGCACGCGCCATCGCGCTCCAGAAGTACCTCCGGTCGCCGCCGTTCGTGTACGACCTGCAGGTCGACCCCGGTCACAGCGGACGGGCTCTGGAGCGCTTCCTCTTCCAGACCCGCCGGGGCTACTGCGAGCAGTTCGCCGGCTCTTACGCCGTGCTGGCCCGCCTCATGGGCCTGCCCGCTCGGGTGGCGGTGGGTTACACGCCCGGCGACCTCGGCCCCGACGGGTCGTATCACGTGCGAGGCCTGAACGCCCACGCCTGGCCCGAGGTCTACATCGCCGGCGCCGGGTGGGTTTCCTTCGAGCCCACGCCGGGACGGGGGGTGCCCGGCGCCGAGAGCTACACAGGCGTCCCCGAGCAGCAGGCCAACAACGCCAACCCCAGCACGGCAACGACGCTGCCGCCCCAGACCACGGTGCCGACGACCCCGCCTAACCAGCAGACGCCGGAGACGACGGCCGCGCCTCGCGAGGTGACCACCGGAGCCACCGACGGGGGCGATTTCCTGCCCAGGCCCCTCGTGTGGCTGATCGTGCTCGCGGCCCTGGCCGCCCTGGCCTGGGGCGGCGGCGTCCCCCTGGCCAAGCGTCTCCGGCGCGACCGGCGCCGCACCGCCGCGGCCAGGCCCGGCGATCGGGTGCTGGTCGCGTGGGACGAGACCACCGAGGCCCTGGCTCTGGCCGGAGCCCGACGACACCTGGCCGAGACGATGCCCGAGTACGCAGGGCGGGCCGCCCGCGCCGCCTCGCTGGAGGCCGCGACCTCGGCGCGCCTCGACGAGCTGGCGGCCGACGCCGCCGCCGCGAGCTACGCGGCCGCTGAGCTGGATCCGACTGCGGTGGCCCGGGCGGTCGAGACCGCAGCGCGCATCGAGGCCGACTTGCAGGAGGCGGCGGGGACGCGTCGTCGACTGCGGTGGGCGCTCGACCCCCGTCCGCTGCGCGACCTCCGCTCGCGGCGGTGACTACTCGTCGCGCTTGAAGCGTTCGCGCAGGCGGCGGCGCTGATCACCGAGCACGTCGCCGATGCGCCGCCCCGACCGCGCCACCTGATGAAGGCCCGTGCTGCTCAGCTTGCGCACGTTCGTCACGAACACAAAGGCGCTCCCGAGCATGACGAGGAAGCCGAGGGCGCCCAGCCAGAATGCGGCTGCGAACGAGCTGAGCAGGAGGAGGAGCCCGGCGAGGAACCCGAACCCCGCCAGCTTGGCGTTGCGCCCGGCGTGGCGAGTGAGCGTCGCGGCGCTGACCTCCCGCGCGAAGGCAGGGTCATGCTCGTAGAAGCTCCGCTCGATCTCCGAGAGGATCCGTTGTTCGTCCTCGGACAGGGGCACGCTCGGCTTTACCTCCGCCGCCTTGGCTCGGGCGTTCATCTTCGCGCACCGTTCCGCCTACAACAACGCGACTGTGATCGGGACCCCGCCGAGCGCGGCCGACCGGTAGGCGGCGTCGGCCACCCGGTGGGCGGCGAGGGCCACCTCGAAGCTCGGCTGGGGCGGCCTGCCGGATGCGACCGCATCCAAAAAGTCCAGGTCGGCGGCGGCGTACGGGGCCAGGGCCACGCGGTACTCGTCGGGCACCGCCAAGGCGTCGATCCACGTCGCCGCCGTCCGGGCCTCGACGTCGTGCGTACCGCTCGTCTGCTCCACGTGCACCGGTCCCCCGCCGTCGTCGTCGAGCCAGAGCAGGGCCCTCTCACAGAACACCTCGATGCGCCGCAGCGAGGGACGGGTCATCACCTGATGCCACACGCTGACCAGGCTCGATGTCGCACCTGACGTGTGGGTGAACGTGCAGACGGCGACATCCTCGACGCCCTCGTGGCCGGCGTAGTTCGACGTCCGACACGTGACGTCGGTGATGGGGCCGAGGACCCATGCGAGCACGTCGAGGTCATGGATCGAGTGCTCGATGAGCGTCCCCCCGCCGGCCACGGCCACGTCCGCCCGCCACGTGGAGGCGTACCTGCCCTGGTTGGGGAAGAACTGGTCGTCCCGGTAGGCGGCGGCCATGGGCCGGCCCATGGCGCCTTCGGTCACCAGTCGTTGCAGGGCGGCGATCGGCGCCTCGGCCCGCATGACCAACCCCACCTGGGCGGGCACGCCCGCCGCGGCCACCACGTCGGTCATGGCGACGACGTCGACGAGGGTGGGTGCGAGCGGCTTCTCGCAGAACACGGCCAGGCCTGCGCCGGCGGCGTGCTCGACGAGCGCACGGTGACTGCTGGTCGGCGTGCACACCCACACCGCGTCGGCCTCGGCCATGGCGACGGCCGGGTCGGTGGTGGCGACGTCGGCGTCGTGGGCGCGGGCGAAGGTCACGGCCCGGTCGAGGTCGGCGTCGCAGGCCGCGACCACCGCGGCGTCGACCAGCTCGCCGCGAATGAGACCGCGCAGGGCCCTCGAATGGACGGCCCCGATCCAGCCGCATCCGACGATGGCGACGCGGATGGTCATGCGTCAGGCCCCCATTGCGTGTCGCCCTGGCGCTTGAGCCGAAGGCCGTCGCTCCCGGCCAGCGTGCCCGGCCCGACGGACCGTTCACCGAAACGGGCCCGGACCTCGTCGACGGCCTTGTCCGCGTCGTTTCGTCCCGACGCCGTGAGGGCGTCGTCGAGGGTGAGCTGGCGGGCGCCGTCCTCGGCCAGGTTCGACACCCCGACACCGAACAACCTCACTCCTCCGCTGACGTCCACTTGGTCGAGAAGCTCCACGGCCGCCTTGGCGATGGTGGACCCGCCGTCCACCGGCGAAGGGAAGGTGTGCGATCGGGTGATGGTGGTGAAGTCACCGAAGCGAACCTTGATCGTCACGGTCCGGCCCGACAGGCGAGCGGACCGCAGTCGTGTCGCGACCGCGTCGGCCATCCGCACCGCTTCGATGCGAAGGGGCTCGTGCGCGACGTGGTCGGCGGCATACGTCTCCTCGTGGCTCACCGACTTGATCTCGCGATCGGGCTCGACCGGACGCGGGTCGCGCCCGTGGGCCAGCTCGTGCAGGTGGGCACCGAGCGACTGGCCCAGGCTCCCGACAAGGGTGGCGCGCGGCACCGTGGCCAGATCGCCGATCGTCGCGACCCCGAACCGCTTGAGGCGGGTCTCCGTGGCCGGTCCCACGCCCCACAAGGCCGAGACGGGGAGCGGATGGAGGAACGCGAGCTCGCGCCCGGCCTCGACGACGCAGACACCCAGCCCCGGCTGCGGTCCCGAGAGCGCAGCCTTCGGCTTGGCCGCCTTCGATGCCAGCTTGGCGATGAGCTTGGTGGTGGCGACACCGACGGAACACGGCAGGGAGAGCTCGTCCGCGACGCGGGTGCGGATCTGGTGGGCGATCTCCTCGCCGGTGCCGAACAGCCGGAGAGCGCCGGTCACGTCGAGGAAGGCCTCGTCGAGCGAGATGCCCTCGACCAGGGGCGTGTACGACGTGAGGACGGCGTGCATGCGCCGGCTGTATTCGCTGTACAGGTCGAAGTGGCCGGAGATGAAAACGGCATGCGGGCAGAGACGGCGGGCGCGCGCCGACGGCATGGCCGAATGGATGCCGTACGCACGCGCCTCGTACGAGCACGACGCGACGACGCCACGGTCCCCGGAGCCACCGACGATCACCGGCTTGCCGGCCAGCGACGGATCCTGCTGCACCTCGACCGACACGTAGAACGAGTCCATGTCGACGTGAAGGATCGACGGCACTGCGCGTGCTACGGCCGAGACTCGGTGCGACTCGACATCACAGCCGGGTGACGTGCATGGAGGAGCGGGCGTCGCCGTCGACGCGGTAGCGGTACGACCGCGCGTCGGTCCATCGCTCGGCCAGCCACGCGCCCAGCGGCTCGTGGGTCGGGAGCCACGTCGACGCCAGCTGTTCGACACAGCTGTCGACGGGAACGAAGCGGGCGTCGACGACGATGCCGTCCGGGTCATCGGGTTCGAGGTCGCCCTCGTACGCCAAGGCCCGGTGCACCTCGACGCGAAGGTTCCACCCCATTCCGATCGCTTCGGCCTCGACCTCGTAGACGGGCCCCTCCCACTCGGTGACCAGGATTCCGGTCTCCTCCTGCACCTCCCGCGTCAGACCGTCGACCACGGACTCCCCGTCGGCGACCTCCACCACGCCGCCCGGCGGCGACCAGTCCATCTGACCGTCGCGCCGGCGGTTCTGCACCAGGAGGATCCCGTCGGGTCCTTCAACGATCCCGCTCGCCACCAGCCACTGCCGCACGTGGGGATTGTGGCAGCCTCGGCGGCGTGAGCGCACTCGACCACCGCAACGTCCGAGCCGTCATCGCCGGCGGAGCCGCCGTCGGGATCACCGTCGACCCCGTCGAGTTCCCGGACGGGACGCGGACGGCGGAGGATGCCGCCGCGGCCATCGGCGTGCACGTCAACCAGATCGTGAAGTCCATGGTGTTCCTCGTCGACGACCAGCCCGTCGTCGCCCTGGTGAGCGGCGGCAACCGGGTCGACGAGCAGAAGCTGGCCAAGGCGGCCGGCGGCTCGTCGTCGACCCGCCCCGACGCCAACGCGGTGCGGGCCGCCACCGGGTTCCCGATCGGCGGGGTGCCTCCCTTCGGTTACCCGGCGCCGCTACCCACGTTCGTCGACGAGGACCTCCTCGCCCACGACGAGGTCTGGGCCGCGTGCGGCATGCCCCACGTCAACTTCGCCTCGAACCCCAAGGACCTCGTCCGGGCCACGGGAGCCGGCGTCGCCGACCTCGCCGCCCGGAGCTGACTTTTTCGCGATTCTCTGCGTATTACGCAGAGAATCGCGAAAAAGTCAG
>JBEEFQ010000181.1:0-3566 GCA_041166245.1 Actinomycetota bacterium | reverse complement strand
CGCCTGCGGTCTCG
Organism: Actinomycetota bacterium; assembly: GCA_041166245.1. Lineage (GTDB taxonomy): Bacteria > Actinomycetota > Acidimicrobiia > Acidimicrobiales > JAFATL01 > JBEEFP01. The sequence goes on along the minus strand of JBEEFQ010000181.1, from coordinate 3,552 downwards.
CCGCAGCTCTCGGCTTCCGCGGCGGCGATGGTTGCCTCGCTACGGCGGTCGTCACTCTCGCAGCTGTCCCCCATCGCGTGGTGCGTGTTCGCCGGTTCCGCCGTCGCGGCCATCGGGGCGCTGCTGCCCTGGGAACAGGCCACCATGCCGTTCGGCGTGAAGCTCACCGCCGGACCGGCGGACAGCGCTGGCGGCGTCATCATGCTCTGGCTACTCCTGGCCGCGGTGGTCTGGATTGCCTGGCCCGTCCGCGTCGAGCAGCTGCCAAAGAAGCGGTTGATCGGCTTGACCGTGGTCCTAGCGCTGCTCTCGTTCTTCATGATCGCGAAGTGGGCCGGCCTCGGCGATGCCCAGAGCGCGAGTTCGGACGACGTCCTCGGCGAGGTCCTGCAGGTGGACATCGGTCCGGGACTCGGCCTGTTCCTGTACAGCGCGGGCATGATCGCCATTTGGGTCGGCGTCGTCCGGAGCTGGCTCGGGTCCGGATCCCAAGCCGTAGCGGCTTCGTGATGCCCGCACGCGTCGCCGGTGACCGCCCGCGCCTCAGGTCTTCGTTGCGAACTGTCGTGTAGCGGCGAGGGTCAGAAGCTCCTGAAGTCGCTCTGAGGGCTCGACGCCCAGCTCTTGCATCAGCAGGGCGCGGTAGGAGTTGTAGTAGTGCGCCGCCCCGACGTACTTCGCCTCGGCCGCCAACGCCTCAATGACGATCACCTGCCCGCTCTCTCGAAGCGGGTCGGCTTCGGCAGCAGCCAAGCCGGCGAGCACCGCTTCGGCGTAGCGACCTTCAGCCAACAACGCCCGGCCGAGCCCTTCGAGAGCGTGGATGCGGCGCTGCTCCCAACGATCTGCCTCCACCGTCACCCAGTCGTCGTACCAGTCCGAGAGCAGACCGAGCGACAACAGGTGAACGGCGTGGACGCCGAGGTCTTCGGGCCTCGGTGGCATCGGTTCCAGGAGACGATCGGCCAACGCGACCGCGTCGCGCAGATCGACTTGTGCGCTCGCGGTGAGCCACAAGGAGGTGCTGTCGCCGACCACCACGTGAGGCGCTTGGTTGCGCACACGCCAGAGGGCCGAGCGCAGGCTTCCGTTCGACTGCTGCGCGAGCGAGTCAGGCCACAGTGTCCGCGCCACCCGGCTACGGGTGACGGGCCGGTCCTGGAGAGCGAGGAAGCCCACGAGTTGCTGGGAGCCCACAGGCAGTGGCAGGGACCATCTCCCAGCTCGGAGATCGAACCCGCCCAGCAGCGTCACCGTCAGCGGCTCGGCGGATTGGGCGATCGTCAACCCGTCCTCGGGTGCAGCCCAGCCCGGGTCGGCGATCCGAACGCGCGCGTGCTCGGCCATCGGTGTGCCCCCCCCCGTTTCCTGTGGGCTCAATGGTCCCGCGATGCGGGCGCCGATGACAGGGCGGTTATGTCCCTGTTGATCGACTTCCGCCACAAAAGGCGCCATCTCCGGACCTGGCCCGGTTCAAGGGGACGTTTCGCTCACGCGTGGACCAGCCCGCCTTGTTGGTGGCGGGGGCGGTCGGGGTACCGTGCGGCCCGTGAGCAACCTCTTCGTGACAGATGCCCGGGCCTTCCCCTTCAGGCGACGCGCCGGCGCGGCCGTGCTCGCTGGCATCGCGCTGCTGCTCGTGGCCTGCGGCGAGGGCGATGCACAACAGATCGCCAGCAACTCCGCAGCGGACCGGCAGACACCGGGCGCATCGGCCGAGCCGGCCCGTAACAGCCGTCCTGCCGCAGCCACGACGACGACCGCCGCGGCCGAGGTGGGGGCCACCGTCTCGGTCAGAGATGACGTGTTCGAGCCGGCCGAGGTCACGGTGGCCAAGGGTGAGGCCGTGGCGTGGCGGTGGTCAGGGACGAACCCGCACAACGTGAGCGGCTCTGGCTTCAAGAGCAAGATCCAGACGTCGGGCAGGTACACGCGGACCTTCGCCGAGTCCGGCCGCTTTGCCTACCGGTGCGAGGTCCACCCCGGCATGGCGGGCGCCGTTGTCGTGACCGGCTGATCGAATCGCCGTGCGCTTCTCCTATGCCGAGTCACTGACCGACCCGTCGTTCTACGCGCCGTTGGCGCGGGCGGCGGAGGAGGCGGGCTACGACTCGATGGTCATCCCCGACAGCCTGTGTTACCCGCAGGAGTCCGACTCGAAGTACCCGTACACGCCCGACGGGAGTCGAGAGTTCCTCGAGGACAAGCCCTTCCTCGACCCGTTCGCGCTCATCGCCCACCTCGGCGCAGTCACCGAGCGCCTGCGCTTCACCACCTTCGTCGTCAAGCTCCCCATCCGCCACCCCGTTCTGGTGGCCAAGCAGGTCGGCACCATCGCCGCGCTCACCAAGAACCGGGTGGGACTCGGTGTCGGGACGAGCCCGTGGCCCGAGGACTACGACGTGTGCGACGTGCCTTGGGAGCGGCGGGGCAAGCGCATGGACGAGATGCTCGACGTCATGCGTGGCCTGCTCGGCGGCGACTTCTTCGAGTACCACGGCGAGATCTTCGATCTCCAGCCCATCAAGATGACGCCGGCGCCGACCGTGCCCGTCCCGATCCTGATCGGTGGCCATGGCGAGGCCGCGCTGCGCCGGGCCGCGCGCGGTGGCGACGGCTGGATGCACGGCGGGGGCGACCCGGGCGAGCTCCCGGGGCTGCTGGACCGGCTCGGCGAGCTGCGGCGTGAGCACGGCCGCGACGACGCTTCCTTCGAGGTGCACGTCATCTCCATGGACGCCTACACGCCCGACGGCGTGCGTCGCCTCGAGGAGATCGGCGTCACCGACGTGATCGTCGGCTTTCGCTGGCCTTACGTCGTCGGCCCCGACACCGAGCCGCTGCAGGACAAGGTCGACGCCCTCGAGCGTTTCGCCGACGACGTCATCGCCAAGGTCCGCGGCTAGATCAGCCGCCGCCCTTGCTCGCAGCCGAGGCGCCGTGGGCCTGGGCAGGGGATGTCAACCAGGCCCAGGCTTCGGTCAGGTTGACGAGCTGAGCCGAGGTGGCGCCCGCCGTGCGCTCCCGGATCGCCTCGAACAGGGCCAGTCGCGTTTCGTAGCTCGCCTTGTTGAGAGTCTCCGCCTGCTGATTATCCATAGCGGGTCATCGTGCTTTGACAGGCTCCGCCTGTCAAAGCGGGCTCAGCCGCTGAGCAGGCTGGCAAGGGCCCAGACCCCGGCCAGCAACCCGACCGCGACCATCACCAGGCTCCGGCCCATCGGCGCGCGCTCGAGCTCGCCCTCCTTCGGGGTCGGGGGCGGGCGCAGCAGCGCCAGCCCGTTGCCGACCACCATCGCCGCGCCCAGGGCGAGCACGAGCAGCGGGAGCAGATCCTCACCGAGGAACACCGACGACCTCCGTTGCACGGGACGGGACCACGACCAGGGCCCCGGCCACGACGATCAGCACGCCCCCACCGATAGTGAGCAGGCCGGGCGTCTCGGACAGGAAGAGCCAGCCGCACACGACGGCGCTGACCGGCTCGAGGTACCCCAGTATGGCGGCGTGGGTGGCCGGCACCCGAGCCAGGGCCCAGAGGTAGACGCCGAG
>JBEEFQ010000180.1:0-9218 GCA_041166245.1 Actinomycetota bacterium | reverse complement strand
CCTGCAGGAAGCGCTGTCGCAGCCCGGCGCGGGCGCGCACCGCCAGCTGGGCCAGCCCGTTGGCCGATACGCCGAGCATGGGCGCGGCCTCGCGGGCGGGGATGCCCTCCACCTCGGTCAGCCACAGCACCGAACGCCACCGCTCGGGCAGGCTGCGGAAGGCGACGGCGACGAGGTTGGAGTCGACGCTGTCGAGCACCTTGTCGGCGGCGAGGTCGGTGGTGTTCACCTTCTCGAGGTGGTCGAGCGACGGCGTTGGTGTCAGCCGGCCCTGGCGGCGCAAGCCGTCGAGGGCGGCGTTGCGGGTGGCGGCGAGCAGGTAGGGGCGGAACGCCTCGATGGCGAGCGGCCGGCCTTCGGGGAGGACCTGGAACACGCGGGTGAAGGCGTCCGACACCGCGTCGGCCGCGTCGTCGGGGTTGCCGGCGACGGCGTAGGCCACTCGCCACGCGGCGGGGGCGTGACGGCGGTAGAGCTCTTCGAAGCAGCGGCTGTCCCCTTCAGCGGCGCGACCGACGAGCACGCTGTCGGGCTCGACGTCGATGGCGCTGACCGTGCGGGGTCGCCGCATCCTTCGCTCTACCTCCCCCCACTATTTGATTCGTCCTGTATGTCGGAAATGCACGGAGGGTGGCGTTCTCACGTGGTCGCCGCTCCGCTGAGTGAGGATTCGTTGTGTACGTCCCCGCTTCCTGCGCCCGGTACACAACGCCCAGACTTGACGTGGCACAGGTGTTGCCCCTGTCCTACACCATCGATGCCCCCGGGGTTCAGCGCCATATGGGCTTGCGTCGCCCTCGACCTCGTCGGTTTCGGGATCGTCGTCCCAATCCTGCCGAGATATGCCGAACGCTTCGGCGCGAGCCCGAGCACGGTCGGGCTGCTCGTGGCGTCGTTCTCCATCGCCCAGCTGGTCTTTGCCCCGATCTGGGGGCGGCTGTCGGACCGGATCGGTCGCAAGCCCCTGCTCGTGGCGTCGCTGGTCGGCACCGCTGTCGGCAGCCTGCTCACCGGCCTGGCGGGGACCCTGTGGCTGCTGTTCGCGGGACGCATCATCGACGGCGTGTCGGGCGCGTCCGTCTCGGTGGCCCAGGCGGCGGTGGCCGACATCGCCGAACCCGAGCAGCGGGCCCGCCTGCTCGGCCTTCTGGGCGCGGCCTTCGGCCTCGGCTTCGTGGCCGGACCGGCCATCGGCGCCCTCGCCGTCCTCGGTGGGCCCCACGTCCCCTTCTTCATCGCCGCCGCCCTGGCCGGCGCCAACGCCGTCATCGCCTGGAAGCGCCTGCCGGAGACCAAGCGCCCCGCCAACCCCAGCGAACTCGCCCGGTCTGTCCCGGTATCCGGGGATGAACCGGGCGAGTTCGCTGAGAATCGGCGGGGGACGGGGGGGCTGCTGCTCGTCACGTTCTTCGGGATGCTGGCGTTCAGTGGGTTCGAGGCGACGTTCGCGCTGTTCGCGGAGGGCCGACTCGGCATCGGGGAGTCGTCGACGTACGCCGTGTTCGCCGCCATCGGCGTGGCCATCGTCGTCATGCAGGTGAAGGTGGTGGGCCCGACCGTGCGGAGGCTGGGGGAGCGGGGGGCGGTCCAGCTCGGTCTCGCGGCCAACGCCGCCGGGCTCTTCCTGTTGGCCGGGGTGCACGGGTGGGCGAGGCTCGTCCCCGCGCTGCTCCTGCTGACCATCGGCCAGGGCCTCATCACGCCCACGCTGGCGTCGATGGTCGCGGGACGAGTGGGCGAGCGCCGCTTCGGCGAGGGGCTCGGCGTCCAGCAGATGGTGGGGGGGCTGGCGCGCGTGCTCGGCCCCATCCTGGGTGGTGTCGCGTTCCAGCACGTCGCCACCTCGGCGCCCTACGTGGCGGGCGCGACGGTGATCGCGCTGGCCCTGCTGGTGCTCGTCGCTCAGCGCGAGGGCGAGAGCAGGACCTTGACCGGCCCGCCCGGCTGAACCAGGTCGTTGAACGACGCCTCGGCCGCGTCGAGGGGCCGCACGTCGGAGACGACGACGCTCGTGTCGATCGCACCCGACGCGACTGCGTCGACCGACTCGGCGAACTCGTCGAGCGTGTAGGCGATGCTCGGGAGGACGTCGACCTCCTTGACGACCCAGAGCAGCCCCGGCATGGGCAGCATGTCGCCGGGGTTGACCACGCCGACCAGCACCACCTGGCCGCCCATGCGGACGATCTCCAGCGCGAGGGGCGGTGTCGTGGTGACGCCCGCGCAGTCGAACACGACCTCGGGCGGCTCGCCCAGCGCGCCGCCGAGCTTGGCCGCGTCGGCGACGACGACCGTCGCGCCCATCGAATCGGCGATGCCGGCTCGGGTCTCGCTGCGCTCGGCCACGGCGACGTTGGTGACGCCTTCCCGACGCAGGGCCGCGAGCGTTAGCAAGCCGATGGGACCGGCGCCGATGATCGCCGCGGTCTCGGCGCCGCCCATGGCCGCCCGACTGCGGCGCACGCCGTGCAGCGCGACGGCGAAGGGCTCGACCAGCGCGGCCTGCTCGGGCGTCATGCCGTCGGGGAGTGGGAAGCACGACCGCGCCGGCGCCCGCACGAACTCGGCGAACCCACCGTCGTTCATGCCGAGCCCGATGCCGCTCACGAACTGCAGACCGCACAGGTGGTCCTTGCCCGCCTCGCACGCCGCGCACGTGCGGTCGCGATCAGCGGGCAGCACCGCCACGCGCTGGCCCTCGACCACGTCGGTCACCGCGTCGCCGACGGCGACGACCGGCCCGCCGAACTCGTGGCCCATCACCGCCCCGGGGGGGAGGAGCCCCGCCTGCTTGAGGTGGAGGTCGCTCCCGCAGATGCCGCAGCGCTCGACGGCGACGATGACGTCGTGCGGGCCCGGCGACGGCTCCGGCTTGTCGACGACCTCCAAGGTCCCATCGGCGGTGAAGGCCACGGCGCGCATGGCCAAAACCTAGGCGTGCGAGTCTCGGCCGGGCTTTGTTACTCTTGAGTAACAAGCGACTGCCAGCGAGGTGCTTCCTGCCATGCCTGACTTCTCCCTCGACCTCAACGAGGACCAGATCCAGATCCAGAAATGGGTCCACGACTTCGCCGAGACCGTGATCCGACCGGCGGCGGCCGAGTGGGATGAGAAGGAGGAGACGCCTTGGCCCATCATCGAGGAGGCGGCGAAGATCGGCCTGTACTCGCTCGACTTCCTGGCCAACGCCTTCGGCGACCCGACGGGCATCAGCCTGCCGATGGTCATGGAGGAGATGTTCTGGGGCGACGCCGGCATCGGCCTCGCCATCTTCGGCACCACCCTCGGGGTGGTCGGCCTCATGGGCAACGGCACGCCCGAGCAGATCGGCGAGTGGCTGCCCCAGTGCTTCGGCACCCCTGACGACATCAAGCTCGCGGCGTTCGGCGTCTCCGAGCCCGACGCGGGCTCCGACGTGAGCTCGCTGCGCGCCAAGGCCGTCTACGACGAGGCCGCCGACGAGTGGGTGCTCAACGGCACCAAGACGTGGATCACCAACGGCGGCATCGCCGACGTGCATGTGCTCGTGCTCGCCGTCGACACCGAGCTCGGCTCACGCGGCCAGGCCGCCTTCGTCGTCCCGAAGGGCCATCCCGGCCTCAGCCAGGGCCAGAAGTTCTCCAAGATGGGCATCCGCGCGTCGCACACCGCCGAAGTCATCCTCGACGACTGCCGCGTCCCCGGGAGCTGGCTGCTCGGCGGCAAGGAGAAGCTGGACGAGCGCCTGGCCCGTGCCCGCGAGGGCAAGCGCACGTCGTCGCAGGCAGCCATGGCCACCTTCGAGGCGTCCCGTCCCGCGGTTGGCGCCCAGGCCGTCGGTATCGCACGCGCCGCCTACGAGTACGCCCTCGACTACGCCAAGGAGCGCAAGCAGTTCGGCCGGGCGATCATCGAGAACCAGGCCATCGCCTTCAAGCTGGCCGACATGAAGATGGCCATCGACGCGTCACGCCTGCTCGTGTGGCGCGCCGCGTGGATGGGCAAGGTGGGCCGCAAGTTCGAGGCGGGCGAGGGCTCGATGTCCAAGCTCTTCGCGGGCGAGACCGCCGTGCGCGTCACCGAGGAAGCCATCCAGATCCTCGGCGGCGCCGGCTACGTGAAGGATCACCCCGTCGAGCGCTGGCACCGCGACTCGAAGATCTACACGATCTTCGAGGGGACGTCAGAGATCCAGCGCTTGGTCATCAGCCGCGCCATCAGCGGCATCCACATCAAGTAACTACAACAGCGGCGCCCTGTCGGTTGCCGCGCCGTAGATTTTCGCAATGGCGCTGCTGCCGGGAGACCGCCTTGTCGGGCGCGACGGTGAGCTCGACATCGTGGCCGAGCTCGTACGCGGGCTCCACCGTGGGGCGGCCGCAGCCGTCCTGATCGAGGGCGAGGCGGGCATCGGTAAGACCCGTCTCGTGCAGGCGATCGCCGACGACGCGGGCCGGCGCGCCGTGTCGGTGCTGCGCGGCGGAGCCCATCCGTTCGAGCGAAACCGCCCCTTCGGCGCCGTGGCCCAGGCCCTGGACCTCCGTCGACAGTCGCCCGACCCCCGCCGGGCCGCGATCGCCGGGTTGCTGGCTGCCGATCCGGACGCTCCGGGGTCAGCCCGTCCCGTCGACGTCCGCTTCCGCGTCGTCGACGAGATCGTCGACCTGGTCGAGGCGAGCTGCGCACGAGCGCCGCTCGTGCTGGTGTTCGAGGACCTGCACTGGGCCGACGATTCGACGCTGCTGGCCGTCCGCGGCCTGGTGCTCGGTTTGGGGCACGTCCCGCTGCTGGTCGTGGTGACGCTGCGACCGGCGCCGCGCGCCCCGGAGCTCGACCAGCTGTTGGACGAGTGTGAGTCCGCGGGCGCCCGACGCCTGTCGCTGGGCTCGCTCCGTCCCGCCGACGTCGAGGAGCTCGTACAGGTGGAGCTCGGGCTTCCGCCGGGGCCGCTGCTGACGTCGATCCTCGCCAAGGCGGGCGGCAACCCACTTTGGCTGGTCGAGATCCTCCGCTCGTTGTCGAGCGAGGGCTGGCTGCGCCGAGGCGACGACGTGGCCGAGGCCACCGCCGACCAGCTGCCCGACTCGCTCCGCGATCTCGTCCTGCGTCGCCTTCGTTATCTCCCGGAGGACGCGCTCGATCTCCTGCAGCTCACGTCCGTCCTCGGCGAGGCCGTTTCGGTGCATGACTTGGCGGTCGTCGCACGACGCCCTGCCCCAGAGGTGATGGGCCTCCTCGCCGAAGCGTTCAGGGCCCGCCTGCTCGACGAGCGTGACGACGCGCTGGTCTTTCGCCACCAGCTCGTGCAGGAGGCGATCTACGAGGACCTGCCCAAGCCCGTACGCCGTGCGCTGCACCGCGACGCCGCCGGAGCCCTCGCCCGCGCCGGCGCCGACCTCTCCAAGGTCGCCGGGCACCTCGTGCTCGGCGCCGATCCCGGCGACCTCGAGGCAGTCCGCTGGCTCCGCCAGGCGGCGGCCGCGGTGGGGGCCGGCGCGCCCGCATCGGCGGTGGCCATGCTGCGCCACGCCCTCGGGCTCCTGCCCGCCGGGCACGCCGACATCGACGTGACCACCGCGGAGCTGGCTGAAGCGCTGCAGCGCGCCGGGCAGGTTGCCGACGCGTCCCGCGTCGCCGAGGAGGCGCTGGACCGACCCCACCGCGCCGAGGTCGACATTCCGCTCCGGCTCGCGCTCGTGTCCTCCCTTTCATTGCAGAACCGGGCGGTGGAGCTGATCGACCGCGCTGAGACCGCCCTTCGAACGTCGGCTCTCACTCTGCCGCAGCAGGCCCTCGTCCTGACCCAGGCCAGTTATGGCAGCGCCTTCTCCGGCGACTACCTGGGTGGCGAAGCGACGGCTCGACGGGCGTTGGATGCGGCCGAGCGTTCGGGGTCGATCGAGATGACCGCCTGGAGCCTTTCCGCCATGTCGTTGTCGGTGAAGACGCAAGGCCGCTACTCCGACGCGCTGGCGCTGACCCGCCGCGCCGTCGCGTTGACCTTTGACCCGATCGACAACGGAGCACGGCTCCGGCACCCGCACTTCTTCCTCGCCATGGTGCTGGCGGACGCGGACCGAACCCACGAGGCGAGCGATGCGTACGCGCGGGCGATCCAGGAGGCGGAGGAGCTGGGCACCGGTTGGCTCCTTCCCGACATGCTCCACCTCGCGGCCGAGCTGCGGTTCCTCGTCGGCGAGTGGAGCGACGCCGACACCGAGCTCGAGGCCGCGTTGCAGCTGGCGCAGGCCCACGGGCAACGAATATCGATCAACCAGTCGCGCGCCTACCAGGCGGTGACGGCGATGGGTCGGGGCGACCTCGCTGCGGCGCGGGCGGCGCTCGCTCCTTTGGAGGACCAGCTCACAGGCGAGAACCCTGCGTACGGAGCGGAGATGGTGTCATTCGCCCGGTCGCTCCTCGCCGAGGCCGATGGCGACCCGACAACTGGCCACGACCTCCTAATGCATGCCTGGAACCGAGACGTCGAACGGGGCGTGCGCTACTACCACCGGTATCTGGGCCCGCCTCTCGTCCGGCTCAGCCTCGCGCTCGACCGGCGTGAGGTGGCGGTGCAGGTGGTCAACGAGGTCGAGGCCGGTGCGGCCCTCGCCGTCGAAGTCGACTCGGTGCAGGGAGCGGCCCAGCGGTGCCGGGGTCTGCTGGACCAGGACCCGGACCTGCTCGTCGGCGCGGCGGAGCTGACCCGTCGCAGTCCCCGCATTCTCGACCACGCCGGTGCGTGCGAAGACGCCGCGGCTGCGTTGGGCGGGGCGGGCCGCACCGCGGACGCCGCTGCCCTCCTCGTCGAGGCCCGGGCGCTGTACGAGTCCGTCGAAGCGACGGCGTGGATCGCGCGGGTGGACGCCGGCTTGCGCCGTCTCGGCGTCAAGCAGGGGGCCCGGGGACCGCGCCGCCGGGCCCAGACGGGTCTGGCGAGCCTGACCGTCAGCGAGCGCGCCGTGTCGGAGCTGGTCGCCGAAGGCCTGACCAACCGCGAGGTCGGCCGCCGCCTCCACATCTCTCCGCACACGGTGAACACCCACCTGCGCCACGTGTTCCAGAAGCTCTCGGTGTCCACCCGTGCCGAGCTGGCCGCCACCATGGCGCGCCGCGCCGCGGAGGCGAGCGAGATCACGCATTCGAGCGATGATTCGACAGGGGCGGGGGCGGACACTGGGCGCTGACACCGGACACACGGAGGACGCCCCATGCAGACCATCGGATTCATCGCCCCACTGCTCCCCGGCAAGACCGAGACCGACCGCGCCGCCATGATCTCCTGCTGGCGGGGTGAACGGCAGGACGCCTACGCGGCGTCGCGCCAGCGGCTCGGGATCACCAGGGAAGCGGTCTTCATCCAGGACACGCCTATCGGGGACGTCGCAGTCGTGTATTGGGAGGCCGATGTCGTCGAGGCCGCACTCAAGGGAATGGCGACCTCGGAGGACCCGTTCGACCAGTGGTTCCGCGATCACGTGCGCGAGGTCCACGGGATCAACGTCGAGGACGGGTTCCCACCCCCCGAGCAGGTGATGGACTACCGCTCCTCGTAGATCGCTCAGGGGTCTCCGTTCCGACGGGCTGGCGCAGGTGCTGGCCGGATGAAGCGCTCGGGATCGGCAGTCGCCGATTCCGGCGCGGGTCGCGGGCGTCGCCAGGTCCGTGACGCGCCGACTCGCTCTACATGCGGTTGCACATATATATGTTCTGTCGTATACTCATCGTATGCCGACAGACATCGCGGTCCTCGAGGTGATCGCCGAACCGACACGGCGGCGAATCCTTGATGCCGTCCGCGACGGCGAGCGGTCGGTCGGCGAGCTGGTCGAGAAGGTCGGGATGCACCAGCCAGGTGTGTCTCGTCACCTCAAGGTGTTGCGCGACGCCGGGCTGGTGGAGGTCCGGCGGGATGCCCAGCGGCGGCTGTACCGACTCCGAGCCGAACCACTGATGGAGCTCGACGCATGGCTGGAGCCATATCGAGCGGAGTGGGCGGGGCGCCTCGGTTCGCTCGAACGGCACCTGCGACGCACCACCGAACCGATCCCCCCGAGTCCGCAGGAGCACCGATGAGCAACGTCGCCCCGTCCTCCTACGACGGCACGTTGGAGCGCACCGCCGATGGCGGCGTCATCCGATTCGAACGCCACCTCCCCTACCCGATCCGCGACATCTGGGACGCGATCACGAATCCAGCGCGGTTGGCGGACTGGTGGCTGCCGTTCGATGCCGACATCACAGTCGACCTCCGAGAGGGCGGTCAGATGGTGTTTGCCGGCCGTGGTGACGAACCGGTGACGATGACGTTCACGATCCAGCGCGTCGAGCCGCCGACGCTTCTCGAGCACACCCACGCCGACGCCGCTTCGTACATGCGGTGGGAGCTCGAGCCGGTGGACACCGGGTGCGTGTTGCGGCTCAGCCATTTCGTCACCGACCCCGATGCCGCGATCGGCAACTGCTACGTCGTTGGACTGCACACCTCGCTCGCCCGGCTCGTACCGTGCCTCGCTGGCCGTCCTGTCGCGTGGGACTGGGATGGCTTCGCGGAAGCGCAGGCGCACTACGCCGACATCGGTCTCGCACCACCGTTGGACACTCCGTGACGACGACTCGGGCTCGTCGCCCACACCGAGAAAAGGATCATTGAATGTCTCAGCTGCTCCGAGTCCAGAACTTCATGGTGTCGATGGACGGGTTCGGCTCCGGTGAAGGCCAGAGCCTCGAACGGCCCTTCGGACACGCCGACCCGGCCGTCCTGGCCTCGTGGGCCGGCGCCACCGCGAGCTGGCCGAACCGCACCGAACCCGGCGGATCCCGAGGGCTGGATGATTACTTCACTCGCGACTTCACTCACAACATCGGTGCCGAGATCATGGGTCGCAACAAGTTCGGGCCCCAGCGTGGCCCGTGGGAGAACCTCGACTGGAAAGGCTGGTGGGGAGACAACCCTCCCTTCCACACCCCCGTGTTCGTCCTCACCCACCATCACCGACCCAGCTTCACGCTGGCCGACACCACGTTCCACTTCATCGATGCCACACCCGCGGAGGCGCTGCAGCAGGCCACCGAGGCCGCTGACGGCAAGGACGTACGGCTCGGTGGCGGCGTCGCCACCGTTCGGCAGTTCTTGGAGGCCGACCTCGTCGACACCATGCACGTCGCCGTTGCGCCGGTCGAGCTCGGCCGAGGAGAGCGACTCTGGACCTCCCCCGAGGACCTGCTCGACCGGTTCC
>JBEEFQ010000179.1:0-9793 GCA_041166245.1 Actinomycetota bacterium | reverse complement strand
GACGGCGTGGGGTCGGCGGGGTCGTAGCGGAAGGTCGACTGCCCGTCGCCGACCGCCTCGCCCAGACGCGAGCCGTCGTCCAGGTGGTAGGCGCGGTCCTGGGTGGCAGGAGGCCACTCGGGGTAGTCGCGCCACTCGTCGGGACCGGCGACGAAGACCCGCACCGGGCTCGGGCGTTGCGCGCCGGCCTCGGCGAGGTGCTGGTCCAGCCACGCGAGGCTCTCGCGCGTGATGACCCCGGACGCCTTGCCGACCGTCTCGAAGTGGTTCCACGGCCCGAGCGTCAACCCGACCTCCACGCCCCGGTCGCGCAGGACGCGGTACTGCTCCATGGTCTGCTCGAGGAAGCCGTCCTGCCAGCCGCTGACGAGCAGGGTGGGGACGGTCGTCTTCTGCAGCGCCTCCCCGGCGCGGTAGTCGTCCCAGTACTCGTCCGTCGGCGTGGAATGCGCCAGCCACTCGCGGTACCAGGGTGCCCGCCCTTCCAACGCGGGCTCGGCGGCGTCCGCCAGCGGCAAGCTGTGCATGCCGTCGTGCAGGCGCCGCTCCGCCTGCATCATGTGCCGGAACTTGGCGGGGCCCTGGACCTGCTCCTGCGACGCGGCTGCGTCGGTCCAGCCGAGGAAGTCGCTCAGCCGGAAGGCGCCCGTGCCGTACATGGCCTTGGCCATGTCGTGGGGCCCAACGATGACGACACTCGCCTTGACCTCCTCCGGGGGATCCTGCAGGAGCGCCCATTGGGCGAACCCGAGGTACGAGCCGCCGTACGTCGCCAGCCGACCGTCGAACCACTGCCGGGTGCGCAACCACTCGACCGCGTCCTGCCCGTCGTCTGCTTCCGTCACCATGGGCTGGAGGCCACCCGTCGAGCCGAAGGTGCCCCGGCAGCTCTGCAGGAGCACGTGGTAGCCCTGCGCGGCAAAGGCGCGCGCGGTCAGGTTGATCGGGAAGGCCCGGCCGTACGGCGAGCGTATGAGGATCGTCGGGGCGGCGGTCTGCCGGCGGGGGATGTAGTGGTCGGTCACCAACTCGAAGCCGTCCCGCGTCGGCACGCGAAGGCCGAAGCGCGCCGTGTAGGAGTTACGACTCCGGGGCAGGCCGGTGAGTCGCTGGTTGAGCTTGTCAGCGATCCTCGCGCCCGGGCCGGGCGCGGTGCCGGCCACGTGCCGGGCCATGTCCGCCCACGTCGTCGTGTCGTCCACGGGACCTCCCTGCTTGGTTGGCTCAGCCACGGGACGTGGCCCCCGCCGTGGTCTGGAGAATGTGACGAAGCGCCGAGACGAGTTGCGCAGCTGCGTCCTTGGGAAGATCGCTGAACCGGGCACCGACGTGACCGTCGGGGCGCACGAGGACCGCACCTCCCTCGCCGACCCCGTACAGCGACGTCCACGGGCAGGTGGTGTCGCGAAGGTCGGCGTCTGGTCCGATGGCGTGCACCGAGATGGGCGGGCCGTCGGCGCTGACGGTGCGGGCGGCCGCCTCCCATCGGGAGTCGCCGCTCGAGAGTAGGACGAACCCGCCGTCCCAGAGGTCGATGGTGGAGAGCACCTCACCGTACGGACGGGTGAGCCAGACGTGTGGCGCGCGGGCGCCGGGATGACCGGTGGCCCGGTAGTCCGTGACCGATGAGACCTCGGCGACCGTGCCGTCGTCGACCACGGCATCGGAGGTGTAGATCACCCCGTACTGCTGGCCCTCGGAGCGGAAGTGGTCGCGCTGACCTGGCACCCCGGCCGCGATGCGGGCTCGGATGTCACGGCCTTCGTTCGGGAGCTCGATGCGGCTGAGCTCGGCGGGATCGGGCATGCGCCAGCCGGTCTTCTTCATGCTCTCGGTGTTGTGAAGCGACTGTCGTCCGTTGAACTCCGCGACCGGCTTGCGCTCCGCCTCGTAGGTGTCGAGCAGCGTGTCGCCCGCGCCACCCCGGAGCACCTCGCGCAACTTCCACGCCAGGTTCTGGGCGTCCTGGATCCCGCTGTTCATGCCGAAGCCGCCGTGGGGAGGGAACCGGTGGGCGGCGTCGCCGACCAGGAAGACCCGGCCCGCGCGCCAGTGCTCGGCGACGGCCTGGTCGTAGGTCCAGGGGAGGACCTTCAGCACCTCCACGTCGAGCTCTGGGTCGCCGACGGCCTGGCGGACCTGCTCGATCACGTGCTCGTCGGGGTAGATGGCGCCGGGCTCCCCGGCGAAGTTGTACGTCCACCGCGTGAAGTCGGCACCCGCCGGCGCCAGCGTCCCCTGCGTGTCGCCGTTGACGATCCACATGAGCACGAACGGCTTGTCCCGTGCGTAGCGCTCCAGGTCGGCCCGGACCTGCACGTTGACGGTGTGACCGAACGCGGGCGTCCCGCTCTCGCCGATGCCGAGCAGAGTCCGCAGGGTGCTGGCCAGTCCGTCAGCGGCCACCACGTACCTGGCTCGTACCTGTTCGGCCGCATCGTCGTCGAGGTGGTGGACGGTCACCTCGACGCCGTCGTCGGACTGGCTGATGGCGCGCGCCTCGCATCTGAACTCGACCGCGACGTGCTCCTCCCGACGCACGGCATCGAGGAGGACGCCTTCGTAGGTGGGCTGGGGACAGAAGCACGGCGGCTCGGGCCCCGGGCCCGGGTCGGCGGGCGCCTCGTCGGCGAGCATGACGCGACCCAGTTCCTCGCCGGTCAGCCGGGTGAACCACGCGACGCCCCGGGTCCGCTCGTGCGGGATGCCGCGCGCCCGAACCTCCTTGGCGATCCCCCACTGCCGGAAGATCTCCATGGTGCGGCCGTGGATCCCGAACGCCCTCGGATGGGTGGACGTGCCGGCTCGGCGCTCCACGAGCAACGTCCGGATGCCGGCGCGCCCGAGCTGCAGGGCCATGCTCAACCCGACGGGACCGCCCCCGACCACGAGCACCTCGACATCGCGGCTGTCTGAGATGCCAGAGATATATCAGTTCGCCTGGGTCGCGTCAACGGGCGGGCTTTACCCTGCACCCCGATGCCCGACGCGGCCCGCGCCCCCTACGACGTCGACCGGTTGGTGGACGTGGCCGTAGCGGTGTTCCTCGAGCAGGGCTACGACCGGGCGTCGATGGGCGACATCGCCCGCGCGTCCGGGCTGGGCAAGTCGAGCCTCTACCACCACGTGTCGGGCAAGGAGGAACTGCTGGACCGAGGCGTCGGCCGCGCTCTCGACGTGCTCATCGGCATGTTGGAGGAAGCGGAGGCAGACAGCAGCGGCCCGGCCGTCGAGCGGCTCAGACGCATCGTGCGCCGAACCGTCGAGATCACCATCGACCACCTGCCCGAGGTCGCGCTGCTCCTGCGGGTCCGCGGCAACAGCGAGGCCGAGCGCCATGCGGTCGACCGTCGGCGCGAGTTCGACCGCCGCGTCTCCCACGTCGTGCGGGAGGCGATGCAGAACGGCTCCATCCGCGACGACGTCGATCCCCTGGTGGCCACGCGCCTCGTATTCGGCATGACGAACTCGATGGTCGAGTGGTACCGGCCCCGCGGGGCCGCGCAGCGGGAGCTGCTCGTCGACGCCGTGGAGCGACTCGTCTTCGACGGCCTGCAGGGATTGCCACCAGGCGGGTCGTAATATACGGTACCGACCGAACGGTCGGTCGGTACTCGGCGGCCAGCACAGCACAAGGGAAGCGAGGGTGCATGTCGCGGATCGTCGTGCCCGACGAGGGATTCATCCCGGCGCCGGCGGTGCCGCAGCCCAACATCTTCCCGATGTCGTGGGACGTGCGGACGCCCAAGCTGGCGGAGATCTACGAGCGGGCCAAGG
The DNA here is from genome assembly GCA_041166245.1 of Actinomycetota bacterium. Lineage (GTDB taxonomy): Bacteria > Actinomycetota > Acidimicrobiia > Acidimicrobiales > JAFATL01 > JBEEFP01. Next base: position 6,016 of record JBEEFQ010000179.1, on the reverse strand, counting down.
TGCAGGTCTGGAACCCGAGCGACCTCCCCTGGGACCAGCTCGACACCAACGCCTTCTCCCGTGAGCAGCGCATCGCCCTCATGTACTGGTGGGCGGTGCTGTCGAACTTCGACGCGTCGGGCCCGCCGGTGTTCGCCCAGGCGATGATCCATGCCTTCGAGGTCCACGAAGAGGATCCGATCCGGAAGTGCTTCTTCTCGATCACGCGCGACGAGGTGAACCACGAAGAGGTGTGCGGGCGGATGATCCAGGCGCTCGTGCCCGGCGGGCCGCTCGACTTCGAGCCCGAGAACGATCTCGAACGGGCCGCGCTCAACAACATCGGGTGGCTGTACCACAACGGAGGCAGGTACTGGGCCGGCTACAGCGGGGCGTACGACAAGTACCCGCTGGCGGTGATCTTCACCTCGTTCATGATGGGCGAGGTCGCGTCCTCGACGCTGTTTCGGGGCATGGCGTCCTCGGCGACGAACCCGGTGTTCCAGGAGGCCTTCCAGCGCATCGGGCGCGACGAGAGCCGCCACCTGCAGATCTGCCTCACGATCCTCGAGACCAGCTGGCCCGGGCTGACCGAGGAGCTGAAGGGCATGATTACGAAGCAGCTGCGGGCCGGCTTCGTGTTCCTGTCGATGATCCTGTGGGAGCCGCCGGACCAGTTCTGGGAGGTCCCCGCCTACTTCCGCGACAACCACCGCGCCCTGATCGACATCGCCCGTGACGCCGGCCTGGGTGTGCTCACCTACGACGAGCAGGCTGAGAACTGGCGCCTCGCCATCGCGCGGGTGCGCAAGATCGTGGAGCGTTGGGGCATCGACTTCCCAGCGATCCCCGAGCTCGATATCGACGGCGTCGACGTCGGTGACATCAACGCCGAGGACATCATCCCCGTCTTTTAGGAGACCGCATGCTGCTGCAGAGCTACGTGCACGATCGTTGGTACACGGCGCCGGGCGAGGGCGTCCCGCTCCTCGATGCGACGACGGGCGAACCGGTGGCCGCCGTCTCGAGTGACGGCGTCGACTTCGCCGCCGCGCTCGATCACGCCCGCGCCGCAGGCGGGCCAGCCCTCCGGGCCCTGACCTTCCACGAGCGGGCCGGGATGGTCAAGGCGCTTGGCCAGGCCATCCTCGAGCAGAAGGACGCCCTGTACGCGCTCTCCACCCGCACCGGCGCCACCCGTTCCGATTCGTGGATCGACATCGAAGGCGGCGCGGGCGTGCTCATGAGCTACGCCAGCAAGGGCCGTCGCGAGCTGCCCAACGACACCGTGTTCCTCGATGGCGACCCCGAGCCCCTCGACCGCAAAGGTACGTTCGCCGGCCAGCACATCTGCGTCCCCCTGCGGGGCGCGGCCGTGCACATCAACGCCTTCAACTTCCCGTGCTGGGGCATGCTCGAGAAACTGGCGCCCGCCCTGCTGGCCGGCGTGCCCGCCATCGTCAAGCCCGCCAGCCAGACGGCCTATCTCGCCGAGGCCGTCTTCCGTCTCATCGTCGAGGCGGACGTCCTCCCCCCGGGCGCGGTGCAGCTGATCTGCGGCAGCGTGGGCGATCTGTTCGATCACCTCACCGGCCAGGACAGCGTCGGGTTCACCGGCTCGGCCCGCACCGCCCACCAGCTGCGAGCGCACGGGTCCGTCATCGCCAACTCGGTGCGATTCACGGCCGAGGCCGACTCGCTCAACTGCTCGGTGCTGGGCCCCACGTCCGGGCCCGGGACACCCGAGTTCGACCTCTACCTCGACGAGGTGGTCAAGGAGATGACCGTGAAGGCGGGCCAGAAGTGCACCGCCATCCGCCGGGCCCTCGTCCCTGCTCCCCTGGTCGACGCGGTGCTCGACGGCCTCCGCGACCGGCTGGCGGCAGTGACCGTCGGCAATCCCGCCAACGCCGAGGTCCACATGGGCCCGCTCGCGAGCAGGGGCCAACGGGACGAGGTGCGCGACGCGGTCGAGCGACTGTCAGGCGCGACCAAGGTCGTGGTCGGCGGCGAGCTGCTCTCCGTCGTCGACGCCGACCCCGCGACCGGCGCCTTCTTCGGGCCCACCCTGTTGCTCTCGACCGACCCCGACCGATCCGAGGTCCACGAGGTCGAGGCCTTCGGGCCCGTGAGCACCGTGGTGCCCTACGACTCGATCGACGACGCCGTCGCGCTCGCCGCTCGGGGCGGCGGGAGTCTGGTGGCGTCGGTGTTCAGCGCCGATCCCGACGCCGTCCGGGAGCTCACCCTCGGCCTCGCCAGCCACCACGGCCGAATCCTCGTCGTCGACGAGAAGAGCGCCCCGTCGTCCACGGGCCACGGATCCCCCCTCCCGAACCTCGTGCACGGTGGCCCGGGACGAGCCGGCGGCGGCGAGGAGCTCGGCGGGATCCGCGGCGTCCTGCACTACATGCAGCGCACCGCCGTGCAGGCCTCGCCCGACGCACTCACCGCCATCACCGGTCGGTTCGTCGCCGGCGCCGAGCGCAGGACCGGCGAGCCCCACCCGTTCCGGCGCAGCTTCGACGATCTCTCCGTCGGTGACACGCTCGTCACCGAGTCGCGCACCATCAGCATCGACGACATCGAGCGGTTCGCCGACCTGTCGGGTGACCACTTCTACGCTCACATGGACGAAGAGGCCGCCAAAAGGAGCCCGATCTTCAAAGGCCGGGTCGCCCACGGTTACTTCGTGGTCTCGGCCGCGGCCGGCCTGTTCGTGTGGCCTGACCCCGGGCCCGTCCTCGCCAACTACGGCTTGGAGCGACTGCGGTTCGTGCAGCCCGTCTATCCAGGCGACGAGCTGCATGTCGTGCTCACTTGCAAGGAGAAGTCTCCGCGCGATGGAGCCGGCTACGGCGAGGTCTGCTGGGACACGCAGGTGATCAACCAGAACGACGAGGTCGTCGCCGCCTACGACGTGCTGACAATGGTCGCGACCGCGGGAGGCCAGTAATGCACACCTTCGCCGATCCGATCGAGCGGGCGCTGCGCACCGCGGCGGGGAAGGAGGCCGTCGTCTGTGGCGAGGACCGCCTCTCCTACGCCGAGCTCGCGGACCGTCTGCGCCGGCTCGGCGGCGCACTGCGGGCGCTCGGTCTCGAACCCGGCGACCGGGTGGCGATCCTCGCCGCCAACTGCCACCGCTACATCGAGACCTACCTCGCCGTGCCGGCCGCCGGTTTCGTGCTGGTGCCGCTCAACACGCGCCACGCCGAACCCGAGCTCCGCTATGCCCTTGCCGACTCCGGCGCCCGGGTGCTGATCACCGACCGCGACGTCGCCGGGTTGAAGGATCTCGTCGAGACCGTGGTCCAGCTTCCCGATGAGTACGACCGCCTGGTGGCGGCCGCAGCACCTGAGGCCTTCGACTGCGAGATCACCGAGACCTCACTGGCGGGCATCTTCTACACGGGCGGGACGACAGGGGCGTCGAAGGGCGTGATGCTCACCCATCGCAACCTGATCGCCAACGCCCTCGAGCTGCTCGCGACCCAGAGCTTCACGCCCGACGATCGCTACGCGGTCATCGCGCCGCTGTTCCACGCCGCGGGGTCGTTCGCGGTGCTGGCCACGACGTGGACCGGCGGCTGCCAGGTCGTGCTCCCCGCCTTCGATCCCGCTTCGGCCGTCGATCTGATCGCTGACGAGGGCGTCACGGCGACCCTCGTCGTGCCCACCATGCTGGCGGCAATGGCGGACGATCAGCTCGCCCGTCCCCGACCCATCACTGCCCTGCGCCATCTGGCCCACGGAGGTTCCCCCGTGGCGACCGAAGTGCTGCGGCGCGCCCACAAGGCCTTTTCCAGCGCCGAGCTCATCCACTACTACGGCACCACCGAGACGGCCCCGATCGCCACGGCGATGGCCCGGGAGGAACACCTGCTCGACGGTCCCCGTGCCCGCTCGTGCGGGCAAGCCGTGGTGGGCGTGGACGTGCGCGTCGCCGCTCCCGACGGCACCGAAGCAGGCCAGGGCGAGGCCGGCGAGATCATCATCCGCGGCGCCAACGTGATGGCGGGCTACTGGAACAAGCCCGAGGAGACGGCGGCCGCGCTCGTCGACGGCTGGTACCGCACCGGCGACCTCGGCTACCAGGACGACGAGGGCTTCGTGTTCCTGGTCGATCGGGCCAAGGACATGATCGTGACCGGCGGCGAGAATGTTTACTGCACCGAGGTCGAAGAGGTGCTCTACCTGCACCCGTCGGTGGCCGAGGCGGCGGTGTTCGGGATCCCCGACGAGCGGTGGGGTGAGGCAGTGCACGCGATCGTCGTCCCGAGGGAGCCCGTCGAGACCGAAGAGCTCTTGGCGTTCTGCCGAGAACGCATCGCCAAATACAAGGTCCCCTGTGCCATCGAGCTGCGCGCCGACCCGCTGCCGAAGTCAGGCCCGGGCAAGGTGCTGAAGCGAGAGCTGCGCGAGCCCTATTGGAAGGATCGAGATGCTCGGATCGGCTGAGAGTTCGCCATGAACACGGTGCGGCTGGATATCAGCGACAACGTCGCCGAGGTGGTGCTGGATCGCCCCGACAAGCTCAACGCCGTCAACCCCGAGATGCTCAGCGATCTGCAGACGGCCTTCGGCGAGGCGGAGGGTGCCGGCGTACGGGCCCTGGTGCTGCGGGGCGAGGGTCGGGGCTTCTGCGCGGGCCGGGATCTCGGGGACGCCAAGCCCGGCACGGAGGACGCGGAAGCGATTCTCGCGGAGATCAATCCCCTGTTCTCGCGCCTGGCGGAGTTTCCTGCACCCACCTTCGCCAGCGTCCACGGACCCGCGCTCGGTGTGGGACTGGGGCTGGCGCTGGCGTGTGACGTCGTCTGCGTCGCCGACGACGCCAAGATCGGCTCGCCGTTCGCGCGCATCGGTGCCGTGCTCGACAGCGGCGGTCACCACCACTTCGTGCAACGTGTCGGGCCCCACCGTGCGCTCGAGCTGATCTACACCGGCCGCCTTCTCTCGGGCTCCGAGGCCGCGAGCTGGGGGCTGGTCAACGCCGCGGTGCCCGGCGACGAGCTCCTGGACACGGTGCGATCCATGGCGGCCACGGTCGCGCAGGGTCCGACGGCGGCCTTCCAGCTGTCGAAGCAGCTCGTAAGCCGTATCCAACGAGAGGGACTCTCACTCGAGGACGTGCTTGCAGCCGAGGCGAAGCTCCAAGGCGAGGCGTCGCGAACGGTCGACTACGCCGAAGGCATCGGTGCGTTTCAGGAGAAGCGCACGCCCAAGTTCACGGGCAACTGAGTCAGCCCACCCTCGCCGCTCGCGCACAGCTCGTCGCTCATCGGCCGTAGTCCGTCGTCTCGGCCAGGTCGGCCGCGTCGCGCATCAGCTGGAGGACGACGGGGCCGAAGGCCTGGAGCTTCTCGTCCTCGCCCGCCCGCTGGTACCCCTGTTCGAGCACGACGGCGAGCTTCCACCTGGCGAGGATCACGTAGTAGTCGATGTCATCGACCTGCCGGCCCGACACGCTGGCGTAGTGCGCGACCACCTCCTCGCGCGACGGCATGCCATACATGTCGACGTAGCTCGAGGGCGTGTCCTCGACGGCCATGGTGTCGTCGGGCCAGCTCTGCACGACCCACCCGAGGTCGAGCTTCGGATCCCCGACGGTGCCCATCTCCCAGTCGACGATGGCTGCCAGCCGCGCCGGCGCGCCCTGGCGATACATGACGTTGGCGAACTGGTAGTCGCCGTGCATGATGCCCGGGACGAAGTCGATCGGTTTGTGGGCGCGCAGCCACGCGGACGCCTCGTCGAACCCGGGCAGCTCGCGGCCCTTGATGCGCTCGAGGAAAGCGGTCCAGCGGTCGACCTGGCGCTCGTGGAACCCGTCGGGTCGGCCCAGGTCAGCCAGGCCCTTGGCCTTCCAGTCGACACGGCCGAGCAGGGCGATGCCCTCGACGAGCAGGAACGCCAGCCCCTTGCGGCCGTCGAGGTCGGTGTCGAACGGCGACGGCCAGGGCCGGCTGCCGTCGGGTGCCGTCTCGAGGCCCATCGGCGACCAGCCGTCCACGAACCCCATGATGTAGAAGGC
>JBEEFQ010000178.1:0-4485 GCA_041166245.1 Actinomycetota bacterium | reverse complement strand
GGGGGCGCCCGAAATCAGCGGGCGCCCCTCCTCGACAGGGAAAGGTGCAGGGACGTGTAGTGGCTAGTGGACGGCCAGTTCGGAGTCGGAGCTTTCGGTGTAGGAGGCACTGCGGCCGCGCCAGGTGTTGGCGTCGTTCTCCGCCTTGTTCGCCTCGGTGCGCAGGGAGTTGATGCGCTCCCCCATCGCCTGGGTCAGGTTCTCGGAGCGCTCCAGCCGGGTGGCCTGGCTGCGCAGTTCCTCGGCCTTGGTCTCGAGCCGGTTGGCAATGCGGGTGGCCTCGTCGGCTGTCTCGCTCCACTCCCCGCTACGGCTGGTGGGCGTGCTCTCGTCGTAGTCGGTCACGGTCGTTCCTCCTCGGTTAGCGGTGGATGCTGGTGTGACGGGGATACGCGGGGGTGCTGTCGACTCGGGTGGTGCCCAGTCGTCGTAGGCGCCGCGCGACCTGGTCGTGCGGGGCGTGTCGCCGTCATCGGGGATCGAGTCGTCGTAGTAGGTGCGGGGCCGCGTCGACGACGTCGCGGGGGTGTCGTCGTGTGGAGGTGCCCAGTCGTCATAGATCGGCGGCCGTGCTCGGTGGTAGCGCTTTTCTTCGATGTCGACCGGGTAGTCGTCGTAGGTCGGCGGTGGGGTTCGTGGCGCGTCGTGGCGGGGCCCAGGCTCAGGCTCGTAGTCGACGTCGTCGGCCCGGCTCTCGGGATCGGCGGGTTCGGGCAGCGGGCCGCCGACCGAGCGTTCGTCACCCTTGCCGATGAACGGATGCAGCAAGTCCTGCACCCACTTGCGTCCCATCGGGTCCCGAACCGTGTCGCCGACCGCGCCAGCGGTTGCCATCCACTTGTCACGAGCGCCGTAGCCGAGGCGTTTCCACCAGGGCAGGTTTTCGTCGCTGTCCTCGTCTACACCGTCTTCGCCGTCGACCCAGTCGTCCAGGTCGTCGTCGTGAACGGCGTCCTTACCCTTGCCGCGCTTGCCCTTTTTGTCCTTTGTGGGCTTTCCGGTGGTCTTGTCCTTCTTCCTGTCCTTCCTACCTTTTCCTTTCGTGTCCTTGGCGCTCTTCCCCGACGGCGTCGCGCCAGCCGGCGTCGCGCCACGCCGTCGACCGAACGGCGACCGATTCTTTCCTCGGCCGCCGTGGCTGGATCCGCCACTGGATCCGCCTCGCCGACCAGCGGCGTGCTTGGCTGCCCGGCCACCGGCGCGGGCAGCGGCGGCCGCCGCACGCAGCGGGTTCCGTGGATGCGCGCGGCGAGCGGCGCGGGCCGCCCGTGCGGCGGTGCGAACGACCTTGGCCGCGCGCGGGAATCTGCGAGCTGCGGCCGCTGCTGCCCGGCGAGCAGGGGACGGTCGGCTTTGTGCACCGCCGGCGCCCTTGCGGCCGGATCCGCGTGAACCGCCCCGCCTCCAGTTGAGCGGGTTCGCACGGCCACCACGGCGTGTACGGCGTTGGTTGTGCGAACCCCAGTTTCCGGCAGGGCCGCCGCGTCCTCGGGTCCGTCCGGTCCTGGACAACGCACGCCACACGGTGCCTAGTTTCTTGCGCCAGATCAGCACTGCGATGAGCGCGAGCAGCAGGAGCAGCGGGATGATCCACCAGGCAATTAGCCACAGGCCCCACACCAGGCCGATGCCCAAGGGCGGGCCGCCCCAAAGTAGGACCCGCCGGTAGGGCGAATCGGTGTCGCCCTCCTCGACGAGGGCGTCGAGGTCGGGCTCGTCGTCGGCATCGAGCACCGGATCGACGGGGGTGGGCTTCTTGTGGCGCGGCAGTTCGACGGAGTCGAACAGGTCGTCAAGCGTGCGCTTCTCCACGGATCTGGCCTCCTCCCTCGTAGCGGGGGCTTGTGTTCGGATCGGGTGAGCCGTCCGACTCGCACAGCGCCCCGGCGGTCCAGTGGGGACGGCCGGGGCGCTCTGGGTACGGGCGGATCGGTTGTCGCGCTTAGGAATCAGCGATGTCCTTCAGTCCTGCTTGTGTCGACGACATTGCTGTCACAGGGCCACACATCGCAGGAGGAGAACTGCTTGGTCAGGACACCGCAGCCGTTGTTGATCGCAGTCACCTCGCGTTCGATGTCGAACTTCTCCCGCGTGGTGACCTTCTTACTCGGGATGTCCCGTGGCAAGGCTTGTGGTGCGCTGTCCGACTCGCACAGCAGCCCCGATCGCTCCATTTCGGAGTGCCGGGGCTGCTGTAGGTACGGGCAGAGCCAAGTGGTCAGGCGTTCTGGTCGAGCTGTTCCTTGACCTCGGCCAGATAGCGCTTGATCGTCGACCGCGACGGGACGCCGTGCCCGCGCTTTTCGATCAGCTCCATGAACTCTTTCGGTGATCCGACCTGTGCCTTGACGCCGAGCTCGATGGCGGCTTCGCGCTCGATCACTGGAACACCACGTTCCTGCTCAGCGTCAGCGGTGGCAGTGGAGTCCTTCGAGGCCGTGGGCTTGTCGGGAGCCTTGACGTTGTCGGGCGCGTTGACGATCGCCTTCGCCGTCACGCGAGTACTCGTGCTCGGCTCCGTCTCGGCGTCTCGTGTAGACACGCGGCTCAAGTTCTGAACCGCAGTGGCTCGTTGCTTCGCAATCTGCTTGCGGTACTCGTCGTACTCGGCGCGCTCGGCGGCAGCACGGGCCTCGTTCTCTGCATCGATCTCAGCCTTGAGCTTCTCCCATGCCTGGATTTGCCTGCGATGCTCCAGTTCCTCGAACAGGTGGCTGACAACGTGAGCGGCGTAGCCGATCGTCGTGACCGCGCCCGCCGACAGGGCCATCCACCCGTCGAAGTGGTTGATGTTCATGTAAGCGGCGAATCCACAGGCCGCCGTGCCGATCAGAAGGAAGGGCATGAACTCGGTCCAACGACGGTTGAGGCCGATGGCACGCAAGCCGCGAGCAGAAGACGAGACCATGATGAACTCAAAGGTTCCGCCGAGAACGCCCGCGATGATCCAGGCGAGGATCGTGCCGCCGAACACCTCTGCGAAGCCGTAGACCTGGCCGCTCAGACCTGCAATGACCGACAGCCACACGATGTGGGGAAAAGCTGCGGACCATCGGTAAACGACCCCAGCGTTTGCCCTGGTCGGACGAGGTGGCACCACCCGATCGACCGGCTTCTCCATCGCCAGCAAGTCGGTGTGCTCGACCTGAAGCGGGGCTGGCGGGGGCGGAGCTGCAGCTGCTGGTGCCGGCGCTGGGGGCTGTGGCTGGGGCTGGGGCTGGGGCTGGGGCTGGACGGTCAATGTCTCGGCGAACTCGTCGGCATCGTCGGCGGGGACCGTGAGGTCGTCGATGTCCATGGCGCCGAGGCGGGCAGTGAGATCGGCGAACTTAGCGCGAATCTTCTCCTCGTTGTCGTCCGGCTCGGGTGCCCGCGCGTCGATGCTCATGGGCGAGTTCCTTTCCAGGGGGAGGTCGTCGATCTTTGCGTCTGTGGATGGGGACGGTTGATCCGGGGGCCGGGGTAGCGCACGCGGAATGGTGGGTGCAGCCCGCGCAGAACAGGACGGGCTGCTGTCCGCGTGCACTCCCCCGGTTCGGAGGACACCGATTCAGGGTGTCCGGGTGAGTCCGCCCAGCCGCGTGTGCAGCTGCTCAAGGTGCTCTTCGAGTGCGCCAAGGCGTACGGAGGCGCTCCGGTCGCCTGCATGAATCGCAGCCTGGGCCGCCTCGATGAACACTCCGGCGGCCTCGCGCTCGGCAAGCAGGCTGGTGATCTGGTTGGCGAGCGGCAGGTCTGCGTCGATGAAGGGCCTGGCCTTGACCGGAGCCGTCATGCTGCGCATCCAACCGAATCGGCTGCGACCGCGGTGATCTCTTGCAACTCGGTGCCGAGTTCTTCGGCGAGCTGCTGTTCCTCGAGCTCCAGCAACCCCGCTTCACGGCGCTTGACGAGGCGGGTGTGTTCGTAGCTGGCGAGAGTATCGAGGGCGCTGAACCAGACGCTCAGGTCGCCCTCGTCTGGTTCGGTCATGAGCTGCAGATCGGTAGCGGTGGGCTCGTATTCGGGCAATTCGCAGGCCATCACGTCAGAGAGGTCGCACTGGTCGAGGTGGCCGACAGGAATCCCGGCCAACGCGACGGCCAGCGGCTTCACAGTGGTGATGATCATGCCTAGCTCCTCAGAGTCGGTGGGATCTCCCCGAAACCCCCACCCGGAGCGGCACACACCGGGTCAAGGGGCAACAGGCAAACACCACGTCGTGTGGGTCGCTCGGGGTCAGCCTCGACTGTGGATCTCCCGGCATCGGCGTCCGATGCCACACGCTCGCTCGCCGCGCGGTGCGCGGGTCGTTGCGGGCTATCGCCAGGCCGTGAGGCCCGAACGTGCTGCCGGGGGTGCGGGTGTCGCTGACCTGTGAAGTTCTCAAAGAGCGGGTGCTCGGCGGCTCGGCCCTTTGGGGGACCGTGTCAACTTCCACCCCCCGCACTCTTGTTACTGGGGGGTGGAATAGGACACTATTCTCCCCCCAGTAGAAACGTCAAC
>JBEEFQ010000177.1:0-8476 GCA_041166245.1 Actinomycetota bacterium | reverse complement strand
GTCGAAGTTGGCCTTGGCGAACGCCTCGATGAACGGGCCGTAGGCGTCGGCGATCACCTTCACGTCGGCCTTGATCTCGCTGGGCGCCACCTCAACGGCCTCGTCGAGCGCGTCCTTCGCCGTCTCGAGCGAGTTCCGAAGCGTTGCCGCGTCCGTACCTGGCGCGAACGAGCTGTCCAGGCCCGAGTACTTGGCCTCGAGCCCGCAGAAGGCTTTGCCGTCCTTGTCGCCCGAGTCGCTCGGCGCGTCGGTGGTCTCGGTCGAGCCGGTCTCCGATGCATTCTCGTCACCGCCGTCCGAGCCGCAAGCAGCGACGCCGAACATGACAGCGAACAGCAGAACGACAAGCTTGCGCATGGTTTGCACTCCCCGGGACGTGTGGACGAACAGTATGTCGTTCAGCGCAGGACGGAAAGGGACAGGGCGAAATCGCCGGCCGCATCGGTCCACCACTCGGTGAGCTCGAGGCCGACCTCGGCCAGCTCGGCCTCCACGCCCGGGCGGCGGAACTTGGCGCTGATCTCGGTGCGCATCTCCTCGCCTGCCTCGAACGACACCTGGAGCCCGTCACACCCGGGCACGCTCACCGAGTGCGAGGCTCGTGAACGCAGGCGCATCTCGATCCACTCGTTGTCGAGGTCGAAGAACGCCACGTGCTGGAACCGGTCGGGGTCGAAGTCGGCGCCGAGGTTGGCGTTGACGACGTGCAGCACGTTGCGGTTGAACTCGGCGGTGACGCCGGCCGCGTCGTCGTAGGCAGCCTCGAGCCGGTCCACCTGCTTGACCAGGTCAGTGCCGAGCAGGAGGCCGTCGCCCGGCTCGAACCCGCTCACCAACTCGCCGAGGAACCGCTTGCGCTCCGACGGCGTGAAGTTGCCGATGGTGCCGCCGAGGAAGGCCACCAGCCGGCGGCCCCCGCCCGGCAGCAGGGGCAGGTGGTGGTCGAAGTCGCCGACGACGCCGTGGACCTCGATCGAGGGGTACTCGCGGGCGATATCGACCGTCGCGTCGCGCAGCGTCGTCTCGCTGACGTCGAACGGCACGAACCGGCGCAGACGCCCACCGTCCACCATGGCGTCGAGGAGCAACCGCGTCTTCTCCGACGTTCCCGACCCCAGTTCGATCAACGTGTCGGCGCCGCTGGCCTCGGCGATGCGGCCCGCACAGTGCTCGAGGATCTCGCGCTCGCACCTGGTGGGGTAGTACTCGGGCAGGCGGGTGATCTCGTCGAACAGGCGACTGCCACGGTCGTCGTAGAAGTACTTCGGCGGCAGCTCCTTCGGAATGGAGGTCAGACCGTCGCACACGTCGGCTCGGAGGGCGGCGGCCAGGTCGTCGGGCTGGAGGTGGACGTCCACGGTGGGCGTCGTCACGCGGTCCCCTTTCGATGGAGGGCGGTGCAGGTCACGTCGCCGGGGGTGGCCTCGACCAGGGAGGCGTCGGGCACCGACTCCCATCCGGCGTCGTCGTCGTGAGGCTCAGACATGGCGATCACCGCCGCGCCGGTGGTCCGGAGATGCAGCGAGTCACCCGCGGCCACCGCTACGAGTCGGCGGCCGTCCATGGCGACCATCGTCAGGTGGCCGCCCTCCTCGGCGTCGACGGCGTCGACGACCGAAGCCAACGCCTCGCGGGCGGGCATGCCGGCATCGACGCGGTCGAGGAACAGAGCAAAGAGCACCTCGCTGTCGCTCGTGCCGACGATGCCGGCATCGCGTCGTTCGCTCAGCGAGCGCCGCAGCCGCGTTCCCACGCCGGAGCGGAAGCCGTCGACGCTCCCGTTGTGGGCGAAGAGCCAGGGTCCATCGGTGAACGGCGAGGTGCTCGACTCCTCCGAGGGCGACGGCGGTGTCGCGCTGCGCACGGCGGCGAGGACGGCGGTGGACGCCACGACGCCCGCCAGGCTCGCCAGCGAACGGTCGGCCCACATGGGCCGGGCGGCGCGATAGCGGGCCGGCTCGGGCCGGCGCTCGAGGTCGTACCAGCCCACGCCGACGCCATCGGCATTGACAACCCCCGAGCGCTGCGCGGTCGGCGCCCACGATTGCTCGTGCAGCGAGTGGGCCGACTCGTAGAGCAGAGCGTGCAGCGTCGTCGACGGCCCGATGTACGCCAGCAGCCGGCACACTTCGCTAGCCGGCGTCCCGTGCGCAGCGGAAGCCGGCGAAGATCTGCCGGCGGATGGGGTGGTCCCAGTTGCGGAAGGTGGCGCGCACCGCTTCGGGCGCTGTCGCCCACGAGCCGCCACGCAGCACCTTGTACTCGGGACCGAAGAACACCTCGGAGTACTCGCGGTAGGGGAACGACCGGAATCCCGGGTACGGCGCGAAGTTCGAGGAGGTCCACTCCCACACGTCGCCGATGAGCTGGTGCACGCCCAACGGGCTGGCGCCCGCCGGGTAGGACCCGACGGCCGCGGGCCGGTCGTGGCGCTGCCCGAGGTTGGCATGGGAGCCGTCCGGCGGCTCGTCGCCCCAGGGCCAGCGGCACTTGCGCCCGTCAGGTCCCCATGATGCGGCCCGTTCCCACTCCGACTCGGTGGGCAGCCGCTTGCCCGCCCAGCGGGCGAAGGCGTCGGCTTCGTACCAACAGACATGGGCCACCGGCTCGTCGAGCACCAGTGGGTGGTGGGAGCCGCAGCGCAGCACCGTCCAGCCGCCGGCACCGTCCGGCTCCCAGAACTCGGGCTGGGACACGCCCGCCTCCTCGCGCCACGACCAACCCTTGTCGGTCCACCAACGGCGATCGGTGTAGCCACCATCGGCGACGAACTCGGCGAACGCTCCGCACGTCACCGGCACCGCGTCGATGTGAAACGGCGCCAGGTCCAGCTCGTGAGCGGGACGCTCGTTGTCGTAGGCCCACGGCTCGAGGTCGGTGCCCATGGTGAAGGCGCCGCCCGGCACGAGCACCTCGGCGGGACCGGCGTAGGGGACTTCCGGCCGCGGCGGTGGGACCGTGCCCGGGGGCGGGCTGGCCTGCTCGAGCATCAGCTGCCGGGTGGCGAGCATGGTCTCGTCGTGCTGGTGCTCGTGCTGGATCACCATGCCGAAGGCGAAGCCGCCGTCGAGCAACGGCTGTGCCGGGTCGGGCGAAAATGTCTCGAGCACGTCGAGGACACGGCCCCTGACATCGCTGAGGTAGTTCCGCGCTTCGGCCGGGCCGAGCAGCGGCAGCGACGGCCGGTCGGGGCGCGGGTGCCGGAAGGCGTCGTAGAGCGGGTCGATCGACGCGTCGATCGCGGGGTGGCCGCCGACCTCCCGCACGAGCCACAGCTCCTCGTAGTTGCCGACGTGGGCGAGGTCCCAGACCAGCGGTGACATGAGGGGGGAGTGCTGCCGGCGTAGGTCGTCCTCGGGGAGGTCGACGAGGTCGAGCGTGCGGTCGCGCACCGCCTCCAACTCGACGGCGACGGCCTCGTTCACGCTCATGCTGCCGCCTCGAGATCATCGGCCGGGCAGCGCCCCCGCGATACGAAGCGGTCGGCGTACTCCCGTACTGACTCCGCCAGGTCGCCGTCGAGGGCCTCGATCGCAGCTGCGAAGCAGCGGGACGCGGCCCGGGCGAGGAAGGGGTTGGCCAGCCCGACCCGGGCGGCCTCCTCCCACAGCTCCTCGGCTCCCGCGCAGCTGTACCGAGCGACGGCGGGGTCTTCGAGGATGGCCACCGTGACCGCAGTCGCCACCTCCCACCACGGGGAGGGGAGGGCGTCGAGCATGCGGAGCTCGAGCCAGCCCCGGCACCGCACCGGCGGGAAGAGGGTGGTGACGTGGTACGCGAGGTCGTCCTCGGTCGGGAACCCGAGCGCGTGGCCCTCGGTGATCCACTGCCGGAACGGTCGGGCCGCGGGCATGGCGCGGTAGTCGTCATCGGCGACGCGGATGAGCATGACGGGCGCTTCGAGCACCTGGGTGGCCCAGTCGGCGGGGCTCACCGTGTACTGCGGGTCCATCGCCATCCACCAGCCCATGCGCGCCGACTTCCACCCGGGCGCAGGTGCGTTGGCGAAGGCGGCGACCAGGGTGGGCCCGGCCATGACCGCCGCATGCCAGCGGCCGGGCGGTCCGGTACTCACGTTGACCTGCAGAGCTGCGGTGTTGCGCATCATCCAGCGGCCCGCGGGGTCGCGGGTGTCGTACCAGGCCTCCATGGCGTCGTACCGCGGCATGTGCAGGAGGCGCTCGCGCGGCTGCGGCACGCTGCCCCGGGCCAGCAGCGCGACGCCGGCCCGGCTTGCCGCGCCCTCGAGGGCGGCGGCGTCAGTTGCAGCTGCCGCGATCGCGCTGCTGATGTCGTCGAAGGGCGGCGCGCTCACCTCGAGCTGGCCGCCCGGCTCGAGCGTGAGCCGGCTCCCGGCGGGAGTCGGTGACGTAGCGGCGATGATCGCGTCGAGCGTGGCCAGCTCTGGTTGACCGTGGCCGTCCTGGGCGCGGACGGTGAGCCACTCCAACTCCAGCCCGACGCGGTCGGGGCCGCCCTCCCCCGTACACCACTCGGTGACGAGGTCGGCGGCCCGCGCGACGGTCAATGACCTGCTGGGGACGGGCACGCGCTCAGCGGTGACCGAAGTGGGCCGCAACCCAGGTCAGGTTCCGTACAGGGGCCAACCACAGCTCGAGGATCACGGTGCCTCCTCCATTCGCCGGTCTACGGCGCCGATGGACGAAGCGTATGTCCCCCCGTACTGCTGTTCGTTACACCCTTACATTCGCTCGCTTGCAAGCTGCGCTCGCTGGAATGCGATGGGGGCCCCCACACTCCGGCCCGCGCTGGACCTTCACGGCTGCTGCCCCATCGCGGGCTGCTAACGAGACGAAGGCTGCACTGTGCTCCAGGCGTCGTCGAATCGGGCTCGGTCGTCCATCAGTGCGACCTCGCCCTCGCGGCGCACGTAGACCAGGCGGGTGCCCTCGCGCTCCCAGTAGGTGAGCGTGGCGAGCTGCGCCTTGCGGTCCTCAGCGTCGGGGAAGAGGTAGGACACGGTGCCGATCACCGCGGGGTCGCCCCCGAAGACGTCGACTTCGACTTCGTCCCCGTCGGCGGTCACACGGAGGACGACGACGTCCTGATGCAGTTCGATGGTGCGTGGCATGCCCCCGACCCCCCGGTCCAGGTAGAGCTTCTGTTCTGCCCATGGTAGAGCAGTCGAGGGGCCAGGTGGCAGAGGCTCAGAATGCCTGCTCCCACGCGTTCCAGAGCGTGGGCAGGGTGACGAACAGCAGGCCGAGCGGGAGGAGCACCGCCGGCTGCGTGGCGCTGCCCCGCTTGGTGCCGCCGAGCGCGGCGAGCGCAAAGCAGACGACGCCGGCGAGGAAACACAGGAACTGCAGCTTCGGGTCCATGGCGGGGCAGTCTGCCCCAAACCACTACCCGGAAAGCCTGACCTGGGCCGTGGCGTCGTCGCAGAGCCCGAACGGGTCGCACGCCCGGTACACGAACGAGTAGGTGCCGGGAGGAGCGCTGTTGGGGACGAACTTGATCCCGCCTCCCGAGGAGGACACGTTGGGCTTGCCGTCGGGCTGCTGCACGACGCTGAGCGTGAGCGCATCCCCGTCAGGGTCGCTGTCGTTCGCCGTCACCGCGAGCTGGCTTGGAGGCCCCTGCTCGGCGCTGAGGCCGACGTCGTTGTTCGCGACCGGTGGACGGTTCGGCCGGGTCGTGGGCGCCGGCACCGCAGCGCGCGCGGTCGTCGGCGTTCCCGCCGCCACAGCACGAGCAGCGCTGGTGGGCGGTGCCTTGGGCACTGACGCGATCGTGACCGGCGCGCCGGGTGCGGGAGGTGTCGTCACCGGCGCGGCCGCGACGGCCGCCGGCGGGGTGGCCTTCGCCGGCTCGAGGGCGGCCGGGGGGATGAGCCCGAGGGCGACGCCGGTGGCGACGGCTGCCACCCCACCCGCGGCTGCCGCCGAGGACGCGCCCGCGCTACCGAAGGACCGAAGCACTGGCACCTGGGCGATCCACGCGAGGGGTCCCATGACCCAGCGCAGGCGGCTGACGTTGAGGCCGACGAAGGCGCGCACCACCGCGGGATCGAAGTGGCTCCCCGCGCCCGCGGTCAGCTCGGCGCGGGCCGCAGTGGGGCTCATGGCTGCCTTGTACGAGCGAGGCGCCGTCATCACCTCGAAGGCGTCGGCGACGGCGACGACTCGCGCCCCGTAGGAGATGTTGTCACCCGCGAGGCCACGCGGGTATCCGGTGCCGTCCCACTTCTCGTGGTGCTCCTGGATGGCGAGCGCCCATTCGCCGAGCCAGCTGTTGAGCGGGGCGGCGATGCGCGCCCCGTCGTCGGGATGGCGGTGGATGGCGTCCCATTCGTGTTCATCGAGGGGCCCGGCCTTGTTGAGCACCTCGGGCGACACCATGACCTTGCCCACGTCGTGGAGCAGCGAGGACCACCGCAGCTTCTCGAGCGCGTCCTGCTCGAGGCCGAGCTCCGCAGCGAGCATCTCGGTGAAGGCCCTGACCCGCTCGGCGTGGCCGCGCGTGTTCTTGTCGTGGGCGTTCATGGCCGACGAGAGGACGAGAATGGTCTCGGCCGCCGCGCCGACCTCTGACTCGATGCCCTCCTCCCGAATCGTTGCCAGGCGGGCCTTGAGATTGCCGATGGTGCCGGCCCGCAGCGCGACGGCGAAGCGGGACGGGGTCTTGTCTGGGAAGACCATCGACAGCTTGAGCAGCGCCGCCAACGGGAGGAGGCGTTTGGCCTGGGAGGCGACGGCGAGCATCACCGCGGTCGACACGACGAAGCTCGCCGCCCACCAGGCCAACGCAGGTGCGATGGCACGGGGGCGGGGGATCAGATGGGCCAGGACCACGACCGCGCCCACGCCTGCAGCCAGCGGCACGAGCGTGATCAGCGCGCGCACGAGCGCCGCCAGTCGCGGATGCCCAGCCCAGCCTTGTGTGGTCAACGTCGCCATTCCTGACAGTTCCCCTCGTAGCCCCTTGTCCTTATCGGCGCGAATGCGGCGCGCCTGAGGGGTCAGGCCAGCTCGACGGTCACCGAGAGGTCGTCACGAGGCTGCAGCTCGAGCTTCTCGATGCCGCCGGCGTCCATGAGGTCGCCCTCGGCCGCCCGCACCGCGGCCAGGGTCTCCTCCGGGCCGGCGACGACGACGAGCCGCACCGGCGCCTTCATCGATTGCTTGGCGTCGGTCTTGGCCCGCCGCACCTGGCCGAGGACCTCGGCGGCCACGGAGAGGACGAGCCCGTCGCCGTCGCCGGCGTGGCTTCTGAGGTCGCCCGCGTCGGGCCACGCGGCCCGGTGGACCGATCCCTGCTGCCACCACGACCAGACCTCGTCGGTGACGTAGGGCAGGAACGGCGCGAAGAGCCGGAGGAGGGCGGACAGGGCGAGGGTGAGTGTGCGATTGGCCGAGGCGGCTGCTTCGTCACCCTGCGCGCCGTAGGCGCGTCCTTTGACCAGCTCGAGGTAGTCGTTGCAGAACGACCAGAAGAACGCCTCGGTGCGCTCGAGGGCGCGGGCGTAGTCGTAGTCGTCGAAGGCAGTGGTCGCCTCGTCGACGACACCGGCGAGCTGTCGGAGCACGGCGGCGTCGAGCGCGCTGGTGACGTCGCCTTCGGGCCCGAGACGGGCAAGGACGAACTTGGACGCGTTGAGCAGCTTGATGGCGAGCCGGCGGCCCTCCTTGAACTGGTTGCGGTCGAGCTCGACGTCCCGGCCGGGACGGCCCCCGGCGGCCCAGTACCGGACGGCGTCGGCGCCGTGGTCGGCCAGGACGTTCAACGGATCGTCCGGCGAGTTGCCCAACGACTTGCCGATCTTCTTGCGGTCGGGGTCGCGGACGAAGCCGGAGATGGCGACGTCGGAGAACGGCAGTGTGCCGAACTCCAGCTCGGCGCGGACCACCGTGTAGAAGAGCCAAGTCCTGATGATGTCGTGGGCCTGTGGCCGCAGGTCCATCGGGAAGACCCGTTCGAACAGGTCGGGGTCGCGCTGCCAGCCGCTCACGAACTCCGGGCTCATCGACGAGGTGGCCCACGTGTCCATGACGTCGGGATCGCCGACGAAGCCGCTGGGCTTCCCGCGCTGGCCTTCGCTGTACCCCTCGGGCGCGTCGGTCGACGGGTCGACGGGCAGCTGTTCGGCGGGCGCGGCGATGGGAGCGGTCCAGTCGGGTTCGCCGTCGTCGCCGACCGGGTACCAGACCGGGAAGGGCACGCCGAAGAACCGCTGTCTCGTGATGTTCCAGTCGCCGGCCAGGCCCTCGACCCAGTTCTCGTAGCGCACCTGCATGAAGTCGGGGTGCCAGCGCAGCTCTCTGCCCCGCTTCAGCAGGACGTCCTTGGGGGGGAACCGGATGAACCACTGCTGGGTGGTGACGATCTCGGCCGGCCGAGTGCCGTGCTCCCAGAACTTGACCGCGTGGGTGATGGGCCGGGGTTCGCCGATGAGGTCACCGGACTCTGCGAGCAGCTCGACGATGCGGGCCTGGGCCTGCTTGGCCGTCTTGCC
>JBEEFQ010000176.1:0-7802 GCA_041166245.1 Actinomycetota bacterium | reverse complement strand
GCGATGACCTGCGACACGTCCGTCGCGCCATTGCTGTCGGCCACCTTGATGCTGACGAGACGGGCACCCGGCGCCATTCCCCTGACGGCGCCATCCCGACCGGCCACGATCCCGGCCAGGTGGGTCCCGTGTCCGTAGCCGTCCTTGTGCCGGCGATCAGGGTCCCCGGCCTCGAAGGAGAGGTCGGGCCCGTCGATCACCGCGCCGGGCTCGTCCAGGCCGGCCACTCGCGCCACGCCGGAGTCGATCACGGCCACGTCGACGCCTGCACCAGTGATGCCGCCATCCCACAGGTCGACGGCGTCGATGGTGCGCGCCGTCCTGCGCAGCGAGCCTGCGTCTTGGCGGTCGAAGCGCTCCTCGGTCGACAGCAGCTGGAGGCGGTCGTCGGTTGTGACGTCGATGACGCCGGTCGCGGCGGCGAGACGCGGCAGGGCGCGCTCCGGCACGGTCGCGGCGACAGCATCGATGATCCCGAGATGGCGCCGCACGGTGCCTCCCGCGCGGGTGACGGCTGTTGCCGCGTCGGCCGCGTGGGTCGACGCTCGCACGATGACAGCGACGGAGGTGGTCGCGGCCGGCGCGCTCGGCAGGCAAGCGAGCAGGAGCGCGACGGCGAGGCCGGCGCGGAGACGCACGCCTACGCCTCGACGCTCTCGCGGCGCAGCCCGACGAGGCCGGCCCGGTGCCAGAGCAGCCAGAGGTACCGCGCGCCACACGTCGGACAGGCGATGACGCGCCGGCCCTCGACGAGCTGGATCTCTTCCCATGATGCGGGAAGGGATTCCCCGCAGGCGCGGCAGGACAGCTGACGCATTCGCTCTTCTCCCCGGTGCGCTTTTGGTGTGGTGTGACCAGCGATCGACCACTCCGAGTCTCGGACTAGTCGAAATGAACTAGCCACACACCTCGTCACCGTCGCGGCGCGGCTTTAGCGAAAATCCGCCGATCCGTTCGAACGAAAATTGGTTCTTAAGGTCTAGTCAGTTGCGGACGAAGACCGTTTTCGTCCAACACAGGACAACCCACGACAAGGGCATCCCCGGGGAAACCCGGGTGCGCAACGCCACAGGCCTTCCGGACAGATCGTCCAAAGGCAGCTGGGCTACCGAATGGGGCCGCTGGCCTCCGTGGGTCTCGACTCGGGAGGCACGGACAATGGCAAGACGACGCAGCAAGGTCCTCGCGATCGCCGTCCTGGCGATCGCTTTCCTGTTCGCACCCGCGGCCGCCAATGCCGCGCCGGTCGGCGATGCCGTCGGCGATCTGGTCGACAACGCGACGGGCAACGGGAGTCCCCCGCCGTCCTCACCCCCACCTCAGTCACCGCCTTCCTCCGCCCCGACGGCGTCCCCCCCGGCGGCACCGTCACCGCGACCGTCCCCCGCGGCGGCACCGGCGCCCGCTCCGCGATCGGCCGCAACGGCGCGGCCCGTCGCGACGACGGCGCCGGTGGCCGCCGCGGTCGAGACCGCCACCCCGGCGTCGGTCCCCTCCGCGGTCGAACTGACGCCGGCCCCGGAGGACGCCCCCGCCGCGGCGATGTCGCCGCAGGTGATCACCGTCCGGCGAGCGTCGTCCTCACCGTTCGTGGCGACCTTCCTCGGCGCGCTGGCCGCGCTGATGATCGACAAGGGCCTGCGCCGCATGCGCAAGACCCTCGCGCTGCGCAATGCCGATGACAGTTGCGACCTGGTGACGGCCGGCTGCGCGAGCAGGCGGGCCCGCAACCTGCAGGCGGCGGGCGTGTTCCTGATCGCCTTCGCCGGCATCATCGGCCTCACCGCGGCGAGTGGAGGCGGCATCCGCCAGTACGGCTTCATCGCCATGGGCTACCTCAGCGTGAAGCTCGTCCTCTCGAGCCGCTACAAGCCGCATGCCGGTGGTGACGGCGAGACAACGGACCTTGTCGTCGCCGCCATCGTGCCGGTGTACAACGAGGACCCGGCCGCGTTCGAGCGCTGCCTCCGGAGCCTCCTCGACCAGACGCACGCCCTCGCCGAGATCTGGGTCATCGACGACGGCTCGCCCGACCCGCAGTGCCGCCGCATCGCCAAGCGGGTGCTGGCCGGTGTACCGGGCGTGCGGATCCACGCCTTCCGTCAGAACCGGGGCAAGCGCGAGGCTCAGGCGTTCGCGTTCAAGCGTTCGCAGGCGGAGATCTTCTGCACCATCGACTCCGACACCGTGCTCGACCGCGAGGCGGTGGCCGAGGGCCTCAAGCCGTTCGCGGACGAGCGCATCACCGCCGTCACGGGGAACGTGCGGGCCCTGAACCACAAGCGGAATCTGCTGACCAAGCTCATCGACCTGCGCTACGCCAACGCCTTCCTGTACGAGCGGGCCGCGTACTCGATGCTCGGTTCGGTGCTGTGTGCGTGCGGGAGCCTGAGCTTCTGGCGGTCCGAGGTCATCAAGGAGAACCTCGACGACTTCGTCACCCAGACGTTCCTCGGCATCCCCGTGCAGTACGGCGACGACCGCCGCCTCACCAACTACGCCCTCCAGCGGGGCAAGGTCGTGGTGCAGGACTCCTCGGTGGCCTTCACCGTCGTGCCCGAGCGGATCACCCACTTCGTCCGCCAGCAGCTTCGGTGGAACAAGAGCTTCTTCCGGGAGACGCTGTGGGTGCTCCGCAACTTCAACTACCGGAAGTGGGTGTGGTGGCTGTCGCTCGCCGAGATCGTGACGTGGGCGACGTTCTCGACCGGCATCGTCATGGCCACGTTGGTGACGCCGTTGCTGACCGGTCGCCTCGCCCTCGTGTACTACCTGAGCTACATGGCGATCATCTCCTACGCCCGGTCGGTGCGTTACCTCGGGGCGACGGAGAACTCGTGGTCCTACCAGCTCTACGTGTTCCTGCTCTCACCGGTGTACGCGTTCATGCACGTGGCCCTGCTCATCCCGCTGCGCATCGTCGCCCTGTGCACCTTGCGCCAGCGGGGCTGGGGGACGCGTGGCACCGTCGAGGTGGCCCTCACCAGGCCAGGGTCGGCGGTCGCGACGGCCCCGGTCGCGGTGCCGACTGCGGCGGCCGCGTGATGGCCGCCTCAGCCCGACTCGGCCCGCTCGATCGCGGTGTACTGCCAGTTGCAGCGCTTGCCACCCGTCATCTCGTGCCAGCGGGCGTACACGCGCCAGTGGGCCGGGACACGGACCGAGCCGTTCCACGCCAGCGCACCGTGGGCCGGGACCATCGTGGGCGTGGCGCCTTCCATGGACAGCACGGCATGCGTCGTGCCGTCCTGGTCGGCGAGCACGAACTCCATGGGCCGGGCCTCGTCCTCGCAGTTGGTGGCCCGCAGGGTCTGCACCTCCCAGTAGCGGGCGGTCGGCACCGACCGGAAGCTGGCCAGGGTCCCGCGCCCTGAGTCGAAGCTCACGGACTGGTTGACGAGGGTCTCGCCGCCGGCGAGGGGCGCCCGGTTCTCAATCGACGCGAACACGTTCGCACCGTCGAAGACCGCCATCCCGCTCGCGCCGATCCCCACCGCCAGCGCCAGCTTCCACCCCTTCTGCACCACTGCGGCCACGAAGGTCGACATGCGTCTGAGGGTACGAAGCTCACGCTCCGCGCGCAATAGCCCACATAGGGGGTGTTTCCACCCCACACCATCCACGAAATGGCAATCCCGGGGAAACCCGGGCTGCGCAACGCCACGGGCCTACCGGGGACCTTCCCCAACGGCAGCCGGGCTCCCGAATGGAAGGAAGGGAAATGTCCAGGTTTGTCGCGTTGGTGGCGCTCGTCGCCGCGCTCGTCATCATGCCCGCCGCCCGCCCGGCGGCCGCCGATCCCGCCTCGGCCGAGGCCGAGTTCGTGCACCGCATCAACAGCCTGCGGGCCGACAAGGGGCTCCCGCCCCTCGGCGTCGACCCCGAGCTCACCGCCATCGCCCGTCGCTGGTCGGCCCACATGGCCGACGAGGGCCAGCTCTCCCACAACCCCAACCTTGGGAACGAGGCGAGCAACTGGCAGATGCTCGGGGAGAACGTGGGCTACGGCCCCACCGTCGAGTCGATCCACCGCGCCTTCGTCGACAGCCCGCACCACTACGACAACCTCGTCGACACCCACTTCAGCGTTGTCGGCGTCGGCGTGGTCGAGCGCGACGGTGCGATCTGGGTGACGGAGGACTTCAAGCAGCCGAAGGCGTCCCGCGCCAGTCCGGCGCCGGCTCCACCGCGTCCCGCGCCAGCGGCGGCACCGGCGCCCGCACGGCCGGCTGCCGCACCGCGCCCGGCCCGTACGCGAGCACCGCGGACGCCGGCGCCACCGCCAACGGCGGCACCTACCACCGCCCCCGCGCCCACCACCACGACCGCTGCGCCCGCGCCGCTCACCACGAGCACCTTGGCGCCCGACGTGGCCGGCCGGCAGTTCGAGCGCGCTGAACAAGGCCTGAGTGACCCGTGGACGGACAGCGCGACGCTCGTCCTTGTCTCCGGTCTGATCATCGGCGCCCTTCGCACCGTCGTGACCGCGACCCGTCAACCGTGACCGCCGGGTGACCTGAGGGCGGGCACCCGGCGGTCAGGCCAAGGGCAGGCGGAAGCAGAAGCGGGTGCTCGCGGGGTGGCGGTCGTACCAGACGTCGCCACCCTGGGCCCGGGCCAGCTCGCGCACGATCCAGAGGCCGAGGCCGGTGCCGGGGGCGCGCGGGTTGAGCGCGGCGCGGGCCGGGCTGAACCGCTCGAACAGGTCGCTGGCCAGTTCGGACGGCACGCCGCGCCCGCTGTCGACGACGGCCACCTCGGCCGCGTCCCCGACGGCGACCACCTCGATGGTGATCGGGGGCAGTCCGTACTTCTCCGCGTTGGTGAGGTAGTTGGTGGTCATGTTGCGGACGTACTCCGGGTCGCCTCGGGCCAGCACGTCGGCGCCGACCACCTTGACGTCGTCGTGACCCGACGCGATCGCGCGTACGTGCTCGACCAGCTCGAGGGTCGCGATGTCGGGCTCGAGCCGACCCGCCTCCGCCCGTGATGCCAACAGCAACGTCCCGATGAGCTCGTCCAGCTCGCGGGCCCGCCCGCGGATGCGATCCAGGTAGTCGCGCTGGGTCGCCTGGTCGAGCGTGTCCCGGTCATCGGCCAGGATCCCCGCCAGTCCCGTGATGACGCTGAGAGGGTTGCGCATCTCGTGGCCGGCCATGTCGAGGAAACGGCCCCGCAGCACCTCGGCCTGACGGGCCGCGGTGACGTCGCGGAAGCTCCAGACCCGGCCGACGATGCGCGCCCCGATGCGCTGCGGGCGGGAGTAGCGCTCGACAACCCGCCCCTCCTTGAGCAGCAGCATGTCGGTGCTCTCCTCGTGGGGCCGGGCGTAGAGCTCACGGACGCGGGCGAGGAAGGACGGCGGGTCGGCCAGCTGATCGAGCACGAAGCGCTGCGCCGCCTCGTCGCTGCCGGCCTCGGCCAGCTCGGACGGGATCCCCCACATGTCGACGAAGCGCTGGTTGAAGCGCACGATGCGCCCATCGAGGTCGACGACCAGGACGCCGTCGGCAGTGGCGTCCAGCGTGGCCTCCAGCAGGGACAGCGAACCGGCCAGGTCGGCCTGGGCCTCGGCTCGCTCCGCGACCGTGGCCGCCACGAGCAGCATGGAGACGCTCACCACGGCGATGAGGGCCTGCAGGATCTGCACCGTCTCGGTCGGCGTCGCCCCCTCGATCAATACCGACCCGTCGACCGTGGCCCACACCGCGATTGCCGTCACCACGAAGTTGGCGGTCGCCGCCCCTCGCAGGTCGAACCGAACCGCCGCCCACACCAGGAACGGGAAGATGACGTAGGGGTACTGCCACCGGTCGGCCGAAAAGACCAGCAGGCTCACGCCGATCAGGGCAGCCAGCAGGCCGACGCCCTCGATGAGGTGCTGGCGTCGCAGAACGCGCCACGGCGGGGCGAGCCAAGCGAGTAGCAGGGGTGCCACGATGAGCGCGCCGATCGCGTCACCGAACCACCACAGGAACCAGGTGGACCGATAGCTGTCAGCTGAGACCTCGTTGGCGACGAGCAGGGCGGTCGTGCCCACGGTGGCGGCGACGGCAGTGCTGGCGAAGGCGCCGGCCACCAGAAACGCCATCACGTCGCGTACCCGCCGCAGCGTCGAGCGGCCGCCCGCCCGACGCAGCAGCCAGGCGCCGGCCACCGCCTCGAGGGTGTTGCCCACGGCGATGGCGCCGGCGGTCAGGATCGCGACGTCACTCGTGACGTTGGCGGCGAAGGCGCCCAGCGCGATCCCGGGCCAGACCCGGTAGCCGACCAGCACCACCGAGGCGAGAGCCAGACCGGTGGGCGCCCACACGGGCGTGACAACACCCTCGGCCACGTCCAGCCCGATGCCGAGCTTGGCCAGGCCGAAGTAGGCCACGGCGACGGCGACGATGCGGGCCAGGGTGGGGATCCCCAAACGGTAGGACCTGGGATCCGTTCGGGGGCCGACCCCGCTCGGCGATCGGCGGTTGTCGACTACGGCGCTCAGACCACCAGGCCCCCGGTAGGCGGCGACGCCGCCACTGCTGTGTCGCGCCCGGCGCGCTTCGCGTCGTACATGGCGCGGTCAGCGCGGGCCAACGTCTCGGCCGGGTCGCGTCCGGACACGTGGACATCGACGCCGGCGCTGATGGTGGCCGGCTGCCCGAGGTGTCGCCATCGCTCGACGAGCCGCTGTGCGGCTGCGATGGCATCGACCTCCTCGCGAAGCACGACCAGGAACTCCTCGCCTCCCAGGCGGGCGACGTCGTCGCGTCGGCGCAGGTTCTCTCGGAGGAAGCGGCCGACGGCGACCAGGACCTCGTCGCCCGCCGCGTGCCCGAATGCGTCGTTGACCTGCTTGAAGTTGTCGAGGTCGATGAGCACCACGGCGTCACCGGGCTTGAGGCCGGCCACCATCGCGTCGGCGTGTCGACGGTTGCCAATTCCAGTCAGGCCGTCGCGGATAGCGGCGTCGGTGAGGGCTTCGACGACCTGTACCTGCTCCATGGCCCGTGCGACCTTGGTTGCGAAGATGCGAGCCGCCGGCTCGGTGAAGCCGTCGTCGGGGCACTCCGCGCCGCCGAACGACACCACGAGCCGGGCGCCCGGCAGGGCGGTCGTGGGGATCTCCAGCACCAGGCACCCGCGGAGCTCGTGACCCGTCTCCTCGAGGGCGGCTTCGACCGCGAAGTTCTGGGCCGCAACCACGCGGGACCGCCCGTCGGCGTGGGCGACAAGGATCGCCGCGCCCTCGCATCGCAGTATGTCAACTGCGAGACGCGTCGCGAGCTCCGCGATACGACGCTGGTCGGCCTCCGCCTCCATCGTGGTCTCCGCTTCGGCGAGGGCCTCCATGCCCACCGCCCGGCGAGCGGCCGCCGCCTCTGACGCTCGAAGCCTTCCAACCACCCCGGCGATGGTCTCCCCGACCAGCACACACACCGGGATGGCGACGATGACGGAGCCGATCGCGGTGGTCGGTGGGTGGGTCTGGAGCATGAAGGGGGTCACGTAGGCCGCGGCGGCCAACGGCGCGACCTTGGCGGCGGTCCAGCGCGGATGGGCCATGCCGATCCACACGAACAGCACGACGAAGTACACGGCGTAGGTGTACGGGTCTTCACCCCCGGCGGCGTTGCCGACGGCGATGAGGGCGAGGGCCAAGGGGATGAAGGGGAGGGTCGACGACGCCGGCCACCGCGCCCACGGTGCCACGAGGGCGGCAACACCCACCGCCATTGCGGCCAGGCTCACGGGCAGGAGCACCGAGACCTGCGCGTCCGGGGGCAGGGCGATGAGGATGCTGAGCAGGGTCACCA
>JBEEFQ010000175.1:0-8977 GCA_041166245.1 Actinomycetota bacterium | reverse complement strand
CGGCACCATCGCCAGTGTGCGCGCCGAATACGGGCGCGACGTCGTCAGCCTCGGGCCCTTCGAGGAGAACGCCCACGTCGAGAACCCGGTGGGCGCCGCGGGCCGGGTCCGCGCCATCGAGCCCGGTGGCAGCCTCGAGCTCGAGGCGGTGTTTGTGGGCGTGGCGCTGCATGCCGACGACGAGGCATGGCAGTTCCACAAGTACCTGACCCGCCACCGGCTCGTGCCCTACGCCAAGGACGTGACGTTCAACTCCAACGGCACCGACGACAACGTCATCTCCACCGGCGCCAAGGACGACATGGACATGGCGACGCTGGCCCGGGTCGCGCCCATCGCCGAGCGCCTCGGAGTGGAGACGTTCATCCTCGACGACGGCTGGCAGGCCGTCTCCGGCGACTGGGAGCCCGACGCCCGCCGGGGCTTCGACGCCGACTTCGCCAACGTCCGGGCCGCCATCGCGCCCATGAAGCTCGGGCTGTGGATGAGCCCGATGCACTTCCACCCCACCTCGGTGACCTACCAGGCCCATCCCGAGTGGGCGTGCGCGCCGGTCGGTCACGGACTCGCGCTCTACAACGCCGCCGACCAGACCAGCGGCTCGAACGAGGCGGGCATCGGCGAGTGGGGCCCGCAGTACATCCCGTTCGTCGAGGGTCGCATCCGCACCGCCATCGAGCAGTGGGGCGTGACCTACTTCAAGTTCGACTTCCTCGCGTGGCTCGACTGCGCGGGCCAGGCCGATCTGTACGGGTATCACGACGCCTTCGTGCGCATGCTCGACCGCCTGCGGGCCCGGCACCCGGCAGTGACGTTCCAGATCGACGAGACCAACGACTACCGGCTCTTCCCCTATGAGTCGGTGACGCGCGGCCCGAGCTGGTTCCAGAACGGCTCCCCATCGGTCGACCGCCTGCTCCACAACCTGTGGTCGCTGAGCCCCTACGTGCCCTCGTGGTCACTCGGCCAGCACACGCTTGGCGGCGACGCGTGGAAGACGCAGCCCTTGTCGACCGTGATGGCCGCGGCACTGCTGTCGCACATCACCTTCTTCAGCGATCTGCGCACGATCCCGCCCGAGGTGATCGACGGCGCGGCGCCGTGGCTCGCCTTCTACCGGACCAACCGCGACCTGTTCACCTCCGGCGTGGTGCAGCCGCTGCTCGCCGACCCGCTGGCGAAGGGGTGGACGGCGCTGCAGGCCTGGGACCCCGAAGCCCGTCGCGGTGCGCTGCTCGCCTTCCGGCAGGAGGCGGAGGCCGACTCCGCCACCGTGGCCATGCGCAACGTCGTCGGCGACGGCACCTTCGAGCTGCGGGAAGCGCCCACCGGCACCCTGGTGGGCACCGTGTCCGCCGCCCAGCTGCGCGCCGGCCTCCCGATCACGCTGCCGCTCAACGGCGCCCGGGTCCTGCTGGTCGAGCCGAGCTAGACGCCGGCGTCGCCGGGGACCGACGGCGCGCTGGTCGGCGGTGCCGTGGTCGGCGGCGCGGTGCTCGGGGGAGGGGGCGGCGGCGCCGGCCTGTGCGTGGTCGGCGGGGTCGTGCGGCGGGTCGTGGGAGGCACCGTCGTGCTCGTCGTGGACGAGGTGGTGGTGGTCGAGGTGGACGTCGTCGTGGTGGACGTGGCCGTGGTCGTGCTCGACGGCGGCACGAGGCGCAGGGGCTCGTCCTGGGAACGGCTGGGCACGCCCGCGACGGCAACTCCCAGACCGGCCCCGACGACCAGCAACAGGGCGAGGGCCCAGCCCTGCTTGCGCACCCGAGCAGAGTAGAGGCCGCCTGGCGCTGGCAGTCGGTATCATCGAGTGCCAACGACGATGCGGGACGACCTGGACGAACGCAAGGCTGCCATCCTGCGAGCGGTGGTGGAGGAGTACATCGAAACCGCCCAGCCCGTTGGGTCCGGGGCCGTCGCGCGCACGACCACGGTTCGGGTGTCCTCGGCAACGGTGCGCAACGAGATGGCGGTGCTGGAGCGGGACGGCTATCTGGTGCAGCCCCACACCAGCGCGGGCCGCATCCCCACCGACAAGGGCTACCGCTTCTTCGTGGACCAGCTCAGCCCCGGCCACCTCGGCCCGAACGAGCGCAACCGGGTGCGCGACTTCTTCAACCGCACCCACGGCGAGCTCGAGGGGATGCTGCACGACACCAGCCAGCTCCTCGCCGGCCTCACCCATTACGCGTCGGTCGTGATCGGCCCCCCGCACGAGGTGGCGTCGATCCGATCCATTCAGCTCGTCGGGCTCGGCTCGCGGGTGGCGCTGCTCGTGGCCGTCCTGTCGAACGGCGCGGTGGAGAAGCGCACCATCGAGCTGCCGGCCGACACCGGCGAGGATCGCGTCGGCGGGGCCACCGCCCATCTGGCCGCGTACCTCACCGGACAGGTCATCGGCGAGCTGCGGCCCGTCCCGCCCACGGGCGATGCCGCCACCGACGCGCTGGTCGATGCGGCCGTGACCCATCTGCGGGGCACCCATGACGACGAACCCGACCATGTCTTCGTCGGCGGCGCGTCGCGCATGGCCCAGGCCTTCGACGCGGTCGACACGGTGCGCCAGGTCCTCGGCATCCTCGAGCAGCAGTACGTCGTCGTGTCGCTGCTGCGTGACGTGCTCGACCGCGGCCTGTCCGTCGCCATCGGTGCCGAGCACGGCTACGACGAGTTGGCCGAGTGCTCCATCGTGGTCGCGCCCTACGACGTGGAGGGGGAGCACGCCGGCACCATCGGCGTCCTCGGCCCCACGCGCATGAACTATCCGCAAGCTCTCGCAGCCGTCGCCGTCGTCGGCAAGCGTCTCGGCACCCATCTGTCGGAGGGCTGATGGCGACCGACTTCTACGAGTTGCTCGAGGTCTCGCGCGACGCCAGCGACGACGACATCAAGCGGGCGTACCGGCGCCTGGCGCGCGAGCTGCATCCCGACACCAACCCCGACCCGGCGGCGACGGACCGATTCAAGGAGATCACCGTCGCCTACGAGACGCTGCGCGACCCCGAGAAGCGGGCGCGCTACGACCGCTTCGGCCCGGACATGGGCGGCATGGGCGGCGACCCGTTCGCCGGGTTCGGGGGCGGGGCCGGGCTGGGCGACATCTTCGAGGCGTTCTTCGGCGGCGCCGGTGCCACGCGGTCGCGCGGACGGGCCGGCCCGCCGCGTGGTGCCGACATGGAGCTGGTGCTCGACCTCGCCTTCGAGGAAGCGGTGTTCGGCGCGCAGCGCGAAGTGGAGCTGCGGGTGCCCGTGCCGTGTGAGACGTGCGCGGGCAGCGGCGCCCGTCCCGGCACGTCGCCCACCACGTGCACGACCTGTGGCGGCGCGGGCGAGGTGCGACGCGTGCGTCAGTCGATCCTCGGCCAGATGGTGACGGCCAGCCCGTGCCCCACCTGTGGCGGCACCGGTGAGGAGATCGCCACGCCGTGCACCGAGTGCCGCGGCGACGGTCGTCGCACCGATGAGAAGAGCTACCTGGTCGACGTACCCCCCGGGGTCGACGACGGCACGACCCTGCGCCTCAGCGGCCGGGGTGCGGCAGGTCCGCGGGGCGGGATGGCCGGCGACCTGTACGTGCACCTGCGGGTGCGCCCGCATGACCGATTCCAGCGGGTGGGCCACGACCTGCTGCACGTGCTGGAGCTGCCCATGACCCAGGCCGCGCTCGGCGCCCACCTGCCCTTCGCCACCCTCGACGGTGACGAGGAGCTGGTGATCCCGTCGGGCACCCACACGGGCCGGGAGTTCCGCCTGCGGGGTCGGGGCGTGCCGCTGCTCAACGGCCGAGGTCGGGGCGACCTGGTCGTGCGCGTGCTGGTCGAGACACCGACGGCCTTGAGCGCAGAGCAGGAGGAGCTGCTGCGTCAGCTCGCCACGCAGCGGGGTGAGGCGGTCGCGCCCGCCGACACCGGCTTCTTCTCCAAGATCAAGTCCGCGTTCAAATAGCCGCCGCGCCCTCCGACGCCATCGCCACGCGATCGCGTCCGGCCTTCTTGGCCGCGTAGAGCGCGGCATCGGCTGCGTCGACGAGCGCGTCGGCGTCACTGTCGCCGACCGCGCCTCCGATGCTCATGGTGACCCGGACGGGAGCCTTGTCGCTCGTCGCTGCGTCAGCGGCGCCTACGACGACCCGCAGTCGCTCGGCTGCTCGATAGGTGGCGTCGGCGTCGGTCAGCGGGAGGATGACGATGAACTCCTCGCCGCCCCACCTGCCGACGAGCTCGTCGCGGCGGACGGCCTTCGCCAACCGGGCGCCGATGTCGGCGAGGACCTCGTCGCCGCACCGATGGCCGTGGGTGTCGTTCACGGCCTTGAAGTGGTCGATGTCGGCCATGAGCACGCCGATCTGCTGGCCGTGGCGGGCGGCAGCGGCGAGGGCCATGTCGAGGAACTCCTCGATATGGCGGCGGTTCGGCAGGCCGGTCAACGCATCGGTGCGGGTCACTCGCTCGAGCGCCTCGCGGGCCGCGGTGTTGCGCAGAAAGAGGATGCCGGCGGCCGCAGCCGCGATGGTGAGGGCGGCGGCCAGGGCCAGCGAGCCCCAGCGGGTGTCGCTGACCGGTTCGTACAAGGCGGCGACCGGCGCGGTGAGCAGCACCCGCCACGTCGTTCCCTCCACGGCCTCCGCCACGAAGTAGATCGACTCCCCGTCGGCCTGGTAGCGGCCCTCGGCCCCGGTGGCGCGGGCGAGTCCGGGAACACCCGTCTCCAACGCGGTTCCGGCGGGCGCACTCCGGTCGTTGGTCGCGGCCAGGATGCCCTTGCCGTCGACCAGGTAGTTGGCCGCGCCGCGGATCGGGCTCGCGTCGTTCAGGAACGCGGCCAGCGGCGTCGACTGCACCTGGAACGCGCCGCTGAAGACCCTCGCGTCCTGGCCCTGCGGCAACGGGACGGCGAAGGCGATCACCGGCTCGTTGCGGGCCGCGGAGGGGACGACGTCGGAGACGGCGTTGCGTCCGGTCACCGCCGCCTGCAGGTGGGTGTAGTTCTGGGCGATGGGCTGGCCCAGCAGCGCCGGGCTGGCGGGCGCCACTCGCAGCAGACGTCCTTGGCCGTCGAGCAGGACGGCCGCCTGGAACCCGAAGGCGTCGACGAACTGCTGGAACTCGCCGTCGGTCGGAACCCGCCCCGACCAGTACTTCGCCGCCTGGTCCTGCTCCTGCTTGGTGATCTGGCGCACGTAGTTGGCCATGAACCGCGCCGCCAGGCTGCCGCGGGTCTGGAAGCGCTCCTCGATCCTGCGGCGAGCGCTGGCCTGGTTGCGCTCGGTCACCCCGAAACCGACGACGGCGACGACGACGACGAAGACGGCAACGAGCACCCGCCTGGCCGTTTGCCCGTGTGACACGGGTCATATCGAAGCCGATTGGTGGCGGGTTGTCATGCTTCGTGCCGTCGAGGAAGTGCTGATAGAAGGTGAACGCATGGCGTTCCACCTCTTCGTCGAGGACCTGCAGCTGCTCGACGTCGACCCGGACGACGACCACCACCTGCGCCGGGTGCTGCGGCTGCGGCCGGGCGAGGCGGGCACCGTGTCCGACGGCCGTGGCGGGTGGCGGGCGTGCACCTGGACGGGCGCTCCAGGCGTGGCGCTGGCGCCCGAGGGCGACGTCGTGCGGGATCCGGCCCCCGCCCCGGCGGTGACGGTGGGGTTCGCCCTCACCAAGGGTGACCGGCCCGAGTGGGTCACCCAGAAGCTCACCGAGGTGGGCGTGGACGTGATCGTGCCCTTCGCGGCCGAGCGGTCGGTGGTGCGCTGGGACGATGAGAAGGCGCTCCGCCAGCATGAGCGCCTGACCCGTGTGGCTCGCGAGGCGGCCATGCAGAGCAGGCGGTCGTGGCTGCCCACCGTGCTGCCGGTGACCACTTTTGGGCGGCTTTCGGAGGAGTTGGGGGCCGGTGTGGCCCTGGCCCAGCCCGGCGGGGCGCCCCCGTCCCTCGAGCGCCCGGGACTGCTCGTGGGGCCTGAAGGGGGCTTCTCCCAGGCCGAGCTGGAGGCCGCTCCAGGCACGATCGGGCTCGGTCCGACGGTGCTCAGGGCCGAGACCGCCGCTGTCGCCGCTGGCCTCTCTCTGTGCTGGTTGCGAGCAGGCATCGTACAAAGCGTGGCGAACTAGTCCATCAGTACTAGCTTCGCGCTACCGCGCGTGGTTAAAATGGTCCTGTCTGTGGGATTTCTCCACTTCAAGGGGGAATGGTGGGTAGCGAGTTCGAAGCAACGCCGCCGGGCTACGAGCAGCGCGTCGGCGAGCGTCTCCGCGCGGTGCGCAAGCAGAAGCGCCTGTCGTTGCAGGCGGTCGAGGCCGAGTCGGACCATGTCTTCAAGGCCTCGGTGCTCGGGGCCTACGAACGCGGAGAGCGCACGATCTCGGTGCCGCGTCTGCAGAAGTTGGCCAAGTTCTACAACGTGCCCGTGGACCAGCTGCTCCCCAAGGACAGCGAGCCGGCCGGCACCACCATCGACCTGCGGGAGACCGACTCGCAGGGTCAGGCCGAGGAAAAGATCACCATCGATCTGCCTCGGCTCGAGAGCCTGATGGAGCACGACCGCGACCTCCTGGTGCGCTACCTCGGGCTCATCCAGGTGCAGCGGGGCGACTTCAACGGCCGCGTGCTCACCATCCGCCAGGAGGACCTGCGGGCCCTCGCGACGCTCTTCGACACCACCCCGGAGTCGATGCGCCGCCGCCTCGACCAGCTCGACCTCCGCATCCACGTCTAGCCGCCCGGAACCCCCCATCCGGGTTGGTGCACTACGCGCCATAGTTGGCAGCTAGTGCACCAGCCCGCTGAGGATTTTGGCGTCTACGTGCACGTGCCGTTCTGTGCGCGGCGGTGTGACTACTGCGCGTTCGCCACGTGGACGGCCCGAGATCACCTGATGGCCGACTACGCGGCGGCCTGTGCGCGCGAGCTCGACGACGCCGCCCTGCCCTCGGCGACGAGCGTGTTCTTCGGTGGCGGGACGCCGTCGCTGCTGGCGGCCGAGCTGCTGGTGTCGATCCTCGACGCGATCGATCGGGCGCCGGGCGCTGAGGTCACTGTCGAGTGCAATCCGGAGACGGTGACGGCGCCCCTGATCGACGCCTACGCCGGTGCCGGCGTGAACCGCTTGTCCTTCGGCGTCCAATCCATGGTGCCCCACGTGCTCGCCGCCCTCGGCCGCACGCACACGCCGGGAGCGGTGGTGGAGGCGGTGCGGCTGGCCCGTGCGGCGGGCTTCACCTCGTACAACCTCGACCTCATCTACGGAGGAGTGGGGGAGTCGCTGGACGACTGGCGGCGCACCCTCGACGCGGTGCTCGCCCTCGAGCCCGCCCACGTCTCCGCGTACGCGCTGACGGTGGAGCCGGGCACGCCGCTCGCCGCCGACCCCGCCCGTCACCCCGACGACGACGACCAGGCCGACAAGTACGTGCTGGCCGAGAGGCTGCTCACCGTCGCGGGCCTGGCCAACTACGAGATCTCCAACTGGGCCCGTCCCGGCCACGAGTGCCGTCACAACCTCCTGTACTGGCGCCAAGGCGACTACCGCGGCATCGGCTGCGCGGCCCACTCGCACGAGGCGGGGCGACGGTGGTGGAACGTGCACACGCCCGAGCGCTACATCGCGGCCATCACTGGCGGTGCGTCGCCGGTGGCCGTATCCGAGATCCTGTCCGACGACGAGCGCCGAGCCGAGGCGCTGCAGCTGGCGGTGCGCACGCGTGAGGGGGTGCCCGCGGCCGCGCTTCCCGCCGACGGGGCCATCCGCGACCTGGTCGAGGTGCACGACGGCACGGCCGTGCTCACGGTGGACGGCCGCCTGCTCGCCAGCGAGGTCGCGGTCCGCCTGCAATAGCGGGAGCCCTCAGCGGGTACAGATCCCGCATGCCCAGGGCCATATGGACAGGATCCATCAGCTTCGGCCTCGTGAACGTGCCCGTGAAGGTGTACTCGGCCGTCAAGCACCAAGACGTCGCCTTCCACCAAATGGACGAGAGCACCGGCGCCCGGGTGCGCAACAAGCGGGTGTCGGAGAAGACGGGCAAGGAAGTGCCCTACGAGAAGATCGTGAAGGGCTACGAGTTCTCCAAGGGCAAGTACGTCACCATCACCCCCGACGAGATCACCGACTTCAAGCCCGAGGCGACCAAGACCATCGACATCGAGGACTTCGTCGAGCTCGACGACATCGACCCGATCTTCTACGACAAGACCTACCACCTCGCGCCCGCCACCAAGGACGGCGGCGCGGTCAAGGCCTACGCCCTGCTGCTGCAGGCCATGCGCAAGGAGGGGCGGGTGGGCATCGGGCGCGTCGTGCTGCGCACCAAGCAGTACCTGGCCGCCATCCGTCCCCTCGAGACCGACACCAAGGTGCTGGCCCTGTCCACCATGCTCTTCGAGGACGAGATCGTCCCCGCGTCGGAGATCCCCAACGTTCCGTCGCGCGCCCCGTCGGTCTCCGACAAGGAGCTGACGATGGCGAGCCGGCTCATCGAGTCCCTGACGACGGACTGGAAGCCGAGCAAGTACAAGGACACCTACCGGGAGGAGCTGCTCGACCTCATCGAGCGCAAGGCCAAGGGCAAGGAGATCGTCGTCGAGGAGTCGGCTGCGCCGCAGGGCGAGAAGATCGTCGACCTCATGGCCGCCCTCGAGGCCAGCCTGGCCGCGGCCAAGAAGGGCACCAAGGCGCCGGAGAAGCCGGCAGCCAAGACCACCAAGAAGACCGCCAAGAAGACCGCC
Source organism: Actinomycetota bacterium (assembly GCA_041166245.1). Classification (GTDB taxonomy): domain Bacteria; phylum Actinomycetota; class Acidimicrobiia; order Acidimicrobiales; family JAFATL01; genus JBEEFP01. The sequence continues at coordinate 250 of JBEEFQ010000175.1, read as the reverse complement.
AAGAAGGCCACCAAGCGAGCGGCCAAGAAGAAGACGGCCGCCTAGCCGCCCATGAGCATCTCGAGACCGACCGACGGCATGGGTGTGTTCTGCACGCGCTGCAACGCGGAGATGGAGGCCGACGCCACGTTCTGTCCCAACTGCGGGGAGCCGCGCCTGCTGGCAGCGGACACCGTGGTCAGCCGCGGTGAACCGACGCGCGTGATCGAGGAGACGGTGATCGACGAGCCCGCACCGGTGCTCGTCGAGG
>JBEEFQ010000174.1:0-5338 GCA_041166245.1 Actinomycetota bacterium | reverse complement strand
CTTCAGCGCCGGCCACGACCTCAAGGCCCTGGTGGGCGACACCGAGCCGGACAAGTGGCGGCTGATGCGGGAGACCCCCGAGGGCAAGATGCACCACGAGCAGGTCATGTACTTCGACCGCTGCGTGAAGATCCACGATTTCCGCAAGCCCACCATCGCCGCCGTCCAGGGCAGCTGCATCGCGGCCGGCCTCATGCTCGCCTGCATGTGCGACCTCATCGTCGCCGCCGACGACGCGGTGTTCTCCAACCCCGTGCTGCGCATGACGGGCGCCGGCGTGGAGCTGCTGGTGGAGCCCTGGGAGCTGGGGGCGCGCAAGGCCAAGGAGTTCCTGCTGACCGGCGACAAGATCGACGCGGCCGAGGCGTGGCGGCTGGGACTCGTGAACCGCGTGGTGCCGCGCGTCGATCTCGAGTCGGCGGTCAAGGAGCTGGCGGAGAAGGTCGCCCTCGTGCCGCCCACCACCGCCCAGGTCGTCAAGCAGTCGATCAACCACATGCTCGACCTCCAGGGCCAGCGCGACTCGTGGCGCTACCACTTCATGGCCCACCACTGGATGCACAACACATCGACGGCGCTCAACGCCCTCGAGGAGCGCAAGTCCCGCTCGTCCATGAAAGAGGTCTTCGCCGACCGCGACCGCGGCGACGTCCCCACCTGATGGCGGGGCCCCTCGCGGGGGTGCGCGTCATCGACGTCGGCACCCGCATCGCGGCGCCGTTCTGCGCCGGGCTGCTCGGTGAGATGGGCGCCGAGGTCATCAAGGTCGAGGACCCCGACGGCGGCGACTTCATGCGCACCATCGGGCCCTTTGCCAAGGTCCCGCCAGGGAGTGGCAGTGCCGACGGCAACTACTCGCTGTACTGGTCGGTGGAGGGGCGGGGCCGCAAGAGTGTGACCCTCGACCTGCGCAAGCCCGAGGGACAGGACCTGTTCCGACGGCTGGCGGCGACGGCCGACATCGTGTGCGAGAACTTCCGGCCCGGCACGTTGGAGCGCTGGAACATCGGGCCCGCCGATCTCGACCCGCGCCTGGTCACGGTGCGCATCTCCGTCTTCGGCCAGGACGGGCCGTATTCGCAGCGGCCCGGTCTCGATCGCATGGGCATCGGCTACGGCGGGCTCATGCACCTCACGGGCTACCCCGACCAGCCGCCGGTGCGACCGGGCGTGACGGTGTCCGACTACCTCACCGGCGCGTTCGCGGCGTCGGCCGCCGTCGCCGCGCTCTACGCGCGGGACGCCCGGTCGTCGGGTCGGGGCGCGGTCATCGACGCCTGCCTCTACGGCTCGGTGCTGCGCATCCTCGAATGGACGCTGGCAGGCTACGACAAGCTCGGTGTGGTGCGCGAGCGCGAGGGCAACCGCTTGGCCAACTCGGCGCCGCTCGACAACTACCCCACCGCCGACGGCACGTTCGTCTGCGTCGTCGCCGGGTCAGACACCAACTTCCGCCGGCTGTGCAAGGCCATGGCCCAGCCGTCGCTTGCCGCTGATCCTCGGTTCGCGACGCTGGCCCAGCGGGCCGCGGCGGGCGACGAGCTCAACGACATGGTCACGGCGTGGACGTCGTCGATGACCGCAGCCGAGGTCGAGGCGGCTTGCGTGGCCGAGGACGTGCCGGTCGCGCGGGTGTTCTCGTCGGCCGACGTGTTCACCGACCCGCACATGGCCGCGCGCGGCGACCTCGTCACCGTGGCCGACCCCGTGCTGGGCGACGTGCGCCAGCAGGCCCCGGTCCCCCGCTTCGACGGCGCGGTACCCGAGGCCCCGACGGGTGCTCCCGCGCTGGGTCAGCACAACGACGAGGTGTGGACCGGTCTTGGTCTCTCGGCCGAGGAGCTCGCCGCACTGCGCGCTAACGGCGTCGTGTGATGCTGCGTTTCGGCCGTCCTTCTTTCGACGAGCTGTCGCGGGTGCTGGAAGCGCAGCGCTCTGCCGACGTCACGTATACGGACGTGGGTGCGACCCAGCCGGGCAGCGAGCTGCCGGTCGGCTACCAGCACGATCGCTACTCGCGCTCGCTCGGCGCCGGCAACGCCGTCTTCGCCGCCGCGTGCGACGGCCTGCGGGCGTGGGCGTGCCACGACGGCGCCGACCTGATGCGCTCGCCCGAGCGGCCCGAGCTGCGCGAGGGCGTGACCCTCGTGCAGGCCCTCCCGGTCGGCCCCGCCTACGTGCCCGCCGCGTGCCGCATCGTGTGGGTGGTCGACGAACCCGACCGGTTCGGCTTCGCCTACGGCACGTTGCCCGCGCACCCGGAGACGGGCGAGGAGGCGTTCGTCGTGCACCGCGACGGCAGCGGGGGCGTGTCCTTGGAGATCACCGTCTTCTCGCGGGCGCGCCACCCCCTCGCCCGACTGGGCTGGCTCGTCGGCCGCCAGATCCAGGTCCGCGTCACCAACCGCTTCCTCGACGGCCTCGAGTCCTTCGTGCGCGGTCAGATGAACCGTCCTTCTCAGACCTCCGAGTAGGCGATCCCGGACACCGAGCCCATCGTGGCCAGTCGCTGACCCCCACGCCTCGACACCCACGGTGCGCTCCGGCCCGGTGGCCACCACGGAGTGCCTCAAGAAGTTGCACCAACCCGTCGAAACTGGATTGGGATCTCTTGCGCCCACGGAGGGAAGGGCCACCCGTGCCCGTTGGTGACATCGGCAAGCCGCTCGGACGAGGGCAGTACTGGGCCAAACGCGTTCTGTTCGCCTCGACCGGGACGTCGAACGCCACCAGTTGGGTCGTCTTGGCCGTCGCCCTGACCGGCTGCTGGTTGCTCGGTCACCTCCTTGGCGGAGCAGGCAGAGTGGCGCCCCATTGGTTCTATCTGCCGGTCATCTTCGCCGGCGTGCGCTTCGGGCCGGGAGCTGCCTTCGTGACCGGCGTTTTCGCCGGCGTCCTGGCTGGGCCCCTCATGCCGCTCGACGTCGCGGACGGAGTACCGCAGACAGTTCCCGACTGGGCGACGCGCCTGGCGTTCTTCGTGCTCATCGGGCAGGTGGTGGCATTCCTCGTCGCGAGGTCTCATGCCGAACTGGCCGAGGAGCTTCGCCGGCTCCGCCTCCACGAGGATCTTCGTCGTGGCTTGGCCCTCGACGAGTTCCACCTCGCGTACCAACCAATCGTCACCCTCGGCACTGGTGAGATCGTGGGTGCGGAGGCACTGCTTCGCTGGACGCAACCGGACGGGTCCTCGGTCTGCCCGTCCACGTTCGTCCCAGTCGCCGAGGACTCCGGCCTCATCGTGCCGATCGGTGCGTGGGTCCTGCGGGAGGCGTGCGGGCAGGCGTCGGCCTGGTCACGGTCGCTGCCCCCGGAGCGGGACTTCAAGATCTCGGTCAACGTCTCCGCGTTGCAGCTTGCGGATCCGGACCTCCCGAAGCACGTCCAGGCCGCGCTCGTGGAGAGCGGGCTCCGCCCGTCAGTCCTCACGCTCGAAGTCACCGAGACGGCCCTCATCGTCGACATCGAGCAATCTGTCGCGGCCCTGGTCGCCCTGAAGGCGATCGGCGTCGGCCTCGCCATCGACGACTTCGGCACCGGGCAGTCCTCGCTCGCGTACGCGCACCGCTTCCCGGTGGACGTGATCAAGGTCGACCAGTCCTTCGTGGCGCGCATCGAGACCGACACCGCGAGCGCTGCGATCACGGCCAGCGTCATCGGCCTCGCCCACGGCCTCGGGATGCAGGCGCTCGCCGAGGGCATCGAGACGGCGGGGCAACTCGCGCTCCTGCGCTCGATGGGATGCGACCTCGGGCAGGGTTACTACTTCGACCGGCCCGCCACCCCCGAGGCGCTGAGCGAGCGGCTCGCCCTCGCGAGCGTCGGTTAGCGCGGGCGGTCACCGACGGTCACTGAACGCCACGCTCGGTATCGGAGAAATATCGAAAAATCCGTTGTGCCCCATGGGTTTTGTCACTGCCTGGTGGTAGAATTACATCGATGTCATTCGAGGTCCCGGCCGAGTCCACCAACGCCGATCTGACCGACGCCATCGGCCAGCTGCACGGCGTGATGGCCTGTGCCCATGCCCACCTGTTGGCCGTCGCCGCGGCCTACGAGGGGCGCCAAGCGCATTTCGACGATGGGGCCCGCAACATGGCGGAATGGTTGGTCGCGCAGCTCGGGATCTCGTACACGACCGCCAAGGCGTGGACCCGCGTCGCCCACGGCCTCGGGCGCCTCCCGTTGTTGGCGGGCGCATTCGAGGAGGGCCGGCTGTCGTTCGAACAGGTGCGACTCCTCGTGAAGCTGCAGGACCGCCACGAGGACGCCGAGCTCGTGGAGCTGGGCACGTCCCGGTCCGTCGCCGAGCTGCAGGCGATGGCGCAGCGACGGGAGCCGCCGGTCTACGGCGAAGACATGACTGCTCGCGATCGGCGCAGACTCTGGTGGCGGCCGTCGGAGGATCAGCTGTCCGTCCAAGGAGGCTTCGACCTGCCTGCGGCCGACGCCATGCGCGTGATCAAGTCAGTGGAGGCAGTCGCCGAGTCGCTTCCCGCTCACGCCGAGAGCGGTGAGCGTGATCCTCACGAGGCACGTTGCGCCGACGCCCTCGTCCTCATCTGCTCGGCCAGCCTTGCTGAGGCCAAGGCCGACAGGGCCACGGTGGTCATCCACGCCGATGCGTCCTTTGCCTGCGACCAGGACGCCGCAGGCTCAGCAGAGCTCGAGGAGGGCCCGGCCCTGAGCTGGTCGACCCTGCAGCGCCACCTGTGCGACTGCCATCTCGAGACCATCGTCGCCCAGCCCGATGGAAGTCTCGGCATCGGCCGCAAGAGTCGCTCGATCCCCCGCTGGCTCGAACGCCGGGTGCGCCGGCGCGACCACGGGTGCCGGTTCCCGGGCTGCGGCCTGTCCCGTTGGACCCAGATCCACCACATGCGGCACTGGAAGGCCGACCTCGGTCCCACCGACGAGGGCAACCTCATCACCGTGTGCCTCTACCACCACCACTTCCTTCACGAGCAACATTGGAAAGCCCGCGGCGACCCTGCGGGCGTGATCGAGTTCGTCAACTCGCAGGGCAGAGTGATCAAGGCAGGGCCGCCCGCGCTGCGACCCGGCACCCTCGCGGCCTGACGCGCGCCAACAGAGCCGCAACGCGAGCTCAGAATCCGGTGCGGGCAATACGAGCACTTCTTGGGTTGGTGCACTTGCGGCCATATACGACCCCTGGTGCACCAACCCAACTGCCTGGCAGTAACGCGCTCGTCCCGGCAGCGAGGATCGCGACAGGGCGCTGAGGTCCACCACCCGACAGTGGTGAACGATCAGCGTGCGGGTGGGTGCCCAAGCCAGGTCTGACCCGACTCTTCCGGCTGACGCCTTCGCGGGTTGT
>JBEEFQ010000173.1:0-4045 GCA_041166245.1 Actinomycetota bacterium | reverse complement strand
GTCATGATTTCGTCGATCTCGCCGGAGTCGATGCGTTCCTGTTCCTGGTCCTCGAGCTCCTGCTGAACCCCCGTGTCGTCGTCCTCGGCCATCTCGTCCATCCCGATGGGGCCCTTGGCCCGACCAGCCAGGAACTGGCGGATGATCTTGTTGTCCGTCGTCTTCATCTCCTCCCTGGATCCGAACTTGACGAGACCGGAGCGGAAGAGGATGCCCATGTACTCGGCGGTGCGCATGACCGACGGGATGTTGTGGGTGATGATGAAGAAGGTGGCGTGCGTCTCCCGCTGCACATTGACGACCAGCTCGTCGAGGTAAGCGACACGCACGGGGTCGAGGCCCGAATCGGGCTCGTCGAAGAGGACGATGTCGGGATCGAGCACGAGGGCACGGGCCAGGCCCGCGCGCTTCTTCATCCCGCCCGACACCTCGCCAGGCGTCTTCTTCATGTGGTCGAGGAGGCCGACCAGACCCGCCTTCTCGGTGACGATCTCTTTGATCTCCTTGTCGTTCTTCTTGGTGTGCTCGCGCAGCGGGAAGGCGATGTTGTCGAACAGGTTCATCGAACCGAAGAGGGCGCCGTCCTGAAAGAGCACGCCGAACTTGCGCCGGACGCGGTACAGGTCCTTCTCGCTCATCCCGACGATGTTCTCGCCCTCGACCCAGATCTCGCCAGCTTCGGGACGCAGCAGGCCAATGATGTTCTTGAGCAGCACCGACTTGCCGGTGCCTGACGGGCCGAGGATGGCGGTGATCTTGCCCTTGGGGACATCGAAGCTGATGTCCTCGAGCACGGTGTGCGAGCCGAAGCTCTTGGTCACCCCCCGCAGGGAGATGATGGGCTCGCCCTCTTTGATGCTGTCAGCCGCCTCGTCTCGCTTCGCCTCGGCTTCTTGCTTCTTGTTGCGCTTCCCGTCCCCGCCCCCGTCAGCCCCCTGATCGTCCTTGGACTTGTCGGTAGCGGTACGGGCCACAAGCTCCCCCTGCTGAGATTGACCGGCTGTGGCCGGAGCCTAGCCAGGCCGTGACCACGGACACACTCCGTGGTTCTTCCCGAACACGCCCAGTGCAATCACGCACAACGCGAGGCGGGCAGGAGCGGCGGCACCCCATCTGCGGCCCGTTCCCATTGGTTGGGCCGCCGGTCACCCGTTGCGCCGAAGGCGCGGCGCCTTCGGCGCAGGGTGACAGTGAGCGAGCGTCAGCGAGCGAACAGTGTGATCTGGTCCCTTCTTTGTTTGTCCGCCGCGGAGCGGCGAACAAACAAAGAAGGGCCCAGGAGACCGTTGGGGCCATCCGGTAGCCCGCCCCGACCCTCGAGGAGCCGGGGGGGTTATTGGGATGTTCTCTACTTGGTCTCCTGGACCCCGCTCGCACCCTTGACTCCCCCTCCGGACCGACCGATCACTCGGCGGCCCGGAGGCCCACGACCTGGGTCGGGTGTCTGGGCGGACGTAGTTATGGCGCGTGGGAGAGGCGACGTCAAGCGGTGCCGCGTTGATGCGACCTGCGACTTCTCGCGTCGTCGCTGGTCAGCGACGGGAGAAAAAAATCGCGGTTAACAGGCGCGAGACAGCAGGGGCCACGGATCGACGGCCGCGCCGCCATTGGGATGCACCTCGAAGTGCAGGTGCGGGTCCATGCCTTCAGCGTTGCCGGTGGCGCCAACACGACCGATGACCGTGCCAGCACTGACCCGACCGGGCGCCGCGACGTAGGACGACAGATGGGCCCCGTAGTACGTGGTCCCATCATCGCCCGCGAGGTAGAAGGCGTTGCCTGCCGTCTTGCCGCTCACGTGGCGCAGCACGCCCCCTACCGGCGCGACGACCGCAGTGCCGGCCGGAGCGAAGATGTCGTTGCCCATGTGCTTTCGACCGCCGGGGCGCGGCGCGAGGTAGTTGTGCACCGGCGTCATCGGCGCACTCCCCGCCCGCACCGGACAGAGCCACTGCTGCCCGGGGATCACGAGACGCTGGCCCTCGCGGATGCGGTTCGGATCGCTGAGTCCGTTCGCCGCAACGATGGCCGCCGGCGTCGTCTTGAAGCGCCGAGCGATCGACGCCACGTTCTCGCCCGCCTTCACCACGTGGAACACGCCGCTCGCCGGGGCGCCGGACGGCGTGGTGCCGCCCTTGCCCTGGGGTACGACGAGCACGCTGCCCGCGATGATGCGGTCGGCGTTCTTGATCCCGTTGGCATTGGCGATGGACGACGGCGCGACGCCGAAGCGTTTGGCGATGCCGCTGAGGGTGTCACCCCAACGGACCGTGTAGCCCCCGGTCGCGGCCGAGCCGGAAGCTGCCAGGAGCACCACAACAATGAGCGCGCGCAGTTGGCGCATGGAGAAACCACGCTCCTTGCCCGCTCCCACCGAGGACCCTACACAACACGAACCTCATTGGCAACAGGTGTCACATCCCTTTTGTCGGGAACAGGAACATGGGGCCCACGCGCCGTACTTCTCCTGATGGAACCGACGCTGGAGCTCGTGCTGCAGCCGCCGGCGGTGGGGACCGACCCGCTCGGGGCGATGATGATCAGCGTGGCCGCGCTCTGGATCCTCGGCGGACCGTGGCTGCGTCTGTGCTGGTGGCTGGGCGCCCGCGCCCGGCGTGCGCGCGCCGCTTAGGAGCTGGTGCGGCGGGCCTCGGCCCTGCGTTCGGACTCGAGGCGCTCGAGGTCGTAGGTGCCGTGGTCGACATAGCGCATGAGCTCGCCGACCACCCGGTGCCCGGCCTGCTCGGCGATGAGGCGGTGCATCTCCTGGCAGACCCGCCGATACTCGGGGTGGCCCTGGGGACCGGTGCGCAACTCGAGCATGTGCATGGCCTCGCGCGCGTTGAACTGCATGGCGTAACGCACGCGGTACGCAAGGGCGACGGCGTAGGACGCCTGGGCCGGGAAGGGGTCGATGAGCGCGCCGTAGAGATCCGCGGAGCGGGCCATGGCCTCGTCGAAGCGATGCGCCACCCCCGCCTCGGCCACCGCCTCTGGGAGGACGAACCCGTGCCGAGGGCTCAGGTCCTGCCACTCGATGGTGAGCATGCGGTGGCGTTGCAGGTCGCGGAAGGCGCCGTAGTCCGACAGCACGTCGAAGCGGTAGCCGCTGCGCTCGAGACCCCGCCCCGGCTTGTGGCGTCGGTTGGATCGGTCGCCGGCATAGGACAGCATCACCGAGCGCTTCTCCTCCACCGACATGCGCCTGACCTTGGCCAGCACCTGATCCTCGGGAAGCGCGGTGTAGGGATAGAGCATGGCGGCGACGAGCTTGTCCTCGGCGTCGGGGTCGAAATCGACCAGGGTGACGGCGGGACGGGGCTCGGGCTCGTCGTGGCCGAAGAGGGCGTCGGCCAGGTCCTGCATCACGACGCGGTTCTTCTCGAGATAGGCCGACCACGCCCCACCGCGATCGGGGAGGTCGACGCGCTTGAGAAACGACGGAATGACCTTGCGCAACTCGGTGAGCATGAGGTCGGCGTAGTTGGTCGCCTCGGGGAGGGCCGACGCGCGCATGCGCAGGAGCAGGGCCTCGTAGGCCTGGCCGGTGCCGTAGATACCGACGTTGGACTGCGCCGCGGCGGGGAGCACGCCGCGCAGCGCGTCGAACGCCTTCGCCTTGATCGACTGGCGGTACACGAAGTCCGAGTCGCCCGGCTCCTGCGGGTATTGGGTGGCGAACCACTGCTGCATCACCGGGAGCAACGAGCCGTAGGTGTCGAAGAGGCGATCGAGCTCACCGACGTAGCGCGCGCCGAGGGCGGAGTCCAGGACCGCGGGATCGCGGTAGTAGCGGTACCTGCCGTTGTGCAGGCGGGCGTCGTAGGCGATGTACCGGGTCGACTGCTCGAGGTAGGACATGAGCCGGCCCCACTCGAGAACCTTGGTGAGCATGTTCGACGCCTGCTCGCAGGCGAGGTGCACGCCGCCCAACTGGGCCACCGAGTCGTCGCCGTATTCGAGGAAGACCTTGTCGTAGAGCTCCTCGGCCCGGCGGAGACCCACGGTGGCGTCGATGGTGACGTCGCCGGTGATGTCGAGCTCG
>JBEEFQ010000172.1:0-12532 GCA_041166245.1 Actinomycetota bacterium | reverse complement strand
CGACGTCGCAGCGTGGATGGGCCTCGCCTTCATCAGCCACCTCGGACACGACGACCCCACGGCATCGGTCGTCCTGTCGGCGCTGCTCGTCGTGTCGTCGACGGTGGGCTTCGGGGCCCTGGTCGTGTCCCTCGGCGCGCGCCTCGATCACGAGGCCACGCCCGGCCCTGCCCGTCGCCCTCGCCCGTCGCTGGGTGCTGCGTTCGGCCTGGCGTGGGGCTTGACCGCGGTCGTCGTGGTCGCGCTCGCGCCGTCGATGGTCGCTGTCCCAGAGGGAGGCGAGGGCCGCGTCGTCATCAGCATGCGCAACAACCGGTTCAACACCGCGCAGCTGAACAGCAGGTCGGGGTGGGTGAAGCTCGTCGTCGCCAACCCCGACCTGTTCTGGCACACCTTCACCGTGCCCGACCTCGACATCGACATCGCGGTGCCGGTGGGATCGGTACGGGAAGCCGACGCCAACCTGCCCGTCGGCAGGTACCAGTACGTGTGTCGCGTCCCGGGCCACGGCCGCATGCTCGGGGTGCTTGTCGTACGGTGACCACGCGAGCGCTGCTTGCAAGCGAGCCATGTAACGCGAGCGCTGCTTGCAAGCGAGCCATGTAACGCGAGCGCTGCTTGCAAGCGAGCCATGTAATTGGGGGTTCTGCACAACTACGGTCTTACGCTGTGACCCGCGAAGCCGTCATCGTCGAAGCCGTGCGCACGCCCATCGGGAAGCGCAACGGCTCGTTGTCGACCTACCACCCGAACGACCTGCTGGCCCACGCACTGACAGCCGTCGTGGAGCGCAGCGGCGTCGACCCCGGCTTGGTCGACGATGTGATCGGTGGGTGCGTCTCCCAGGTCGGTGAGCAGAGCACCAACGTCACACGCAACGGATGGGTCGCGGCCGGCCTCCCGCAGCACGTGGCCGCCACCACTGTCGACCGCCAGTGTGGTTCGTCGCAGCAGGCCGTCCACTTCGCGGCCCAGGGCGTGATCGCAGGTGGGTATGACCTGGCCATCGCGTGCGGCGTCGAGGTCATGTCGCGCGTGCCGCTGGCGTCCAACGCGCGCGGCGGCACCGGCCCGTTCAGCCAGGGCTTCATGAAGGCGGTCGACAACAAGCTGCTCACCCAGTTCGAGGTCAGCCAGATCCTGGCCGACAAGTTCGGCATCACGCGTGAGGACATGGACGCGTTCGCGCTGGAGAGCCACCGGCGGGCCGCGGAAGCGACGGACAGCGGGCACTTCAAGACCGAGATCGTCCCCGTCCCTGTGAAGGACGACGAAGGCAACCTCACCGACCGTGTCCTCGACGCCGATGAGGGGATCCGGCGGGAGACGTCCATGGAGCGCCTCGCCGCGCTGCCCACCGCGTGGCAGGAGGAGACGGCGGCCGACATCACCGCCGGCAATGCGTCGCAGGTGTCCGACGGCGCCGCGGCCATGCTCATCGCCGACCGGGACACGGCCGAGCGCTTGGGGTTGCCCATCCGGGCCCGCTTCGTGCACATGACCGTCGGCGCCGACGACGCGGTGCTCGTGCTGTCGGCGCCCAACCCCGTCACTCGGAAGCTGCTCGAGCGCTCGGGCATGAAGATCGACGAGTTCGACGCCATCGAGTGCAACGAGGCGTTCGCCGCCATCGCCCTCATGTGGGCCAGCGAGTTCAAGCCCGACATGACGCGCCTCAACCCGCGCGGCGGTGCCATCGCCATCGGCCATCCTCTCGGCGCCAGCGGCGTGCGGCTCATGACCACGCTGCTGCACCACCTCGAGGCGACCAGCGGGCGCTACGGCTTCCAGACCATGTGCGAGGGCGGCGGCCAGGCCAACGCGACCGTCATCGAGCGCCTCGGCTGACATGGGGATCCTCGACCTCTGGGTGAACCTCCTGTCCCCTGAGGTCGCCAGAGGGATGAGCGGCGAGTACTTCGGTGCCGAGGTCGCGCCCGAGTCACCCGATCAGGTCCTGGAGCTGATGGACGGGTGCGGCGTCGAGACGGCTGTGCTGACGGGCGGCCTGAGTCGGGGCGCCGACGAGCTGCTCGCCATCGCCGATGCCCACCCCGGTCGCTTCCTCGTCGCCGGCACCGTGGACCGTTACGAGCGGCCGGTCCGCATGGCCCGGCGGGTGCGCGACCTCGCCACCCATCAGCGCTTCGTGCTCGTGCGCGTCACGCCCCTCGTCGACCAGCACCCGCTCAACGGCCGCCTCTACTACCCGGTGTACACGGCGTGCGCCGAAGCGGGTTTGCCCGTGTCGATCAACGTCGGCGTGCCCGGTCCGCCGATGCGCTCGGCGGTGCAGGACCCGGTGTTGCTCGAGGACGTGCTCATCGACTTCGCCGGCCTCCCCGTCATCGGCGCCCACATGGGCCATCCGTACGAGCAGCTGCTCATGACCTACATGCGCAAGTGGCCGGCCCTGCACCTGTCGAACTCGGCCTACCTGGCCAAGTACATGGACCCCGAGCTGGTGCGCTTCATGAACGGGTCGCAGGGTCGAGGCCGGGTGCTCTTCGCATCCGACCATCCATTCCTGCCGATGGCGCGCGCCCTCGACGCGGCGCGCGCCCTTCCGCTCGACGACGCGTCGATGGAGGCTTTTCTCGGCGGCGCGGCCCGACGGCTACTCGGCGCGGAGCACGGCGCTCGGGGATAGGCGCCGGGCCGCCCACGCCCGGGGCAGGCCGATGAGGTTGGCGACGACGACGCCGGCCAGGCCCACCAGCAGCACGACGACAACGGGCACGACAGGCACGACGACCAGGTTGAGGCCCTCGGCGAACTGTCGCCACACCCACCGCCCGGCGGCGACGCCGAGCGGGACTCCGATGGCCGCACCGACGAGGGCGATGGTGGTGGCATGGACCGCTACCAGGCGTGTGACCTGGCGGCCCTGCAGCCCGAGCACGCGCAGGACGGCGAGGTCGCGGCGCCGGCGCCGCAGGCCGAGCAGCAGCGCATGAACGAGGGCGGCCACCGGCCAGGACGGCGAGGAACACGGCAAGTGCGTTCGGGATGCCGCGCGCCTCCTCCAGGTTGGTCAACACTGAGGGGACACTCGGCTCGTCGATCTCCACCTCGTCGGCGAGCGGCCCGAGGGCTTGCTCGGGTGGTCCGTCGGTCGTGATGTAGATGTTGTTCCCGCCTGTGCTGGCTTCCATCGCGGCCAGACCGGGCTCGGTCATGACGGCGATGTTGTCGAACCCGTCCTCGATGGCAACCAGCGGCGAGCCGACGACGTGGAGCCGCACGGGTCCGTTCGGACCCCGCGCCGTGACGGCGTCGCCCACGCCTGCATCCACGAGCTCCAACGCCGCGGGGCCGATCGCCACCTCGTCCGGGGCCACGGGTGCCCGACCCTCGAGGTACGGGGGGTCGGCGTGGCCCCGAAGGTGGCGGAGCGAGGTGACGACCACCTCCTCTCCGGCGATGGTGATGGACCGCTGATCAGTCAGCGTCGCGGTCAACACGCGTGGGAGGTCCGGCAGCCGTTCGGTCACGAGATCGATGACGGCCCCCTCCTCGCCCTCGCCACCGGCGGGAATCGCCGCCGTCCACGGCTGGCCGTGGAGGCGAGGCTCGGCGAGCACCCTGTCGAGGCTGGCCCCGAATGTCAGCACCGCCGCGATCCCGCCCGCTCCCAGCGCCACGCCGGCCAGGGTCGAGCGAACGGGGAGACGCATGCGTCCCCGCCCGGACTCGAGCGCGAGGCGCAGGCCGGTCACCACCGAGGCGCCCGCGCCCGCCGCAGCCGCCAGCGCGGTGAGGCGCGAGGGCCGCTCGAGCGCGGCGTCGTCTCCCCGTTGCTGGGTCCGGCGCCAGGCACCGAGCGCGGCCCACACCAGGACGAACGCCATCACCGCGATGACGCCGAGACCGGTGATGAGGGGGTAGACGTATCTCCCGGGGTCCGGCTCGATCCGTCCGGCGAAGCCGACCGGGAGCAGCGGCGACGCCGCGGTTGCCGCCACGCCGGCGACGACAGCGGCCACCGCTGCGACGGGAACGAACGGGAGGGTCAAGGCGGCGATCCGCGCCGTCCGGCTCAGGCCAAGGGCGTGCAGGACGCTGTCGTCGTCGACCGACGCCAGGAGCTGCCGGTTGACGGCCTGGCCGCCCGCGACGAGCACGACGGCGAGGGCGACGAGAGCGAACACGACCAGGCCGATTCGCTGCACGGCGATGGTGTCGATGACCCGCTCGTCCGAGTCCCCGGCCACGGTGAAGGACACCGTGTCGGGGCTGTACTCCGGGAGTGCCTCGACGGCGGCGACGAAGGCGTCGACCCCGGCCTGTCCGTCCTCGAGCCGGGCCGAGACGACATTGTCGAAGCGCCCGATGTCCTCGGTCGCGAACACCTGGCTGCTGACAATGGCCGCCGATACGGGCTCGTCGACGTCGCCGGCGAGGCGCCCGATGCCCGCGACGGTCAGCGTCAGCGCCCCCCGTTCCTTCGGGTCCGGGGGCTGGCCGCTGAAGACCGAGGCCTCGAACTGCGCCCTGGTCAGCGGGTGCACGGTGATCCGGTCGCCGACCTGTGCATCGAGGACCTCCGCCGCGATGGTGTTGAGGAGGATCTCCGACGGCGCGTCCGGATCGGGCATGCGCCCGGCCTCGAGCAAAGGGCGGTCGAATCGGCGGCCGAATCCGTCCTCCATGCCCGCGGCCATGACGAGATCCTCGATCGCCTCCGCTTCGCCGCGGGCGAGGACCTGGAACGTGACGACGATGCGATCGCTCGCCACGACGCCAGGCAGCTCGTCGATCTTGGCGAGCAACGGCTCGCCTTCGCTGTCGTCCTGGACATCGACATCGGCGCGGTCTGTCTGGTCGACCAGGCGGTCGTAGGCCGAGCTGGTGCGCTCGGCCCCGGCGAGGGCGGTGACGACGACGGCGGCGGCGAGACCGAGGCCGACGCCGAGCGCCATCAGGCTCGGCCATCGCCGTCGCCACTCTGCTCTGGCCCACGCCGCGGCCGCGCTCACGGCAATGATGATGGCCGATGAGAGAGCACCGCTACACCCTCGACATCCCGCACGCGGCCGAGCGGGTCTGGACGCTCATGCAGGACTACGACCGCTGGGCCGTCTACGCGCCGATGGTCATCGGTGTCGAGGTGCTGCATCCCGGCGACGACGGCGGCAACGGTCTGCTCCGCCGCGTCATCTACAAGATGCCCTTGGGCCGCAAGGGTGCGGCCATCGAGCTCGTCACCGACGTGGTGCCGGCCGGCGGCTACACGTTCCGCATGATCGGCCGCCAGGCGGGCCAGGACCAGACGGGCAAGGTGCGGCTCGAGCACCTCGGGCCCGACAGCTGCCGCCTGCACTTCGAGGAGCGCTACAACCTCGCGTCAGCGCCGTGGAAGTGGTTCGAGGGCCCGATCTACAAGTTCATCAACAAGCAGAACGAGGACTCCATGCGCCGCCTGTCGGACTGGCTCACCCGACATCCTGAGTACGGGACCTGAGGAACTCGCTGGTGGCGAGATAGCCCTTCTCGATCTGCTCTTCGGAACGGGAGAAGTCGAATGTGCGACGGCCGTCGGCCACGCGCGGCATGAACGTGACGCGGAGATCGTGGCTGTAGCGCTCCTGGTCGCGACGGGCCCGGCTCTGGCGGGCGATGGCGAAGGCCCGCAGCATCACCTCGAGCGCGGACCGCGGATGGCCGGTGTCGAAGTCGGCCGAGGTGTCACACACGTAGACGTGGGACACCGGCCCGGCGAGGGCGTGGGAGACGGGAACGTTGTTGAGCACTCCGCCGTCGATGAGCGTGCGCCCGCCGTGCTCGACGGGCGGGTAGAGGCCGGGCAGCGCGCAGCTCGCCAGCAGCGCGGGCTTGAGCGGGCCACTGGCGAACACAGCCTCCTCGCCGGTGATGAGGTCGGCGGCGATGACGCGGAGGGGAACGGCCAGCTGCGAGAAGTCGTCGACCCCAAAGGCGTCGATCAGTTGGGACAGGCCCTCGTTGGCCCAGAGGTGACTGGCGCGGCTGGCCAGGCGCCACGCCCGCGTCAGCTTGCCGTCGGCGAAGAGGCGCTCTCGGCTGATGCCGAGCCATACCTCCTCGAGGGCGTGCACGCCGGCCATCGTCGGATCGGTGGCCAGCCCCGCGCCGTTGAGCGAGCCGACCGACGTGCCCACGATCACACCGGGGCGCACGCCCGTTTCCAGCAGGGCGTGCAGCATGCCGACCTGGGTGGCACCGCGGTTGCCCCCGCCCGACAGCACGACGGCCACGGGGGCGTCAGGAATGGGCGCCGTATCTCGGCGCCGGAACCGCAGAACGGGGCGGGAGCGAAGAGCCATCGTGGTCTCAATTGTGCCGAACGTGGGGCGATACCCCGCGTATTCCGCGGTGTTGTTCGCCTTGCGTTCTCCGTCGGACTACTTGCGGGGAAGCTTGATAGCCCGATCGGCCAGGATGTTCTTCTGCACCTCGGTGGTCCCCGCGCCGATAGACGTGTAGCGCTGGAACACGAACAGGCGGTTCCAGGCGCCGTTGTCGATCGCGTCGGGGGCACCCTTGGCCATGATCCCGGCCGGTCCGAGCAGGTCCACGGCCAGCTCGGCGAGGGTCTGGGCCAGGTGGCTCCACTGGAGCTTGGCGATGGGCACCTCGGGCCAGTTGGGCTCGCCCTTCAGGATCTTGGACAGGGCCCGGTAATTGAGGAGCCGGGTGTACTCGATCTGGGTGTACGCCCTGGCGATCCGGTCGCGCAGGTCGGGCTCGTCGAGCGCGCCGGGGTTGGTAGCGCGCGCGGTGCTGATCATCGAGTCGAGGTCGGCCTTCATGCCGATGGTGAGCCCGGCGGTGCCGACGCGTTCGTGGCCGAGGGTGCCCATCGCCACCTGCCAGCCCGCATCTTCGGCGCCGAGACGGTTGGCGACGGGCACGCGCGCATCAGTGAAGAACACCTCGTTGAACATCTCGTCGCCCGCGATGTCCTTGATGGGCCGACACTCGATTCCCGGCGCGTGCATGTCGACGATCAGCGCGGTGATGCCCTCGTGCTTGACACCCCGCTCGATGGCGCTGGGGTCGGTGCGTACGAGGAACAGGCCCCAATCGGCGACGTGCGCGGTCGAGATCCAGATCTTCTGGCCGTTGAGGACGTACTCGTCGTTCTTGTCATCGCGGATGGCGGTGGTGCGCAGGTTGGCCAGGTCGCTGCCCGCCTCGGGCTCGGTGAAGCCCTGACACCAATGCTCGCTGGCGTCGAGGATGCCAGGGAGCCAGCGGTGCTTCTGTTCCTCGTCGCCCCAGCGAATGATCATGGGCCCGATCTGCCACAGCCCGTTGGCGTTGAAGATGCCGGGGGTGCGAGCCCGCGCCATCTCCTCGGAGTAGATGACCGACTGCATGACGGTCGCGTCGCGCCCGCCCCACTCCGACGGCCAGGTGATGGCCGCCCACTTGCCTTCGTTGAGCCGGCGTTGCCAGGCCTTGCGCCGGTCCATGGCGCCCATGATCCCGGTGCGCCCGTCCTCGGCGCCCTCGTCGGAGTACTCGGAGAAGAACTTGGTGAGGTTCTCCTCCAGCCAGCCCCGCAGGTCGGCGCGGAAGGCCTCGTCCTCGGGCTCGTAGGCGAAGTCCATGGTGGGGCGAGCATAATCTGACGACCCGTCACCTGAGACGGCAGGCGTCACCGAGGCCGGAGGCCGACCAGCGATATGGATTTCACGTTCAGTGCCGAACAGAACCAGCTGCGCGACTCGGTGCGCGGCTTCCTCGCCGACAAGGCGCCGAAGAGCTACGTGCGGGCCATGACGGAGGACGACCGCGGCTTCACCGACGAGGTGTGGAACCAGATCGTCGACCTCGGGTGGACGTCGATCCTCGTCCCCGAGGATGCCGGCGGGCTCGGCATGGGCATGGTCGACATGACCGTCGTGCTCGAGGAGATGGGCAAGGTGCCCTTCCCCGGCCCGTTCTTCTCCGCCGCGGTGCAGGCCCCGCTCGTCGCCGGCCGCCTCGGTCTCGCCTCGCTCCTGCAGCAGGGGCGGGGCACCGTCGCCCTCGAGGAGCTCGGCTCGGGCGACCCGGTGCAGCGGGTGCGCACCCGCGCCCTGCGCAAGGGCGTGCGCTGGCTGCTCACCGGGCTCAAGCCCGTCGTGGTCGACGGCCACACCGCCGACTGGGTGCTCGTCGCGGCCCGTACCGAAGAGGGTCTGGGCACGTTCCTCATCGAGCGGCCCGAGGCCGAGCGCGTCGCCACGTGGGACGTCACCCGCAAGATCGCCCGCATGCAGCTCGACGCCACCCCCGCCGAGCGCGTCGGCCCTCCGGGTGACCACACCGCCATGTGGCGACGCTTCGCCGACGACGCAGCCGTCGCCTTGTGCGCCGAGCTGGTCGGCAGCAGCGAGAAGGCGCTCGAGCTCGCGGTCGAGTACGCCAAGGTGCGCGTGCAGTTCGGTCGCCCCATCGCCACCTTCCAGGCCATCAAGCACAAGTGCGCGGAGATGCTGCAGGCTCTCGAGCTGGCCCGCGTGGGCACGCACTACGCGGCGTGGACCTCCGACGTCGAGGAGCCGAACCGTGAGCGGGCGGCGGCCATGGCCAAGGGCTTCGTCACCGAGGCGGCCAACCACGTGGCGGCCGAGAGCATCCAGATCCACGGCGGCGTCGGGTTCACGTGGGAGTGCGACGCCCACCTGCACTACCGCCGGGCCAAGGAGAGCGACCTCATGCTCGGTCAGCAGAGCTGGCAGCGCCGACGGCTCGCCGACCTCGTCCTCACTCAGTAGCGTTTGGTCCTATGCGCGCCGTCGTGGGAACCCTGTTCGGCCGGTGGTACGTCACGATCTTCGGGCTCACGTTCCTCTACTGCGCGGTGCGCCAGCTGGGTTGGCGCAAGACGCTCATTTACTTCGGCGTGTCCCTCGGCGTGGGTCTGGCCTTCGAGAACGGGTCGGTGAAGTACGGGTTCCCCTACACGCACTACGACTTCAACGAGGCGCTGCGGGGCAAGGAGCTGTTCGTGGGCGACGTCCCCCTCATGGTGCCCATGAGCTACTCGTTCATGGGGTACTTCGCCTTCGCCCTCGGCCGGCTGCTGGCGTCAGGGCCGCGGCGCACGCGGGGGCGCTGGGTGCTGGCCGAGTACGGCCTGGGCATCATGCTCGCGGTGTGGGCGCTGTGGATCCTCGATCCCGTCAGCCGCCTCGGCCACGAGTTCTACCTGGGCCGGCTCTTCGCCTACGACGGACCTGGGTTCTGGTTCGGGCTGCCGCTGGGCAGCCAGCTCGGGTTCGGGCTCACCGCGGTGGTGCTCGTCGGGCTCCTCACTTGGCTGGCGCGTGCGGATCCCGACGTTCCTGTCGGGGGTCTGCGCGAGCACCCGCACTTGACCGCGCTCATCACCTACCACGCCCAGGTGTTCCACCTTGCCATCGTGGCCTTCGTGATCGGGGCCGACACCATCGGTGGCGCGGCGATCATCATGTGGGTGCCGGCCGCGTCCATCATCGCCGTGCAATGGGCGTCAGCTGCTGCTGCCGCCAAGGAGCAGCGGCAGGTGGGCGATACCGTTGACGAGGGTCGACGGCATGCGCTCCAGGGCGCCGGCACGCTCGACTGAGCCGTACCGCGCGGCCATCTGCTCGAGGAGGATGCGTGTCTCGAGCCGCGCCAGTCCCGCGCCCAGGCAGAAGTGCTCGCCGAAGCCGAAGGCCACGTGGGGGTTGGGCTTGCGGGTGATGTCGAGCTCGCCCGCCGTCGGTCCGAAAACTGCTTCGTCGCGGTTGGCGCTGGCGTAGAGCATGAGCAGGTAGTCGCCCTCGGCGATGTCCTGGCCGCCGACCACCGTGGCCGTGGTCGCGGTGCGGGCGAAGGTCATGATCGGCGTGACCCAGCGCAGGAGCTCCTCGACCGCGCTCGGGATCACGGCCGGCTCCTTGCGAATGTGATCCCAGGCTCCGGGGTTGTCGGCCAACACGAGGGCGCCACCGGACAGCAGGTTGCGGGTCGTCTCGTTGCCGGCGACGAGCAGCGTCATGCAGAAGCCGAGCAGCTCGTGGTGGTCGAGGCGCTCGCCGTCGACCTCGGCGTCGACCAGCACCGAGATGGTGTCGGTGCCTCGCTCCTCGCGCCGAGCCGCGATCACGCCGTCGAAGTACATGAACAACTCGGCCGCCATCTCCACTTTGGGCGACTCGGGGTTGGACGCGACCTCGATGAGGGCATCGGACCAGACCCGGAACTGCTCGATGTCGCTGTGCGGGATCCCGAGCATGTCGGCGATGACGAGGATCGGCAGCTTGACCGCGATGGTCTCCACGAAGTCGAACTCCTCACCCGGCGCGATGCCGTCGAGGAGGCCGTCGGCAAGAGCGCGGATGCGCGGTTCGAGGGCGTTGACCTGGCGGGGGTGGAAGCCGCGCGCTACCAGGTTGCGTAGCTGCTGGTGCCGGGGCGGGTCGAGGAACAGGATGGAGTCGGCGCCCATGACGGCCCGCTTGCGGTCCTCCATGAGCACGCCCTTGGACGAACAGAAGGTGTGCGGGTCACGCGACACCGCGACCACATCGGCGTGCCGGGACAGGGCCCAGAAGTCGCCGTCGGCGTGCCAGTGCACGGGGTCCTCGGCCCGCAGCCGGTCGTAGGTGGCGTGCGGGTCCCCGGCGTAGAACGCCGGGTCGGAGAGCGGCGGAGCTGCGGCGAGCGTCACGGGGCCACTGTTGCAGACGTCGGGCCCATGGGCAGCCGGCCCGGGGCATGATGGGGTGATGGGACTTTCCGAGGAGCACGCGCAGGCGCTGGCGGCGACGGGGCGACTGGTGGACGGCGTCAAGCTCGATCAGCTCGACGCCCCGACGCCGTGCGACGGATGGAGTGTGCGGGAGCTGCTCAATCACGTCGTCTCCGGCAACTTCTGGGTGGGCGAGCTCGTCGCGGGCCGGACCATCGACGAGGTGGGGGACAAGTACGACGGCGACGTCATCGGCGCCGACCCCGCGGCCGCCTACCGGGACTCGGCCCTCGTCGCGGGGCCCGCCTTCCAGGAGCCGGGCGCCATGGAGCGGCCCGTCGCCGTGTCCTACGGCCCGGTACCGGGATCGGTCTACGCCGGACACCGGCTCATCGACGTGCTCATCCACGGATGGGACCTGGCCGTGGGCACCGGGCAGGACGCGACACTCGACCCCGCGCTGGTGGAGGCGTGCTGGGCTGTCGTCGAACCGCAGCTGGACGAATTGGGCGGGAGCGGCGCCTTCGGCACGGCCGTCGAGGTGCCGGCCGACGCCAACCTGCAGACGCGCCTGCTCGCGGCGCTCGGCCGCCAGGGCTGACGCCGGGTTGCTGTTCGAGGCGCGGTTCTGGCCGCTGATCGCCTCTGGCGAGGTGACGCTCACGTTCCGCAGGTGGAAGCGGCGCCAGGTGATTGCCGGGAACCGCTATCGCACGCCGGTCGGGTTCATCGAGGTCTCCGCCGTCGACGTGGTCGACCCCGCCACCATCACCGACGACGAGGCACAGCGCTCGGGCTACGAGTCAGCCGACGCAGTACGTGGCGCGTTGCGCGGCGCGGTCGACCTCGACACCTACCGCATCGCCTTCCGGTTCGTCGGTGGCCCCGACCCGCGTGCCGAGCTGGCTGCCTCGACTGCGTTGTCCGAGGACGACCGGGCCGACCTCGACACCCGATTGGCGCGCATGGACAAGGCCAGCCCGCACGGGCCCTGGACCCGTTCCACGCTCGAGCTCATCGCGGCCCGTCCCGCCACCCGCGCCGGCGACCTCGCCGACGCCGTCGGCCGTGAGCGTCTGCCGTTCAAGGCCGACGTCCGCAAGCTGAAGAATCTCGGGCTGACCGAGAGCCTGGAGGTGGGGTATCGGCTTTCACCGCGCGGCCGGGCCTACCTCGATTCCGACCACCCAGAGTGAATGGGTCGAAGGGCTCATACGCGGTCGTTGCCGCGGCACCGATACGACTGGCATGGAGGGACACGATCTGGTGCACATCGAATGGGTGGCGAGTGCACGCGGCAGCGGCTTCGTTGCCACGTGCATGTGCTCGTTCCGGTCCACGCCGGGCAAGGAACGGGCCGACGCACTGGCACAGGTGACGGACCACGTCGCGGTGGCGTTCTCGACCGAGCGGCCTCGCCGCCTATTCGGCAGGCGCCCGCCCGTGGTCGACCTCAGGGACGGCGCGCTCGTCCGCTAGCTGGATAGCGCAGGTGGGGGCGTCGCCGGAGCCGAACTCATAGAGGTGGCACGCTTCGTCCGCCCCGCGCTGGTGGTGCTCGGCATCGTCCTCGTCGTCATGCTCGTGGCCAAGAGCGGCCTGTTCGACCAGGTTCGCGATGAGGATCAGTTGCGGGCCACGGTCGAGAGCGCCGGCGTGCTCGGACCGTTGCTCTTCGTCGGACTCATGGTCCTGCTGGTCCCCCTCAATGTCCCGGGCGTCCTGTTCGTGGTCTCGTC
The DNA here is from genome assembly GCA_041166245.1 of Actinomycetota bacterium. Classification (GTDB taxonomy): domain Bacteria; phylum Actinomycetota; class Acidimicrobiia; order Acidimicrobiales; family JAFATL01; genus JBEEFP01. The sequence continues at coordinate 103 of JBEEFQ010000172.1, read as the reverse complement.
GGTTGCCCTGTTCGGCCCCGTGGGCGGCGTGTTGCTCTCGCTCCTCGGCGGGAACCTGGCCAGTGCCATCGGGGTCGTCGCTGCTCGCAGGCTCGGTCGTCCC
>JBEEFQ010000171.1:0-3609 GCA_041166245.1 Actinomycetota bacterium | reverse complement strand
TCGAGCACGGTGAAGTTGTCGGCCAGCATGAAGTGCTGATGCACCATGCCGATCCCGGCCTGGATCGCGTCGCTGGGAGACGAGAACGTGACCGTCCGGCCATTCACCGTGATGGTGCCCTCGTCGGGGCGCTGCATCCCGTACAGGATCTTCATCAGCGTGGACTTGCCGGCGCCGTTCTCGCCCACGATCGCGTGCACGTGGCCGCGGACGACCGTGATGTTGACGTCACTGTTCGCGACGACGCCGGGGAAGCGCTTGGTGATGCCCGCCAGCTCAACGGCGATGTCAGCAGAGCCCTGAGCTCCCTGAACCGCGTCCGGGTTAGTTGTCGCCGAGATCGCGCACGCTCCTCACACAGCAGCCGGGCCCGGGCAGACGCTATCGCGTCCGTCCCGGGCCCGGTCAGCCAACCAGCTGTCCTAGTCGCCCCTACTTCTGGGGCACCGTGATCTCACCGCTGATGATCTTTGCCTTGTAGTCCTCGAGCTGGGCCTTGATGTCGTCGATCTTCCCACCGGTCGTGGAGTAGCCGACGCCATCCTTCTTCAGGTCGTAGACGACCTCGCCCGCCTTGAAGGCCTTCTCGTTCACGCTCTTGATGAAGTCGAAGACGGCCACGTCGACCTTCTTCAGCATCGAGGTGATGATGACGTCGCGGACAGCTGGTGCCGCGGTCAGCGCCTGGTCGGAGTCGACCCCGATGGCCATCGCGTTCGCGGCCTTGGCAGCCTCGAACACACCGCCACCGGAACCGCCGGCGGCCTGGTAGACGACGTCGGCGCCCTGCTGGTACATGCCCTCGGCCGCGGTCTTGCCCTTGGCCGGGTCGTTGAAGCCGCCGAAGTCCGGTGGCTGCGTGAGGTACTTGGGCAGCACCTTGATGTCGGGCTTCGCGGCCTTCGCGCCCGCGGTGTAGCCGGCCTCGAACTTGTGGATCAGGGGCACGTCGACGCCACCGACGAAGCCGATGGTGCCCGTCTTGGACTTCAGCGCTGCAGCAACACCGACGAGGAACGAGCCCTCGTGCTCTGCGAACGTGAGGTTGGCGATGTTCGGCCCGACCGCGCCCGCGTCGTCGATGATCGCGAACTGGGTGTCAGGGAACTCCTTGGCCACCTTGGCGGTGGCGCCGGAGTAGGCGAAACCGACCGCGATGACCGGGTTGAAGCCGTTCTGCGCCAGCAGGCGCAGCCGCTCCTCCTTGGCCGACTCGGGCTCGCCAGAGGTCGCCTCGGCCTCGTTGGCCGCGACACCGAGATCACTCTTGGCCTTCTCCAGGCCTGCGGCGGCGGCGTCGTTGAACGACTGGTCGCCGCGACCGCCGATGTCGTAGGCGAGGCCGACCTTGAGGTCGCTCTTCGGGGCTGATGATCCGGAGGTCGTCGACTTCGGCTCGGTGGCGTCGTTGCCACCACAGGCCGACAGGACGAGGGCTCCGGCGAGGATCGCCGTTGCAAGTCTGGTCACCCGGGACAAGGGTGTCTCCCTTCAGTGCGGCCGGTCGGGCACAACGTCGACCGGTGCCGGCGGTGCCGGCCGTGGGGCACTCTAGCCCCGACCGGACGGCGTGCCCCCGCCGAAAGCGGAAATGAGCAACAGCCGTTATGAGAACGAGAGCAGGGCGGCCGCGACCAGCACGCGCACCCCGATCGGGATGGCCCGCTCGTCGGCGTCGAAGAGCCCCTGGTGGAGGTCGCGGACCTCGGTGTCCAGGGGCCCGCGCACGCCCAGTCGGGCCAGCGCGCCCGGGATTCCCTCGGTGAGGTACCACGCGAAGTCCTCGCCGCCGAGGCTCTGCTCGGTGGTGGTGACCGCCTCATGGCCCTCGGTCGCCTCGGTCGCCGCGGCCAGGATGGCCACGCTGCTGGCCTCGTTGTCCACAGGGGGCACGTTGCGGGTGTGGGTCAGCTCGACCTGCACGCCGTACGGCGCGGCGAGCCCCCGCACGAGCTCGGCCACGAGCTCCGGAGCGGCCAGCCACGCCTTCGGGTCCAGGCAGCGCAGCGTGCCTTCCAGCTCACCGACCTCGGGGATGGCGTTGGCCGCCCGGCCGGCCGCGACCCGGCCCCACACGACGGACAGCGAGGCCCGCGGATCCACCCGGCGGGACAGTGCCCCCGGCAGCCCGGTGATGACCGCGCCGAGCGCGTGCACGACGTCCTCGGTGAGGTGCGGTCGCGCTGTGTGACCACCGCGACCGGTCAGGCGCACGAGGAGCTGGTCGGCCGAGGCGGTGATCGGCCCGGACCGCAACCCCACCTGCCCGACCGTGGTCCGCGGGTCGCAGTGCAGGGCGAAGATGCGCTCGACGTCCTGGGTCGCGCCGGCCTCGATGACGGCCCGGGCGCCGCTGCGCGAGGACTCCTCGGCCGGCTGGAAGATCAGCCGCACCCGCCCCGGCAGCTGGCCCTGCCGGGCCAGGTCGGCCAGCACGATCGCCGCGCCGAGCACGATCACGGTGTGGACGTCGTGCCCGCAGGCGTGGCTCACTCCCGGCACCGTCGAGGCGTAGGCGACGCCCTTGCCGTCGACCACCGGCAGGGCATCGATGTCAGCGCGCAGGGCCACGACCCGCGGCCCCTCCCCCACGTCGCAGACCAGCCCGGTCCCGCCCGGCAGGACGCTCGGCTGCAGCCCCGCCGCTTCCAGACGCTCGTGCAGGACCCGGGTGGTGCGGACCTCGGCCCACGACAGCTCGGGGTGGGCGTGCAGGTCACGCCGGACGGCCACCAGCTCGTCGTTGCAGCCCTTGACCAGCGCGGCCAGCTCCGCGGGCATCGGGCGCAGAATCACCGACCGACCTTACCGAGGGAGCTCACGACGCGTCGGGCGGGACGTAGACGCCCCAGACCTCGCGCAGGGTGGTGCACACCTCGCCGATGGTCGCCTTGGCCCGCAGCGCCTCGTGCATCGGGTAGAGCACGTTGTCGGTGCCCTCGGCCGCCTTGCGCAGCGCTGCCAGGCCGGTCTGCACCGCCGCGTCGTCCCGCGTCTCCCGCAACACCCGCAGCCGCTCCGCCTGCTGCGCCTCCAGCGTGGGATCAGCGCGGAGCGGCTCGTACGGCGAGTCCTCGGGCCGCACGTAGCGGTTGACGCCCACCACCACCCGCTCGCCGGACTCGATCCCCCGCGCCACGTCGTACGCCGTCTTCTCGATCTCGCGCTTCTGGAAGCCCTGCTCGATCGCGGCCACCGCACCGCCCATCTCCTCCACGACGTCCATCAGCTCGAGGACACCCGACTCCACGTCGTCGGTCATCGACTCCACGGCGTAAGACCCGGCGAACGGGTCGACCGTCGCCGTCAGGTCGGTCTCGTGCGCGATGACCTGCTGGGTCCGCAGCGCCAGGCGGGCCGCGGTCTCCGTGGGCAGCGCGATCGCCTCGTCGTAGCCGTTGGTGTGCAACGACTGGGTGCCGCCCAGCACCGCGGCGAGGGCCTGGATGGCGACCCGCACCAGGTTCACCTCGGGCTGCTGCGCGGTGAGCTGCACGCCCGCGGTCTGGGTGTGGAAGCGCAGCATCAGCGAGCGCGGGTCCTTGGCGCCGAACTCGTCACGCATGATCCGCGACCACACCCGCCGGGCGGCGCGGAACTTCGCGACCT
>JBEEFQ010000170.1:0-2794 GCA_041166245.1 Actinomycetota bacterium | reverse complement strand
GGCGAGCCCCCGCCGAGCCACCTCGGTGCCGATGGCGCCCACGCCCACCAGGCCCAGGGTCTTGCCCCGCAGCCCGCCCAGGCCGGCCAGGTTCCAGTGCGATGGCGGCTCGCTGACCCACACCTCGGGGAGCTGCTTCTCGAACGCGAGCATGGTCGCGAGAACGAACTCGGCTATGGCGGGCGCGCTGGCACCACGTGAGCAGGTGAGCATGCGGTCGCCGACCAGCTCGAGCGGGAACTTGTCCACGCCGGCGGCCAGGACGTGCACCCAGCGCACCTCGTCGGTGATGGCGGGTGGTACCTCTTCCCAGTCGTCGGGCAGCACGACGAGCGCGTCGGCCGGCTCGTCCGAAGGCCAGGCCACGAACCGCTGCTCGGGCACGACGAACTGCAGCATCGGGAGGAAACCGTCCACCCACTTCCCAAGGGTGGCACGCACGACAGGGGACGCAGTGATGGATGACGTTCTACAGTCCGCGACCGACGTGCGCATCACCGACTACGCCGAGCCCGTGTTCTCGCCGGACATCCGCGCCCTCATGGACTCGGTGGCGCCGATGGCCGCCGAGCTCCGGCTGGAGCCCGACGCTGTGCTCGAGGCGGCTGTATTCCAGACGGGTTTGCATGACTTCGGTGATCCCCCGTTCCGGGAGAGGCTCGCGGTGCTGCTGCACGGCCTGCGGAACGAGGCGGGCCTCTCGCAGTTCGGCGTGCTGTCGAACCACACCCTCGTCGTGCAGCTGCTCAAGAACCGGCTCCTCATCCAGGACCTCCTGAACCGGCACCCTGAAATCCGCGACCAGCCGATCGAGCGGCCGATCATCATCTGCGGCCTGCCCCGCACCGGCACGACCCACCTGCACAACCTCATCTCCGCCGATGCGTCCCTGCGGTCGCTGCCGTACTGGGAGAGCCTCGAGCCCGTCGCGGTCCCGGGCGAGGAGCCGGACGGGCGGCGGGAGCGCACCCAGCTGGCGGTCGAAACATTCAACGCGGTGATGCCGCTCTTCCCGGCCATGCACGAGATGACGGTGGACCACGTGCACGAGGAGATTCAGCTCCTCGCCATCGACTTCTCGTCGATGCTCTTCGAGACCATGAGCCTGATGCCGTCGTGGCACGACTGGTACCGCGACCACGACCAGACGCCCCACTACCGGTATCTGCGCACCGTCCTCCAGGTGCTGCAGTGGCTGCGCGGCCCGCAGCGGTGGCTCCTGAAGTCCCCGCAGCACTTGGAGCAGTTCGGCCCGCTGCTCACCGTGTTCCCCGACGCCACCTTCGTCGTCACCCACCGCGACCCCGTGTCCGTCGTGGCGTCGATGATCACGATGCTGGCCTACACGGGGCGCATGAGCATCGATTGTCCCGACCCGGCTGCGTACGGCGCCTACTGGATGCCGCGCCTCGAGCGCATGCTCCAGGCCTGCGCACGCGACCACGGGGAGCTGCCCGCGGCCCAGACCATCGACGTGCACTTCGACGTGTTCATGGCCGACGACGTCGCCATGGTCGAGCGCATCTACGCCCTGGCCGGTCAGCCGTTCACTCCTGAGGTGCGATCGGCCATGGACACCTTCATGGCCGATCATCCACGCGGCAAGTTCGGGAGGATCGACTACGACCTGGCCGACTTCGGGCTCGACGCGAAGGAGTGCCGGGAACGGTTCGCGTTCTACGTCGAGCGCTTCGGGGTGACGCCGGAGAGCTGAACCACCTCGGTCGTCGGCCGGGCGGGCGTCTCGGCCGGGTGGAACCACCGGAACCAGATGCGCCCGCTCGGATGTCCCTGGGTCGACACCCAGTTGTCGTGGCCGGGATCCCGGCCCGCGACGACGATCTCCCACGACCCGTCGGGCTCGTAGCGCACCTGGCCGCCGTTGATGGTGACGCGGTCGTAGTCGTAGTTGTACGTGTGCAGGAACTGGTTCCACAAGCAGAGGTTCCAGAAGGCGCACTTGGGTGACCGGCCCCGGACGACGAGGGCTTCGTCGTCGCCGAGGTCGAAGCTGCCCATGGCGTAGGCCGCGTCACCCGCGGCCCAGCCGAACGTCTGCTGCGGCACCGGGTAGGGCTCGTCGATGGAGTTGGGTGTGCCCAGACCAAGGGGGACGAGGTTGGCCTGGTCCTTCACCCAGGTGAGGGCGGCGCGGAAGCGACGGGCCAGGTCGGCGTCGGTGAGCCGGTACTCGCCGGGGTCGTCGAGGCACTCGATCGACCACGTCACCCGGCGGTCCTTGACGGCGTCGATCACGTAGTCGCGCGTGATGGCGCACACCGCGTCGGGCTCGAGCCCCAGCCAGGCACCATCGTGTTCGTTGGGGGAGAGGACGATCTCAAAGGAGCCGTCGGCGCCGACGTCGACCATGCGGTCGTTCACCGTGCCCACGATCCGTTCGGAGTACCGGCCGTCGTTGGGCCCGCCGTACACGGTGAGGGAGAAGTACACCGCGTCGCCCTTGTTGCCCCTGATGCGGTAGGTCCGCCTCGGGTCTACGGGCGCGTAGAGGTAGTTGGCGTCCGCGTTGTCCCCACCCCACTTGCGGTAGGGCCCGACGATGTCGACGAAGCGAGGTTTGCGCGTGTCGCCCCACACGAAGGCGTCGAGCCCGACGGCCGTGATAGAGAAGATCCACTTGTAGGCCTCGAGTAGTTCCTGGCCTTCGAGCCCGCCGAACTTGGCGTCGAGCCCCTGCAAGGTGTCGAGCAGCTCGTGCACGACTGCTGCCGTCTCCAACCCACCAGCCTCAGCCATGTGTCCCCCTCCAGGTTGGTGCACTACGGGTCGTATA
>JBEEFQ010000169.1:0-7635 GCA_041166245.1 Actinomycetota bacterium | reverse complement strand
CTGAGCGCCATCCCCACCCTCAAGCGCTTCTACTTCGTCGCCTTCCTGCTGGGCGCGGCCCTGGTGCCCATCACCGTCTTCTTCGCCTTCTTCTACGAGAAGGTCTACGGCATCGAGAAGGAGGGCGTATGGGGGCGGGCCGGCATCCTCGCCATCTACGGCGTGGGCGCCATCATCGGCCTGCTCATCGGCAGCCGCTTGTCGGACCGCACCATCGCCAGCGGCGACCTGCCGAAGCTGTCGACGTTGGGCGGCATCACCCTGATGTCGTTGGGCGCCGCGCTCCTGCTCATGTCGGTCGCGCCGTGGCTCGGCCTGTCGATCTTCTTCACGTTCATGGTCGGCGTGACGGGTTCGGGGTTCAACTCGTACCACCTGCCCCTCGTCGCCCTCGTCGCCCCGCCCCGCCTGCGGTCCCAGGCCCTGGGGTGGGTCGGCTTCTGGTTCGGCATGGGCGCCATCCTGTTGTCGTCGTTCGTCAGCGGGATCGGCGACCGCTCCGGTTACCGATGGGGGATCGGGGTGCTGGCTGTCGGCGTGATCATCGCCGGCGCCATCTACCTCACCGTGCGCAAGTTCATCGCCCGCGACATCCAGCAGGCCTTCCAGACGCTGTCCACCGAGGTCGAGCTCAAGCAGGAGCTCGAGCAACAGGGCGCGCGGGCCCTGCTCACGTGCAAGGGCGTGGAGGTCGCCTACGACCAGGTGCAGGTGCTGTTCGGCGTCGACATGGAGGTGGAGGAGGGCGAGATCGTGGCCCTGCTCGGCACCAACGGCGCGGGCAAGTCCACGCTGCTCAAGGCCATCAGCGGCGTGGTCGACGCCCTCGGCGGCGCCATGTTCTTCGACGGCCGCGACATCACCCACGCCGACGCCAACCAGACGGCCAAGCTCGGCATCGTGCAGGTTCCCGGTGGCAAGGCGGTGTTCCCGACCCTCACCGTGGCCGAGCACCTGCGGGCCGCGGGCTGGCTCTACCGCGACGACCCCAAGTATCTCGAGCAGGCCAACGAGGAGGTGCTCGAGATCTTCCCCCGGCTGCGGGAGCGCATCGACCAGATGGCCGGGAACCTCTCGGGCGGCGAGCAGCAGATGCTCGCGCTGGCGATGGCCTTCATCGCCAAACCCAAGCTGCTCATGATCGACGAGCTTTCCCTTGGTCTCGCGCCCGCCATCGTCGAGCAGCTCCTCGACATCGTGCGCAAGATCCGCGATCAGGGCACCGCGATCATCCTCGTCGAGCAGTCGATCAACGTGGCCCTGACCGTGGCCGAGCGCGCCTACTTCATGGAGAAGGGCGAGGTGCGCTTCAGCGGGGCGACCTCCGAGCTGCTCGAGCGGGACGACATCGTGCGATCGGTGTTCCTCGAAGGCGCCGCCGTCGCGACTGGTCAGAAGGCGAAGACCAAGGCCGTGGCCAAGTCGGGGAGCGGAACCGCCGATGAGTTCGCCACCGCGCCGATCGCCCTCGAGGTCGCGGGCTTGAGCAAGCGGTTCGGCGGCATCACCGCGGTCGACGATTGCGACCTCGTGCTGCGCGACGGCGAGATCCTCGGCCTCATCGGTCCCAACGGAGCGGGGAAGACGACGATCTTCGACCTCGTCTCCGGCTTCCTGGTGCCGGATGGCGGGCGCATCGTCCTCGACGGCAAGGACATCACCGACTTGGCTCCCGACAAGCGGGCCTGGCTCGGCCTCGGGCGGTCGTTCCAGGACGCCCGCCTGGCGTCGTCGCTCACGGTTGCCGAGAACATCGCCATCGGCCTCGAGCGCCACCTCGGCGTACGAGACCACGTAGCTGCCGCCATGGGTCTGCCTGGCGTGGTGCGCATGGAGGAGGACGTGGCCTGGACCGTCGCCGATCTGGTGGACCTGATGAACCTGGGCGCCTATCGCGACAAGTTCGTGCGCGAGCTGTCCACCGGCACCCGGCGCATCGTCGATCTGGCCATGTCCATCGCCCATGACCCGCGTGTCCTCTTGCTCGATGAGCCGTCGTCGGGCATCGCCCAGCGCGAGACCGAGGCCCTCGGCCCGCTGCTGCAGCGCATCCGCCAGGAGGCGGGCTGCGCCCTGCTCGTGATCGAGCACGACATGCCCCTGATCACGTCGGTGTCCAACCGCATCGTCGCACTCGAGCTCGGCCATCCCATCGCCGAGGGGAGGCCCGAGGACGTGGTGCGCGACCCTCGCGTGGTTTCGTCCTACCTGGGTGGCGACATGTCGGTGATCAACCGGTCGGGGAAGGCGGGGGCGGGCACCAAGTGAGACGCGTACGGGCACTGTGCGCCGTGCTCGCTGTGCTCGGCTCGTCCGTGGCGCTGGGCGCCGACGGCCACGCGGCCGAGCTCACCGACGCGAGCTGGTGGTGGTTCGGCAACCAGGGTCCTGCGCCGCTCCCCGCGCCGCCCACCGTTCCTGACGGTGGCCTGCTCGTCGCGGGAGCGGCGGACGGCGCCAAGGCCATCGCCGCGGTCCGGTTCGCGTTGGCCGAGGATGAGTCGAACCCCGTCCTCACCCTCACCGTCGCCGACAACGGCGACCAGGGCGGCGAGGGGGCTGTGGTCGGTGCATGCGTGGCCGGCTCGGCCTGGGGTGGCGGCGAGAAGGGCGGGCCCTGGGAGGCCAAGCCCAACGCGGCGTGCTCGACCGGTTCGGTGCAAGGCATCCGCGCCGAGGACGGCAAGTCGTGGACCTTCGGCTTGGCGCCAATCGTGGTGGCGGGTGAGGTCAACGTGGTGATCACGCCCGGTACCGTCACCCCTGAGGCGCCGGTCGGCTCGACGTTCTCCCTCGCGTTCGCGCCGCCCTCGACGGCCGCGCTGACGACGACCCCGGGTGAGAGCTCGGGTGTCGGCCTGGTTGTGGACCCGACAACGGACTTCGCGGACGAGCCGATCGGCGCGCTCGCGGACGAAGGCACCACGGTCTTCTCCGCCGACGAGGTGAGCGCGTTCACGCCGGCGCTGCCCTCGTCGTCGCAAGGCCTCACCCCGACGGCGCCGGCCGTGCGCCAGACCACGGCCGCCAACGTCGTGCCCGCTACCGGCTCCGGACGGAGCAGCGCGATCGCGTTCCTGGTGCTCGTCGCCGCGCTGGCGATCATGGTGCGACTCAACAAGATCCCCGTCCCCGGCCTGCGCCGCCTCGGCCCCCTGGCAGCAGGCCCCGGCCACGTCGCCCCCACCCTCGCGACCACCCCCGAGACCGGTGGCCTCGGCCGCTTCGCCCGCCCCCGCACGGGCACCCCACCCCCACTGGTCTGAGGCTCAGGTGCCAGCAGGCTCCGGCAGGTCGGGGCTGAAGGGGCCGGAATCGCCGGCGCGTTCGCGGGCCTTGAGGCGGACCAGGAGCACGGCGCTCACCAGGCAGAGGATCGACGTGGTCGCCCACGCCGTCCCCCAGCCCCGGGCGTCGACGACCGCTCCGAGGACGGCGCCGCTCGTGGCGGTGGCCACGTCGAAGAAGGCGGTGAACGTTCCCAGCGCGGCGCCCCGCTCCGCTTCGGGTGCCCGGTCGGCGGCGAGAGCCATCAGCGCGGGGAACATCAGGGCGAAGCCGGCGCCGTAGGTCGCCACGCCCACGAGGGCGAGCCAGGGCGCGGGCACGGTGGCGAGGATGGCCAGACCCGTGGCTCCCGCCATCAGCCCCGGGAACGCGACGCGGAATCGCCCGTACTTATCGGCCAGCGCGCCGCTCACCAAACGCACGCCGAGGATGCTGATGGCGAAGGCGGCGAACATCGTGCCCGACGACCTCATGCCGATCTCGCGCGCGAACAGCGCCGAGAACGCGGTGATCGACGTGTAGCCGACGGCCGCGCCCAGCAGGACGACGCCGGGCCCGACCGCAGCGGGGTGCAGGATGCGCATGGGCGCGTGCTCGAAGTCCTCGTCGTGGCTCGCGGTCTCGGGCAGGATGAGCACGAACCCGAGGGCGACGCCGGCCGACATCGCCGAGGCGGTCCACGCCCAGCCGAACCCGTGCGAGTCGATGAGCCACTCGGCCAGGGCGGGACCGACGGTGAACCCGCCGTAGAGGAACAGGCTCAGGCGGGCGATGTACCGCGCCCGGTGCTCGGGACCCGCCAGGTCGGTCGCCATGGTCGCCGCGCCGGTGTAGAAGCCGGCCGCCGCGATGCCCTGGAACAGCCGGAGGGCGATGACGGTCGCGAGATTCGGGGCGAAGGCGAGCCCGATCGACGAGATCACCAGCACGGCCGGCGCGAGGAGCACGAAGGGCTTTCGTCCTCGTCGATCGAGCTGCTGACCGACCCAGGGACGAGCGAGCAGGGCGGTGACGGCGAAGGAGCCGACCGCCAACCCCGCGGCCCGACGCGACCCGTCCAGCTGCTCGGTCACCAGGAGCGGGATGGTGACGAGGAACATCCCCAAGGCGATGAACTCGAAGAGCGTCGCCGCGCAGAGCGCCCAGAAGCGGGCGCGGGGTGGGGAGGTCACGGCTCGACAGGGTAAGACTCCACGGACATGGCAAACGAAGTGACGATGTGGTTCAACCCCAACTGCTCCAAGTGCCGAGGCGCCAAGGACATCCTCGAGGGGGAGGACGTCAGTTGCGAGATCGTCCGCTACCTGCAGGACGCGCCCAGCCGCGCCGAGCTCGAGCGGGTCATGGGACTCCTCGGCATCGACGACCCACGCGAGATGATGCGCACGGGTGAGGCGGTCTACAAGGAGCTCGGCTTGGCGAGCGCCGACCCCGACGCCTTGCTCGACGCGATGGCCGCCAACCCCATCCTCATCGAGCGACCCATCGTGATCCGCGGTGACCGGGCCCTCATAGGCCGACCGCCCGAACGGGTGCGGGAGCTGCTTGACGGATGACCGCGGACGGCCGGCGGGCGTCCGTCGGCGACTACCTGCTGGCGGCCGTCGCCGCCCTCGTGGTGGTCGGATTCCTCGCGGGTGCGGTCAGCGTGCTGTGGGACGTGGCCAACAACCGCACCGCCACCGGCGTGCTGTGGCTTCCCGTGGGCCTACTGTGCGCCGGCGTGCTGAGCGCCACCGCGTGGCGGAGGACGGTATGGGGACGACCGCAGGACTGACGCCCCCGCGTCTCAAGGAAGAGGAGCAGCGCGCCGCCCAACTGCGCGCCGGCAAGCGGCGCGCCACCGGCCTGCTCGTCGTCATGACGCTCGTGTTCATCGGCCTCACCACCTTCGGCGGCGACTCGACACTGATGGGCTACCTGAAGGCCGGGGCCGAGGCCTCCATGGTCGGCGGCCTCGCGGACTGGTTCGCCGTCACCGCGCTGTTCAGGTACCCCCTCGGCATCCCCATTCCCCACACCGCCGTCATACCCGAGCGCAAGGAGCAGTTCGGCAAGACGCTCGGCAACTTCGTGCAGGAGAACTTCCTCAGCCCCGAGGTGATCGTCGAGCGCCTGCGGGCCGCCCAGGTCCCGGAACGGGCCGCGACGTGGCTGTCCGACCGCGGCAACGCAGAGACCCTTGCCGGCCACGCCGCCGACCTGCTGGTCGGCGCGGCGGACGTCATCAAGGACGAGGACGTGCACAAGCTCATCGACGAACAGGTCGGGCGGGCCGTCGCCAACCTCGACCTCGCGCCACTCGCGGGACGGGCCCTGCGCATGGTGACGGCGGAGAACCGCCACACCGAGCTGCTGGGGACGATGCTCGCCGGCCTGCAGAAGACGCTGTCCGAGCACCGGCCCCAGCTCCGTGACCGATTCGCGGAACGCGCGCCGCGCTGGCTGCCCAACGCAGTGGAGGACCGCATCTTCGACCGCCTCTTCGACGGCGTGGGCCAGGTGCTCGATGACGTCAACAACGATCCCGAGCACGAGCTGCGCAAGGAGTTCGACGCGTGGCTGGCCGGCTTCGCCGACCGCCTCCAGCACTCGCCCGAGTTCCGGGAACGGGGCGAGGAGCTCAAGCGGGAGCTGCGCGAGCACCCGGAGCTGCGCAGGTGGTCGGCGTCGCTGTGGGAGGACCTCAAGACCAACCTGCGGACCCAGGCGGCCGATCCGACGTCGGAGCTGCGGTGCCGCATGGCCGACGCGCTGCAGGCCGCCGGCGCTCGCCTGCGGGACGAGCCCGCGCTGGCGGCCAAGGCCGAGGAGCTCATCGAGTCGGGCGTCCAGTACGTCGCCGAGAACTTCCACGACGAGATCGCCGGCCTGGTCAGCGGCACCATCTCGCGGTGGGACGGGCAGGAGACCTCGCGCCGGCTCGAGTTGCTGCTCGGTCCCGACCTGCAGTTCATCCGCATCAACGGCACGGTGGTCGGCGCCCTCGCCGGCCTCGTCATCCACGGCATCGCCGAGACCCTGGGCTGACGTTTCCTCTACGGGTGGGCGTGGACGACGATGCGGTACAGCTCGGGCCGATGGGCGCCGCCGGCCAGCTGCCAGCGCAGGCGCCTGACCGGGTGGGACGGAACGAAGGATGGCGGCCCCTGCACGACGTCGACCCGGGTGAAACCCGCAGCACGGCACCACGCGACGAGGCCGGCCTGGTTCGGCGCGTACCAGTTCCCGAAGTCCCGGGCCAGCTCGTCCCCCGGGAAGAAGGCGGACATTGGCTCGTGCTCCAAGCCGTGGATCCACACCGCTTCCGTCTCGATGACGGCCACCTCGCGTGTGACGCGGCGCAGGCGCTCGAGCGCGGTCAACGGCTCCTTGATGTGGTACAGGACGCCGAGGTACAACACGACGTCGAAGGCTCCGAGCCCGTCGAGATCCGCTGTCATGAAGTCGGTGACCACCGGCTCGACGGCACTGCCGAGGGCGCGCCTCGCGATGTCGAACCCGCGCCGGCCGGGCAGCGTCTCGCCTCGCCAGAAGTCGGTCTCGTCGCGGCTGTGGTCGGGCAGTACGCCTCGCGCACGGCAATCGTCCCAGTACGCGGTGCGGGCGGGCAGGTCGACACCCCAGGCGTAGTGGTCGAGGGCCACGACCCGCGACGCGCCCTTCCGCTCCGCCATGAACGAGTAGTAGCCATCCCACGCGCCGATATCGAGCACGGACCGCGCCGCGAAGGAGGGGAACAGCGCCTCGTCGATCTGGCCCGACGCGCCGAGGCCGGGGGTGACGACGCCGTTCCCCAGGTCGATGCGGTGGTGCCACACCAGCTCGTTCACGGAGGCCCGCAGGGCCTGCACCTCGGCGGCGTCCATGGCCGCGGGAGCGTAGTGGCCGGTCACCACACGTCGCCCGGGCGCCAGTCGCATACCAGGTCGGCCGTGAGGTCGAGATCCTGCGAAGGCTCGGCGCGCAGCACCATCACGCCGTCATCGTCCTCGGGGGTCCGCTCCCGCCCGGATGGGGTGGCGACGAACGTTCGACCCCGCCAGCGCTCCCACCCGAGGCGCTCGTAGAACTCGTGGCCGCCGGTGGACAGCCCGCCCACGTCGTACTCCTCGGCGATCAGCGTGTGCAGGGCTCGCATGGCGGTTGCGCCGTGTCCCTGGCGTCGGCGGTCAGAAGCGGTGGCGACGCCCTCGACGTAGCCGGCCCACAGCCGCCGGTCGCCGGCCACCAGCGTGCGGTTCACCAGGGCGGCGTGGGCCACGACGATCCCGTCTTCGGTGACGATCGCGTGCCGTCCCCCAAGGGTGTTGGCCCAGTCCTCCTCGCTGAACTCGTCCTCGAACG
>JBEEFQ010000168.1:0-49586 GCA_041166245.1 Actinomycetota bacterium | reverse complement strand
CCGCATTCTTGTTGTTCGCGACCACCTGCACGGCGCCTACCTCGGGGCAAAGCTCGTGCCACAGCTCGACGAACGGTCGCTCTGTGGCACGCCAGCCGATGACAAGAACCTTGTCCACGTTGGGCAGCCAAGCGCGAAGGGCTTTGACGTGACTAGCGGGACACTCGAATTCAGCTTTCGTCGCTAGCGGAATTGCCAGCGCTGGGTATGCGTCGTGGACCTCGCCCGTGACGACTCGTAGGTCCCTCGAGACCTGGAAGTAGTCGACCCCGTCGATGAGGGTCTCGGTCGTGATGTCCCGGCCCGAGCGTCGCACGTCGTGGACCCACGTGACGCTGCCATGGAGCTTGAAGAGCCGATAGTCGGGACGGGTGATGTAGTCGTCCAAGTAGTTGTACGTCTGCCCGGTCACCAGTCCGAGCGCGTCCTCGAGCATTGTGTCGTAATTGAACGTCACGAGGCAGACGCCCTCACCTCCGTTCCGGCGACGCCAGAGTTCGATGGTGTCCAAGAGAAACGTGTAGTTGGTCGCGCCGCGGGCCCACTCGTGCCAGTTGCGGCCACACCGCCAGAGAATTCGCTGTAGATAGAAACGCACAGCGGCCAACTGCTTGCGCCGATCCTCGTAGTCCACTGCCTCACCCTGCAGTACCTCCAGTACCTCCTCGACAGACGCGCCCGCTGCCCTGAGGCGGCCCAGGAGCGGAACCATCTGTGGGACCTGGGCGAGAACGTCGCCGAACATTTCACGGCTCTCAAACAACTGATTCGCGAGGGGTGGCTGGAGGTGAGGGTTCAGTTCGTGTTGCGCAGTCCTGGAGCGCGGGTGAACGGAGTCGTGAGACGCACCTGCCCCAAAGACAACCATGAGCACGTGCCCAGACTACCGAACGTTCGTTCGCTCCTCGCTGATGCTGCCGAGGGATTCACCTGCAGCGTCCAGCACCTGCGCGAGCAACCGGAGGAGTAGTCGTGACGCCTCGACGGTCACGTCACGCTGCACCGTGTTGCGCCAGTTCGAGGGGAGAAGCCCGGCGTTCTCGAGCAGCCGGCCGGGCGGAACGCCGAGTGCCCTTTCGAGATCGAGAATCTGATCGACCTTGAACTCGATCTCGCCCTTCTCCCACCGGGAGATCCGACGATCTTCCCGCAGTTCAGGGAGAGCCTGGTGAACATGTACCGCAACCTCCAGCAGGTGACGGCCAAGATCCATGATCGGGTCGAGCAACGGACGACGAAGAAGTAGCGGTGTCGTTGCCAGCACCCGTGCCAGCGTTCTCAGCTCGGACGGGTCCTAATGAACCCGCGTAGATCCGACACTCCGGTGGGTCCACAGGCACGAAAGGCCCTGTATCCCGGACAGGTCCGTACTGGATAGACACCCCTGTCCGGGGTTCAAGTCCCCCCTCCGACACCAGCAAATGCCTGGTCGCAGCCTCGTGACCACACCGAGGACGTGTCGGTACAGCACCCGTGCAACGAGTCATCGGTGTGACCTACTCGCGTCGTGCCATGACCCCCTGAGTTCCCGCACGCGTTGCCTGGTGCGAAGCTGTGTCGTCGCGGAGCGTCAGGCAGATGCGCCTCGGGGATGACGCCCAGTTCCACCGCTGGTCGATCAAGGCAAGTCCGTGGGGCCCCGACGATCGGTGGCGTGTGTGGTTTGCCGGCGGCGTAGTTGACGGGCTGCTTGGACTGCTCGACGAGCATCTCGCGAATTACGGGGGCAGTGGGCCCCGAGCGGAGCGCCCTTGCATCGTCGGCTGTGTGCCATGGCTAGCCAGCGACGGCGTAGTCGATCGGCTTGTGCGTATGGCGGCCTGCTGCCTCGTTTCATTGACAAGAAGGACGCACGAACCTCAAGTTCGGCTGCTCGGCTAGCTCTCGAGGGTACGGGTCTCCCCAACGTCCTCCCAGAGCTCATCGACCTCGCACCGGGCGGGGCGACGGTTGTCCTCGGGCCTCACGACGGAATGCCCGAGCATCTCGTGGGCCCCGTGCGTGTGGTCGGCTGGAGCAAGGGCGACAGCCGTCCGCTCGTCCACGCCAAGATGCTCGTGTTCGGCACCTTGCGTTGGCACGAGGACGATGAGACGTTCTCTGGCGACCATTGGCTCTTCGCGAGCCGGGCGGTGTGGTGGGGAAGTGCGAACCTCACGGATGCAGCAGGGAAGCACCTCGAGATGGGCTGCTGGAGCGATGACCCGAACCTTGTCGCTTCCTTCCAAGCGTTTGTTGGTGACGTGGTCGCGTTTTCGGAACCGTGGGGAACCGATCGGTTCAGACCGACCCGCGATCTCGAGACCGTGGAGTTCGACGACGCCGCGATGAGGGCAGAGCTTGCCGCCGAGGACGGGGAATGACGGCCGACCTGGCGAGGGCCTCGACGTGGCCGAACCTGATCGGCAGTGCCACCTGTCTGCCCGCACCACGCGTGTATCGCTCAACCAGTTCCTGAATTCGTTCTGGAACGGGTTGCCCACTCGCACGAATGACTGCATCGCTCCTCGCGGCGAACACGTGTCGCGAGACGGGCGCCGACATCAGCGAGCGCGGCGTCGTCGCCCGATGACCATGCGTGACGTACACCGGTTGAAGGATGAGGGTGTCGGCCCCGCGCCGCCATTCCATCGACGGTGGCGAGCGGGACGGGAGCCTGTGCGCTTCTCGGGCCATATGACGCCCAGGAAGGCCGCGATGCCCGCCGCCCCTGCCATGGCGAACGGTGATCGAGACAGGGAGACCATCACCGAGCCGAGCGAATGCACGTGCACGACGGCTCGTCCCGTGACGTCGGCGGCCGAAGGGGTCCACGGGTCGGTGCTGGTTCGATTGTCACCTTGGGTGGAGAGGCCCTCGGAACTATCGCCCACCACCCGGTGGATGACTCGGGTTTGGCCGCCGGCCGTCTTGAAGGCGACGACATCGCCGGTCGAGTAGTGATCAGAGGTCCTGGTGACGACGAGATCGCCGGACTCATAGGTAGGCAGCATCGAGTCGCCGTTCACGACGACGAGCTCGGTGTTCCCCCCGAGGACGGGTGGTCGCAAGAACGCGAACCACCCGCCCATGACGAGGGCGAGCGCCATCCATCCGAGGATGTTGACGCTGCGTCGCATTAGGAGACGAACAGGAGATAGCAGTCCGTGACCTGGCTCGGCGTGGCGCAGGTCATCAGCCGCGACCGGGATAAGGCAAGGGGGCAAGGCCGCCGTGCAGGGTGACGGTCACGGTGTTGAACAGCTCGGCGGACATGGGCGTGTCGAGCGGGACCAGCACGATGTTGTCGGCCACATTGTCGTCGTAATTGGAAGCGAACGTCCTCACCAGCGCATGGCCGGTCATCATGGGGTCGGGGTTGGAGGTGTTGGTTGTGTCGCTGTCGGAGTGACTGGCACCGACCGTCGCGGTGGCGTCATCACAGTTGTCGTCGATGCCCCTCACCCAGATGGCGGTGACGTCGCCGGACGGGCCGTCGAACACGTAGCTGGTTGTGACGCCGTCGAGATCACACGACGTCACTGTGGCCTGCCCGCTGCCGAGCTTGTCTCCGCTGGAGACATCGAGCCCGGCGGCCATGCCGAGGACCGCGCCGAACACCATTGTGCCGGTGGCCGCGCCGACCAGAAAGCGATTCTTGATTCCCATGAGCCATCCTTACGTTGTCGTGTCCGGGAGGGTCCTCGGCACCTCGCCATCGTCGGTAGCGCGTGGAGCGCTTGTGAGCGTTTCCACTGCGTGTTGTCCAAACGTTGTCCGCCTGACCGACCTTTTGCACCGCGGGGACCCTTCGCGCCGGTTTCCTGACCGCGACGCATGAGGCGCGGATGGGTGACGCTCGAGGGTTGATGTCGCTCGCTCGGCGCCAAGGGGGGGTCAGCGCTCCATCAGGCGACTCGGCGCTGGCGTGACGGTTGCCACGTCGATCGTCAGACGTGACCTCCCAGTGCCGGGCCGGTGATGGGGTGGCGCCAACACCGGATCGCGACCGTGGGCGGTACTGCCGAGCCGCAGTGAACAAGCCGCGCGCCCGCGGTCACTCTCCGACTCGGTACAACCGTTCCCACCCAAGGTCGATATGGGTGACGAATCCCGGCGTCCAGACGATGGCCGGCGGGCAGTCGCCGAAAACCTGGTACGCGTTATCACCCCCCTCCTCGCGTACCTCGTGCGCGGCGCTCTCGTGCGGGCACCGTACCGCCGGCGGCGGGGATGCAACGCCGACCCCAACGGGGCGCGAGTGGGCGTGGCTGCCATGGCTGCACCCGGGCCGCGGACCGAATGCAGTGACGCCCGGCCCAACGGTTCGGGCACGGCTGTCGTAGGTGCGTCCCCGACGGCCGAGGCCGCGCTCGAAGCCAAGATCGTGACGAGCGGCGCCGGAAGGACTGAGCGTGTTCCGGGTGCATGACGCTGAGAGGGACATCGCTCGGCGAGCCAAGGCGCACGCCGCCTGGGTCGATAGACCGCCCGCTATCTCGACGCTGGGGTCGCCACGTAGTCGATGGTGATGGTTTGGTCCTTGCAATTGTCCTGATTTCTGGCAGCGTCGATCATGCGAACAGTGAGGCCCCACCAAGAGCCGACACCCTGTCCCGTCGGCAGCGAGCCACCGACCCTTGCGAAGCCGCCGATCGCGAAGTCGGCCTGTGTGCACGCGGGAAGGCTGAGGTCGCTTTGTGAGGAGAAGCTGTGGACGGCCGCGCTCACCGTCGCAATGGCGACGCTGTCCTGATGGTGATTGTCGAAGTTGCCGTCGAGGGTGACTGGCGCTCCGCCCGGATACAGCGCGGCGATCGGCGTGCGCTGATTCACCGTGACGGCCGAGGGCGGCATCGCGGAACCGGAGCCCGAGCGGGAGCGGCCCGTCTCGCTTGCGAACGCGGTGGCCGCACCGCCAAAGACGCCCAACACCATGATGGCGAAGGCAGCTCGCCTCCACATGCCAGAGCGGCCGCTTCGGGGAGACGAGCTTCCTCCCGTAGTACTCGGTGGGCCGGCGCCGACCGCCGGCGCTGTCCGGTCCTTCCTCAGGGACGCCCGACACCAACGCAGGACGGACCCGGCGGCGGAGTACCGAACCCGGAGCTTCACCGCTGTCTTCATCTCACTATCCAGCAGTGCCGTGGGCGAGACCGGGGCGCTTGACCTGGAAGACGCCAGCCGGCCCAGTCGGGCCCGCACGACCAATCGGTCCCGCCGGGCGAAGTTCCTCGGCACCGCCAGCTGCGCCCTCTCGACCGTTCACACCGTCTCGGCCGTCGGCGGCAGCGGCGACTTGCGGAGCCTGGGGTCCGACGGGACCGATCGGGCCTGCAAACCAGGCGGACCTTGGAGCCTCGTCTCATTCCAACTGCTCTCGGCCGGGATGGCATGGCCTGAGCCGGGAGACCAGCCCGGGCCATCCCGCTGATGGTGAGAACGCCGGCGATGAGACCGGCAACCATTCCACGCTTCATTGGAGATCAGCTCCCACGCTCGTCACTGTTGTGCTCATGGTTCGACGGCGCGCCCTGGCCTTTCCAGCGCGGTTGTGCGGCTGTTGTGGTGCAGCGGCGGGTCAGCGTGGCCGACAGTCCCGCCGATCGAGGTATCGATCGACGTGGCGGCGTCCTGCACCCTGTCGTGGAGCCGCGTCGCGACGATCCATCGCTCTTCAAGAGCGTGGACCAGAATTGGCTGAGGTGCGTCAGACTCGCCCAGCCCGTGCGGATGGGCCCGCCGGCTCCTCCGGCGGCAGCCGGCGGCGGTCGGCGACGAGTCGGGCCATGTCGACGGCGGGCATGGGTCGGGCCAGGAAGAACCCTTGTGCCTTTTGGCATCCGCTTCGCCTGAGGTGCAGCAGCTGGTCCTGGCTTTCGATCCCCTCGGCGGTGACGCTGAGGTCGAGCGCCTCGGCCATGGCGAGGATGACCGCCACCAGGGCCGTGTCGTGGGGGTCGGTGCCGAGCCCGTCCACGAAGCTGCGGTCGACCTTGACCTCGTCGACGGGAAATCGCTTGAGGTAGGTGAGGGACGAGTAGCCCGTCCCGAAGTCGTCGATCGACAGCCGAACCCCGAGCTCCTTCAACCGGGCGAGGATCTTCCCGAAGTAGTCGACGTCGTCCATCAGGACGCTCTCGGTCAGCTCGAGGCAGACGTCACTCCCGCGCACGCCGGTGCGGGCGAGCACGTCCCTCACCATCGGGACCACCTCGGGCGCGGACATCTGCCGCACCGAGAGGTTGACCGACACCGAGAAGCCGGGGTCGTAGCGCTGCCACTCCACGAGCTCGCGGCACGCCTGTTCGAGCACCCATGCCCCGATGGGGACGATGAGCCCGCTCTCCTCGGCCAGCTCGATGAAGGCGTCGGGACCGACGAGCCCGCGCTCGGGGTGCTGCCACCGGACGAGCGCTTCGGCGCCGATCACCGCTGCGGTGGCGACGTCGATGATGGGCTGGTAGTAGACGACGAACTCTTCGCGCTCCACCGCCCGCTTCAGCTCGAATTCGGTGGCGTGTCGGCGCTCGGCATGGGCCCGGAGCGCGTCGTCGAACAGCTCCACTCGACCTCTGCCCCGCTCCTTGGCCCGGTACATGGCGGCGTCGGCCTGCTGGAGCAGGCTCTGGGGCGTGGCGCTGTTGTCCGCCAGCGCAATCCCGATGCTGGCCGAGAGCGGCACCTGGCGCCCGTCGATCACGTGTGGCTCCCGGAGTCCGTGCAGCACCCGTTCCGCGATCTCGGTGGCTTCTTCGACCGTCACGTCCTCGCACACCATGACGAACTCGTCCCCGCCGAACCGGGCCAGAGTGTCTCCCGGGCGCAGCGTCTCGGCCAGGCAGTCGGCGGTGTGCTGCAGGGCCTCGTCGCCGTTGGCGTGACCCGCCGTGTCGTTCAGCAGCTTGAGGTGGTCGAGGTCGAGGAACATGACCGCCAGCTGCGTTCCTCTCCGACCGATTCCGGCCAGCGCCAGTGCGAGCCGGTCGGTCAGCAGCGCTCGGTTCGGGAGACCGGTGAGATGGTCGTGGAACGCCTCGTGGGCGACCTCCTCCTCCATGTCCTTGCGCCGCGAGATGTCCTCCACCTGAACGAAGAAGTAGTCGGGCTCGCCGCGTTCGTCGCGGACCAGGTTGATGTGGATCGAAGCCCACACGAACGACCCGTTCGACCGCACGTACCGACGCTCGGCCGCGTAGGTGTCGTGGCCGATCGCGACGCGTGCGAGCACCGCGTCTGCGAGGGGCGGCTCCTCCGAGCCGGAGAAGTCGGACAGGCGTTGCCCCACCAGGTCGCCGAGCGGACGGTCCAGGAGTGCGCACAGCGCAGGATTGACCTCGACGGCAAGCCCGTCGAGGCCCACGATGGCGATGCCGATCGCAGCTTGGTCGAAGCCGTGCTCGAAGCGAGCCTCCGCCACCTTGCGCACCCGCTCGGCTTCGACCCGCTCCGTCTCGTCGAACAGGGTGCCGATCATGCGGATGGGCGTACCGTCCTCGTCACGCTCGGGCACAGCCTGCGTCCGGACCCATCGCTGCTCGCCGTCCGGGCGGAAGATCCGGTACGAGATATCGAAGGCGACGCCATCCTGGGCGGCGTTGGCCCAGGCCGCTGCGAGGATCGGCATGTCCTCACGATGCACCAACGGGACGAAGAGGCGGGCCGAGGCCTCCTGGTTCGAGTCGAGTCCGAGGATCCGGAAGTGCTCGTCGGACCACGACACGACGCCGGTGGCGATGTCGATCTCGAAGCTCCCGACGTGGGCGATCCGCTGCGCATCGGCGAGGCGTCGCTCGCTCCGACGCAGCTCTAGGTGCTCTCGCCGTCGCTCGGTGATGTCGGTGACCATGGCCAGGGCGCCGATCCGACCGGCAGCGTCGACGAAGACGTTGGTCTCGATGAGCGTCCAGACATCGCTGCCGTCACGAGCCTTGAACCTGAAGTCGAGCTGTGCGGGTGCGTCCGCATCGCTTCGCCCCATGCCGGCGGCGGCGATCGCCTGACCCTCGACGTCCATGTACGCGAGGGCCGGCGTCCCCACCATCTCTGCGGCCGTGTACCCCAACATGGCCGCCATCCGACCGTTCACGAACGTCGTGATGCCGACGGCGTCGATGATCCAGATGCCCTCGCCGGCCGTCTTGATGATCATGCGGGAACGCTCTTCGCTCGCGAGCAGCGCATCTTCCGCGGCCTGCTGCCCGGTCACGTCCCGGGTGTGGACCATGACCAGGTCGGGAGGCACGAACGCGTAGTCGACCACGAGGGCGAGATCCTGTCCGGTCGTATGCATCCGGAACCCGACGTGCTTGCTCTCGGGCGTCCGCTCATCTGCGCACCTGCGGAGATCCGTGAGCAGATCAGGACGTTGGGCCAGGAAGTCGGTCGCCAGCAACCCGATCTCGTGTCGGACCGCCCCACTGGTGATGACGACGGCTGCGTCGTTGGCGTCGACCAGTATGAAATCGTCGCCGTGACGCTGCCAGATGTAGGCGGGCACCGGGCTGACGCGGAACTGGGCCTCGAACCGCGCCCGACTGTCTCGGAGCTCGGCCTCGACCAGCTTCGCCGCAGTCACGTCCACGCCGACACCGACGACCGCCACGACCGTGCCGTTCAGGTCGACCATCGGCGTATGGGTGACCGCCACTGTGAACAGGGTTCCGTCCCGATGCCTGACGACGTGCTCACCTGACCAGCTCGCTCCGGCCCTGAGGTCCTCATGTGCTGTGTCGTACTCCGCGCCCGCGTCGATCAGGTCACGAACCCTGCACCCGAGCGCTTCCTCGGCGGACCAGCCGTACATCTGCTCCGCCGAGGTGTTCCAGGAGACGACCAGCCCGGTCGCGCCGACGGCGACGATGGCGTGGCCGACGGCGTCGAGCAGCGCCTCGTGCAGGCCGGGTAGCGCGGGCGCAGGAACGATCGTCGCGTCGGCATCGGTGGCGACGGACACGGTCAGGACCTGGTGCGGACGTGCACCGCGTGACCTGACAGGGAGGCCTCGTCGATGGACTCACGCACGTAGCGCAACGATTGGGTAGAGAACGCGGCGGCTCGCGTACGCCGCACGACCACGGCCATCGCGACCCACAAGAGTCCGCTCGTCACGATTCCGAACACCACCGCCATTGCCACCATGAACATGACCGCCCCCTTGCTCGACAACTGTGTGACTGAGCCTTCGACCGCGTTCAGGGTCGCTCCAGTCAGGTTGTGCCGCTGTTGTTCTTGGAGCCTCGGGCTCAGCGGGGACGGGCGCGCCCGAGTGGAACCTCGGCGGCCGGCGTCGGACGGCCGTAGAGGTAGCCCTGGGCGCTGGCGCAACCCAGATCCCGGAGGGCGGCCTGCTGGGCGAGGGTCTCCACACCCTCGGCCACCACGAGGAGCTCGAGCTCGTGCCCGAGGGAGACGATCGAGCGGACGATGGCGACGTCCTGGGTGTCGTGGTCGACGTGGGTCACGAAGCTCCGGTCGATCTTGAGGGCGTGGATCGGGAACTGCCGGAGATAGGTCAGGCTGGCCCATCCGGTGCCGAAGTCGTCGATGGCGATCCGCAGGCCGAGCTCGGCCAACCGGTTGAGCACCGTCGCGGCGACGTCGAGGTCCTCGACCACGCTGGTCTCCGTGACCTCCAGCCAGACCGCGCCGGCGTCGAGATGCGCGGCGCCCAGCGTGGCGCTGACCGCATCGAAGAGGCCGGGGTCGGCCATGTCCGTGCCGGACAGGTTCACCGCGATCTCGAGATCGATGCCGGCTCGTCGCCACGCCGCCGCCTGGCGGCAGGCGGCCCCGAAGGTGGCGCGCCCGAGGCGTGCCGCGGTGTCCGTGCCCTCGATCTGCCCGATGAACGCCCCCGGTTCGAGCAGGCCCCGAGCGGGGTGGTTCCAGCGCACGAGTGCCTCCAACCCGGTCACGCGAAGGTCGTCGAGGGCGACCACCGGTTGGTAGTGCACGCGGAACTGGCCTAGGTCGAGGGCCTCGGCGATCTCCGCCTCAGTCGACCGGCCCGCACTGCGAGCTCCGACCAACGCATCGGCGGCTCGGTTGACGGAGACGACCCCGATCGCGTCGCCTCCCTCGTCCCTGACCATCGACGTGGAGGCGATCACCTGAATGATCGAGCCATCACGGCCCACCTGCTGACCCTCGCCGCACCACCGGCCGCTCTCCTCGAGGGCCTCCATGGCCGTGTTCAGGGAGTCATGCTCGCCCGCCCAGGGGATGACGTCGGCGACATGTTTGCCCAGGACCTCGTCCTCGGCCCATCCGTACAGCCGCTCCGCGGCCTCGTTCCAGCTGCGGATGTGGAAGTCGAGGTCGGTCACGATGACGGCGTCGGAGACGTCGCCGAGCACGCCGGTGGCGAGGTGTCGGACCCTGATGGATGGATCGGAGATCGGGTGGAAGGTGCTCCGCCGTGCCGGCGCACCGTGCCACTCGATCGCTTCCGAGGAGAGTTCGACAAGAAGGGCGGTTCCCTTGGCCCCGAGCAGCCTCACCAGCTGGGACTTCGGGCTGTCCCCGGCCTCGATCGCCCGCCGTCGTCCCCGCACCGCGGTGATGGACTCGGACGCCACCAGGTCGTCGACGTCCGTCCCCACGAGGTCGGCTTCGTCGGCGAAGCCGAGGAGGGCGAGTGCGGGCCGGTCAGCCGCAGCGATCTTCCGGCCCACCAACACCACGTGGCCCTTCGCGACAGGCACATCCGCGGCCTTTTCGTCCGAGACCGACGGTGCCAGCGGTTCGGACCACGCGTCGAACCGGTACCCGGCGCCTCGCACCGTCCGCAGCGACGACCCGTCGGTGGACGGGCCGAGCTTGGCCCGGAGCCGGCGGACGTGCTCGGTGACGGTGGCGCCCGTCTGCCAGTCGGGAGCGGACCCCCAGACCGAGCGAAGCAGCGCATCGCGGCTGAAGACCTCGCCGGGGCGCGAGGCCAGGAAGGCGAGCAGGTCGAACTCCTTGGCCGTCAGGTCGATCGGCTCGCTCCCCACCGACACCTCTCGCGCCGCGAGGTTGACCCTCAGCGCGCCATGCTGCAGCACACGCTCGTCAGCGTCGCGTTGCCGCCGGCCGACGGCGAGTACCCGAGCCGCGAGCTCGCGGACGAAGAAGGGCTTGACCACGTAGTCGTCGGCGCCGAGCTCGAGCGCCCGTACGCGGGCGGACTCGCTCCCCGAGCCGCTCAGGACGATGACGTGGGTCGCTGACCCGAGGCCGCGCAGCGCCGTCAGCACCTCCAGACCCGAGCCGTCCGGCAACGTGAGATCGAGGACGGCCACGTCGAAGACCGTCGACTCGATGGCGTGTATGCCAGCAGCAACCGTGGAGGTGCCGGTGACCCGAATGCCTTCCTTCTCGAGTTTGAGCGTCACCAGGTCGCGGATGGCGACCTCGTCCTCGACGATCAGGAGATGCATCGAAGGGGCCTTCGCGTCGCGGTCACGAGGCGGCGATCGTGGGGGGCGGACCGAGGCCGATCGCCTGGTGGACACGACGGAGGATGGTGACCTCGTCGAACGGCTTCTCGAGCAGCGTCACGGACTCAGCCCGGCCGTGGTCGAGGTCGAGCACGCCTTGGGCGTAGCCGGACATGTAGAGCACCGGGAGGGACGGGTCGCGGTGCCGGAGCTCGGCGGCGAGCTGCGGGCCCGACATCACGGGCATCACCACGTCGGTCAGCAGCAGGTCCAGACCGTGCTCGGCAGCGATGACGAGGGCATCGGCGCCGCTCGAGGCATCCATCACGACGTAGCCGTTCCTGCGCAGGATGCGCACCGTGACGGCACGGACCGCGTCCTGGTCTTCCACCACCAGCACCGTCTCGCCTTCTCCTCGCAACGGGCCCTCGGTGGCAGGGCCCGGCGCCGGCGCCGCCGGATCCTCGATGATCGGGAAGAAGACCTTGGCCGTGGTGCCGATCCCCTCCTCGCTGTAGAGAGCTACGCCCCCACCCGATTCGGTCACGATGCCGTAGACGGTCGCCAGCCCGAGACCGGTGCCCTCCGAGCTCGGCTTGGTCGTGAAGAAGGGCTCGAGGGCATGGGACGCCACGTCGGGGCTCATGCCAATGCCGTTGTCCGAGACGCAGAGTTGGACGTACCGTCCGGCCCGGATGGGGGGATGGGACGCCGCGTACACCTCACCCAGCTCCACCTGCCCGGTCTCGATGGTGAGCACCCCGCCCGCCGGCATCGCGTCACGTCCGTTGAGGGCCAGGTTCAGGAGGACCTGCTCGACGTGGCCCTTGTCCGCTCGGAACGCGGGCAGATCTCGGCCGGGGCGCACCACCAAGGTGTTGGACTCACCGATGCTTCGTGCGAGGAGGTCCTCGATGTCCGCCACCAGGATGTTGAGGTCGATCGGCGCAGGATCCGCCGCCTCCCGACTGGCGAACATCAGGAGCTGCCTGGTGAGGCGTACCGCCCGTTGGGTGGCGCCCATGATCTGCTGGACGTCGTGGTGCAGCTCGACGTCGTCGACAACCGCCTCGGCGACGAAGCTCGCGTAGTTGAGGATCACAACCAGGAGGTTGTTGAAGTCGTGGGCCACGCCGCCGGCGAGCTGGCCTAGACCGGCGAGTCGTCGCGACTGATTGACCCGGTCCTCCAGCACCCTTGCCTTTGCGCTCGCCTGCTGCTGTTCGGTGATGTCGCGGATGAAGGCGATGTAGAGGGTCGCCCCGGCGTCGACGACGGTGATGCTCACCTCGGCCGGGAACTCGGTGCCGTCCGATCGTCGGGCGACCACCTCGGTGCGCAGCCCGGTGTCGTCGGGCGAACAGACCTGGAGGTCGAGAAGCCGCTGGTCGGCCGGCGGCACGATGATGAGCTCGGTCAGATTGCGTCCGACCGCTTCATCGGCCGTCAGGCCGAAGGAGCGCTCCGCCGCGGGGTTGAACTCCTCGATCCGGCCGTCGGCGTCCATCGTGATGATGGCGTCGAGGGCAGAGGCGAGGACAGCGGCCTTGCGGGCCTGGCTGTTGCGGAGCGCTTCGAGGGCCCGCTTGCTCTCCGAGATGTTCCTGCCGAAGGCCGACAGCCCGATGATCGCCCCCGTACGGTCCCGAATAGGCGACACCGTGACGGCGACGTCGATGACACTGCCGTCCCGCCGACGACGTTTCGTCTCGAACGGCGGGACGGTCAGGCCCCGGAGCACTTCGCTGTGGACGCGGTTGGTCGTCGCCAAGTGTTCCTGCGGGACGATGAAGGACAGGTCCTGACCGAGGGCCTCCTCCGCGTCGTAGCCGTACATGCGCTCCGAGCCCGGGTTCCAGCTGGTGATCACGCTGCCGGTCGTCCAACTGATGATGGAGTCCTGGGAGGACTCGACGATCGCCGCCAGCCTCGCTGAGCGATCGGCGGAGTCCTGCAGGTCGTCTCTCGTCCGGGCGTTGAGGACACATGCGGCGGCGACATCGGCCAGGATCGTCGCGGCGCGCGTGGCCGCGGTGTCCAGCGGGCCAGGGACGTCGCGGTACAGGTCGAGGGCTCCCATCTGCTCGGGCCCGTGGCGCATGGGAAACGAGAAGACCGCCGCCAACCCGGCGTCCAGGGCAGCCGCGGAGAACGTCGGGAACGGCGTCTCACCCCGAAGGTCGGTGACCGCGATCGACGCTCCCGTTTCGTACGCCGTGAGACAGGGCCCCTCTCCGAGCTCGCTCTGCAGCCGCTGGTAGAGGTGGGCGGCGTCGCTCGACCCGGCGACGTATCGAGGACGTCCTTCCGGTGCGATGAGGGTCACGCCCGCGGCGTCGACAGGCAGCACGTCGACGATGCGCTCCACGAGCCGATGGAGGATGGCCTGGATGGGGAAGTCCGTGACCATGGTGCGGGCGAAGTCGCTCAGCACCTCGGATAGCCGGAGCTCGTCAGCGGTGGCGGCGTGGTGCCCGGCATCGGCAGCCACTTCGGGACCTTCGGTTGTGTGGCGTTCCATCGGATCTCCCGTGCGCAGTTCGATGCGCCACCGGGGTCCGGGGCAACGCTGTCGGGCCGTCCAAGGATGGGCAGCCCGTCTCTTCGAGTCGAGCCGGTCGATGACCCCCACCGGCGATCCGGTGTGTCCATTGAACCACGGATGCGCGGACTGCAGTCCCGAGCTGCGGTGACAACGGCGCCACAACACGGCTCATCTTCACCCGGGATGACGACGACGGTGCGGAGGCAAGCGCCGATCGGCGCACGACGGGACAACCCCGGCGAACCAGAGAGAAGGCTTCCACCATGAAGTTCCGCAAGATGCTCACGCTGGCAGTCGCCGGCACCGCCGTCGCCGGCACATCGTTGCTCGGCGTCGGTATGACGGCCGCGTACGCAGCCGACCAGCCCGTCACCTTCGAGGTCGCGGGCGGCACGTTGGCGATCGCCCAGACGCCCACCGCCGGCACGGCGCTGGTGCAGGGCACGGCGGTGGACATGCCGGTCACCACCGTCACCGACGGCCGCGCCGAGTTCGACCGCACTGGGAGCTGGGTCGTCTCCGCCTCGGTGACCAACCTGACCGAGAGCGGCGGCGCCACCATCCTCGCCGACCAGATCACCCTCGACGAGACGGTGGGCAGCTTCACCGCGGGCACGGGCACGCGGGTCGCGGCCGCCGCAGTCGTGGCCACCGGACCGCTGGTCTCCGCCACCGGCGACAGCATCAACTCGGTGTTCACCTACACGCCGACGGCCCTGCTGGCCGCCCAGACGCTGCCCTTCTCGGGCAGCTATGCCGGCACCGTCACGCAGACGGTCGTCTGACCATGGCCTGGACGACGACCCGTCGTCTGGTCCTGGTGCTGGTTGCCGGTGCGCTCTGCGCCCCGGCAACCGGCGCGTGGGCGCAGGCCTCCACCCCCACGCCCCCGCCGGGTATCGGCGCCAAGCTGCTCGAGGGGCCGGCGGCCAACCGCGACGACCCGCGGGCCCACGAGTACATCATCGACCACCTGGCGCCGGGGACGACCATCTCCCGCAAGGTCGGGTTCTCCAACGGCGACGACCAGCCCGTCGACCTCGCCTTCTACGCCGCCTCCTCCAAGATCATCGACGGCACCTTTGCTGTCGACCCGGGGCGTGCGAACAATGACCTCACAAGCTGGACGTCGTTCTCGCCGTCTTCGGCCACCGTGCAGCCCGGCCAGACAGTCCCCGTCACCGTGACCATCGCCGTGCCCGCCGATGCGACGAGAGGCGAGCGCTACGCCGCGGCCCTGGCCGAGCGGGCCACATCCGGCGACGGCGGCGTTGCGACCGTGAGCCGCGTCGGCATCCGCATCTATCTCTCCGTCGGCCCTGGCGGGGCGCCGATCACCTCGTTCACCATCGACACGCTGACGGCCGGGCGCGACGGCCAAGGCGCACCGCTGGTGACAGCACAGGTGCACAACACCGGCGAGCGGGCCATCGACCTGTCGGGCGAGCTCGCGCTCACCAAGGGCCCCTCGTCGTTATCGGCCGGACCCTTTCCCGTGCGGACGAGGTCCACGCTCGAGCCTGGACAGAGCGGACCGGTCGCCGTTCCTCTGGACCGCGCCCTGCCCAACGGGCCGTGGGATGCCACCATCACCCTCATCTCGGGCGTCACGTCGGTGTCCGGGACCGCCCGTCTCACTTTCCCGTCCGACGCGGGCGCCAGCGCCGCAGTTGCGCCGGTGCAGGAAGAGTCGGGATCCTCACCGGTGGGCGCTGGCGCGCTGGCGCTCGGTGTGCTTCTGGCCGCGCTGGTGGCGTGGTTGCTGCTCCGGCGTCGTCGCCGCACGACGTCGGGGTCCGAAAAGCGGGAACCGGTGGAACGGGAGTCGGCACCAGTCCTGCCGGGTGTCCTGACGAAGCGGTCGCCCCCGCGGTGAGCCAACGGCGTGCTTGAGGCGCTGTCTGCCATTTGGCAAACTCGGCAAAACGGACACCGCGATGAGAAGGAATCGTGGCGGATCATCTTCCTGATGATGACGAGGTGCTCCTGGGTCTGACGGCCGTCGTGGAGACGTTGCACGAGTGCAGCGCCTACATCGCCACGGCCCTCGAGCGTGCGGAGGTGGTGACCGAGGTCCGCCGGTCGGGTGCGACGTACGCCGAGGTGTTCGACCAGCATCAGGGCCGGTCGGTGCTCGAGCTGATCACGGCCGTGCTGGGTGCGCTCTCCGACACCGGGAGCACCCTCCGGCGCGCCGAAGCCAGGGCGCTGTACTCCGAGGGGCTGTCGATGGAGAAGATCGCGCGGCTGTTCGGTGTGAGCCGGCAACGAGTCTCGTCGTTGCTGCAGGCGCCCCCGATCGATCGCCGAGAGACGTCGGCGAGCGACCGACGACGGGGCGCCCTGGCCTTCACCGACCCCGAGCTCCGTCTGTTGGCGGACGCCCTGCCCCACATCGTGTGGGTGGCGGCGCCGGACGGTGCCACCGAGTACCTCAACGCCCAGGGCGCCGACTACTTCGGCACCCCGCGCGAAGCGGCGTACGACTGGGACTGGGTCCGTCTGGTCCATCCCGACGACACCGAATGGTCGCGTCGGGCATGGGAGGAGGCGAGCCGGTCGGGTACCCCGTTCGAGCACGACTACCGCCTTCGGCGGGCCGACGGGACATGGCGCTGGCACGCGGCGCGGGCGCTGCCCCTCAGGGGCCCTGACGGGCAGGTGGCGAAGTGGGTCGGTACGGCTACGGACATCGAGGACTACGTCCGGCAGGGGATCGACGACGGAGAGCTCGCGTAGTCCCCACCTTCGGGGATGTCGCATTTGTCCACTTGTGGCACCGGGGGTAGCGGCCCGTACGTTGTGAGACACACCCCGATTCCGGGCCGCGTGGGGCGGGCCGGTAATGCGACGCCTCAGACCCTGGTGCGCACGTCGGCCGTGCGTCGATGTCCAGGAAGGGCAGGGATGACAACCGAACAAGGGGGCAACCGGGCGACGGCCACGGTTGTGACGCGCCAGCCGACCGCCGGGGTTGCCGCCCACAGTCTCCCCGAGGCCAAGGAGTCGCTTCGCTTCCAGGCCGCACTGCTCGACGCCGTAGGCCAGGCGTTGATCGCCACGGACATGGCCGGCGTCGTCGTGTACTGGAACAGGGCAGCCGAGGAGATGTACGGATGGACGGCGGCCGAGGCTGTCGGGCGCCTCGCGCAGGACCTGACCGGCGCAGAGATGAGCGAAGTGGAAGCCGCCGCCGTCTACGAGGCGCTCGGCCGGGGCGAGAGTTGGTCGGGCGACCTGTGGGTCGCGCGACGGGGCGGCGGTCGCTTCCGGGCCAACGTCACTGACACGCCGGTCTACGGCCGGGACGGCGCGCTGGTCGCCGTCATCGGCGTCTCCATGGACGTCACCGAACGCAGGGCGGATGTCGAGGCACGCCAGCGCCTGGCCGCCATCGTCGAGGGGTCCGGCGACGCCATCTTCAGTGTGACCGTCGACGGGCTGATCAGCAGCTGGAACGAGGCGGCCGAGCGCCTGCTGGGGTACGGCGCGGAGGAGATCATCGGCCGGCCGGTGAACGTGCTCGCCGGCGAGGACAAGAGGCACGAGCAGACCGCAGTGCGCCATGCGCTCCTGGCCGGCGGGCCGCCCGTGTACCTGGAGACGGTGAGGCGGCGCAAGGACGGAACCTCGATCGACCTCGCCATCACGGTCTCGGGGATCAACCAGGCCGGCATCGTGATCGGGCAGTCGGTGATCGGCCACGACATCTCCGTCCGGCGTAGCGCGCTTCAGGCACTGGAGCGGAGTGAGCGTCGTCTGGCCGAGGCCCAGGCCATCGCCCAGGTGGGTAGCTTCGAGATCGAACTCACGACCGGCGCCATGGTGTGGTCGGATGAGTTCTTCCGCATCCTCGGGCTCGAACCACGGCCGGCGCCGACGCAGGAGCTCTATCTGTCGCTCGTCCACCCGGAGGACAGGCCGGAGCTGGAGCGGGCGTGGGGGACCGCCATGGAGCAGGGCGTGCCCTTCGACCTCACGTACCGGATCACCCGGCCGAACGGCGACGTGCGCCATGTGCGTGGTCTGGTGATCCCGGAGCGGGGCGGGGACGGGGGCCTCGTGACCATGGCGGGCACGATCCTGGACGAGACGGAACGCGTGGAGGCGGAACGGGTGCGCCAAGCAGCCGAGGCCCGGTACCAGCTGGGTTTCGAGCAGGCCGCGGTCGGGATCGCCATCACCGACCTCGACGGGTGCACGCTCGACGCGAACCCTGCCATGTCCGCGATCCTGGCCCGGACGGCAGACGACGTCATCGGTCGGCCGTTGCACGACTTCTGGCCCACCGAGGATGTGCGATTCGGCCAGGAGGTGCGGTCCCGCATGGTCGCGGGTGAGAACACCTACGAGGACGAGCGCCGGTGCCAGCGGCCGGACGGGTCGCTTCTCTGGGTGTCGCTGCACGTCAGCCTGGTTCGCGACACGGGCGGCGACCCTCACTACTACTTCGTCCAATTGGAGGACATCGCCGAGCGCAAGGAGCTGGCGCAGGAGCTCGCTCACCAGGCCTTCCACGACCCGCTGACAGGTCTGCCCAACCGGGTCCTGCTCGACGACCGGCTGTCGGTGGCGTTGTCCGGCACGCGGGCACGCGGGACGCAGCTCGCGGTCATGGTTCTCGACCTCGATCACCTGAAGGCGCTCAACGACGCGGCGGGCCATGGCGCCGGAGATGCCGTGCTCCAGCACGCATCGGACTGCATCGCCGAGCACCTGCGGCCGGGGGACACCGTGGCCCGCCTCGGCGCCGACGAGTTCGTGATGGTGTGCGAGGACGTCGGCCACGCGGGGGCAGCCGATGTCGCCGAGCGGGTCCTCCACGCCCTACGAGCGCCTTGTCACGTCGGCGGGCGCGAGTTCTCGCTCTCGGCCAGCATCGGCATCGCCGTCGCTGACGAGGACGCGACGCCCCAGACCCTCCTGCAGGACGCGGATGCCGCGATGTACCGGGCCAAGGATCGAGGGCGGGGGCGGGTCGAGCCGTTCGACGAGGTGCTGCGGGCCCAGGCCCAGCGTCGGATCACCACCGAGATGGAGCTGCGGCGCGCCGTCGAGCGCGAGGAGTTCACGGTGCACTACCAACCTTTCGTCGACCTCACCACCGAGGCTGTCGTAGGCGCGGAGGCGCTCGTTCGTTGGGAGCACCCGGAGCGGGGCCTCGTGGGTCCGGACGGGTTCATCACCCTCGCCGAGGAGACGGGACTCATCGTGCCGATCGGCGCCTGGGTACTCGAGCAGGCGTGCCGGGAGCTCGTGGAGTGGCAACGGGAGGATCCGTCCATGACCGTGGCCGTCAACCTCTCCGTGCAGCAGATGGCAGCACCCGACGTGGTGCACATGGTCAAGGAGGTCCTGGCTCGCACCGGTTTGCGTGGACCGGACCTCTGTCTGGAGCTGACCGAGAGCGTCCTCATGGACGACGTCGACTACTTCGGCAAGATCCTCGCCCGGTTCAAGTCGCTGGGCGTCAGGCTGTCGATCGACGACTTCGGCACGGGCTACTCGTCGCTGAGTTACCTCAAGCGCTTCCCGCTCGACGAGGTGAAGATCGACCGCGGCTTCGTGGACGGCCTCGGCACCGACGCCCACGACTCTGCCCTCGTGGCCGCCATCCTGGCCATGGCCACCGCACTGGGGCTGGGCGTGATCGCCGAGGGTATCGAGACGCGCGAACAGCTTGACCTCCTCAGGACGATGCGATGCGGCCGGGCCCAGGGCTTCTTCCTGGCCCGCCCGATGCCGGCCCGTGACATGGCCCAGCTGGTCGCCGACCGCCGGAAGCTCCCACCGATCGATGCGGTGGACCAATGACCGACCGAATCCTTTCCGCACAGCTCACGATCGATCACGCCGAGGCACCAGTAGGGGCACTGGCTCGATCGATCCGAATCTCGGAGCGCTCGTCGCGCTCTCGGGGGAGGCCCCAATGTCAGACGCAACCGTGATGCACGCAGACGCAGTCGATGCCAGCGTCCTGCTCACCTTCCTGGCCAAGCTCGAGGGCGGCGACTTCACCGCCCGCATGCCGCTCGACTGGACGGGCGTGGCGGGCAAGGCCGCGGACGGCCTCAACGACGTGGTCATCGCGAATCAGATGCTGGAGGCCGAGCTGGCCCGGGTGAGCCGGGTCGTCGGCCGCGAGGGCCGCCTCTCCCAGCGGGTCAACCTCGCTGGGCCGACCCAGCGCTGGTCGGGCAGCGTCGAGTCGGTCAACAGCCTGATCGACGCCCTCGTGCGTCCCACCAGCGAGATGCAGCGGGTCATCGGGGCCGTCGCCGACGGCGACCTGAGCAAGAAGGTCTCGGCCGAGGTGGGTGGGGAGATGCTCGAGCTCAAGAACACGATCAACGGCATGGTCGACCAGCTCAACGGCTTCGTCTCCGAGCTGACCCGCGTCGCCCGCGAGGTCGGCACCGAGGGCAGGCTCGGCCAAGCGGCCGCCGTCACCATCGAGGTGGGCGGCGTGTGGAAGGACCTGACCGACAACGTCAACCTCATGGCCGGCAATCTGACCGGTCAGGTGCGCAACATCGCCGAGGTTACGACCGCGGTGGCCAACGGCGACCTGAGCAAGAAGATCTCCATCGACGTCAAGGGCGAGTTCCTCGAGCTGAAGAACACCGTCAACGCCATGGTCGACCAGCTCAACGCCTTCGCGAGCGAGGTCACCCGTGTGGCCCGTGAAGTCGGCGTCGAGGGAAAGCTCGGGGGCCAGGCCCAGTCCAAGGAGGTGGCCGGCGTCTGGAAGGACCTCACCGACAACGTCAACCAGCTGGCGGCCAACCTCACCAACCAGGTCCGCGCCATCGCCGACGTCGCCACTGCCGTCACCGAGGGCGACCTCACCCGCCAGGTGCGCGTCGAGGCCAGCGGCGAAGTCGCCGTCCTGAAAGACAAGCTCAACGAGATGATCCGCAACCTGCGAGAGACGACGGATCAGAACACCGAGCAGGACTGGCTGAAGACCAACCGGGAGCGCTTCACTCGCATGCTCCAGGGCCAGCGCGACCTGGCCACGGTGTCGAGCATGATCCTCTCCGAGCTCGCCCCGCTGGTGTCCGCTCAGCACGGCGCCTTCTATTCCATGAACGGGTCGAACGAGCGGGTAAAGGTGCTCGAGCTCCAGGCCGGCTATGGCTTCGAGGAGCGCAGGCAGCTGGCGACCTCGTTCCGACTCGGCGAGGGCCTCATCGGCCAGTGCGCCAAGGAGAAGAAGCGCATCCTGCTCACCGAGGTCCCCGCCGACTACGTGCGGATCAGCTCCGGCCTCGGGGCGTCCCCGCCGCTGAACATCATCGTGCTGCCGGTCCTGTTCGAGGGATCCGTGCGCGCCGTCGTGGAGCTGGCATCGTTCTCCTCCTTCAGCCCGACCCACCAGGCCTTCCTCGACCAGATCACCGAGAGCATCGGCCTCGTGCTCAACACCATCGAGGCCAACACCCTCACCGAGAACCTCCTGATGCAGTCACAGAGCCAGGCCGAGGAGCTCCGCTCCCAGCAGGAGGAGCTGCGGGAGTCGAACGAGGACCTGGGCCGCCAGGCCAGCCTGCTCGCCGATCAGAACATCGAGGCCGAGCGGAAGAACCAGATAGTCGAGCAGTCGAAGCGACTGCTCGAGGAGAAGGCAGGCCAGCTCGCAGCGTCGTCGACCTACAAGTCCGAGTTCATCGCCAACATGTCGCACGAGCTGCGCACACCGCTCAACAGCCTGCTCATCCTGGCCGAGCAGCTCGAGGCCAACCCCGACAACAACATGACGGACACCCAGGTCAAGTACGCCAGCGTCATCCGCACATCGGGACACGACCTGCTGACCCTGCTCAACAGCATCCTCGACCTGGCCAAGGTCGAATCCGGCACTGTGACCCCGGACATGGCGGAGCTCTCGATCGGGGTGCTCAAGACGTCGCTCCTGCGGGACTTCGAGCCCGTGGCCCAGGCGAGCGGGCTGACGTTCACGGTCGATCTCGCGCCCGGGAGCCCTGAGCACGTCCTCACCGACAGCCAGCGCCTGCGTCAGGTCCTCGCCAACCTGATCAGCAACGCCTTCAAGTTCACCGAGAAGGGCGGCGTCCGGGTCGAGATCCGGACCGCCGCCGCCGGCTGGAGCGCAGACGCGGCCACGCTGTCGACGGCGGACTCGGTGGTCGCGCTGTCGGTGATCGACACCGGCATCGGGCTGGCGCCTGACGAGCAGCTGCGCATCTTCGAGGCCTTCGCCCAAGGTGACGGCACCACCGCCCGACGCTACGGAGGCACCGGGCTGGGTCTCTCCATCAGTCGCGAGCTGGTCGGCCTGCTCGACGGCGAGATCACCGTCACGAGCGCGCCAGGCCAAGGCAGCACCTTCACCGTGTACCTGCCCGTCGGTGCCACGTCGGTCGCACCCGCGAACCGGACAGCAACCTGGGAGCCCGAGAGCGCGCCCATGCCCGCCGCTGCTCCGGTGTGGGAGCCTCCTGCCGTCGTGGTCCCCGACCGTGTGCCGGCCGTGATGCCACCGCCCCGCCCCAGCCTCGCCGTGGGTGAGGTCAAGGACCTCGACGGAATCAAGGTGCTCGTCGTCGACGACGACTTCCGCAACATCTTCGCCATGAGCGCGCTGCTCGAGCGAGCCCGAGCGACGGTCGTGGTGGCCGAGAGCGGCGCCGATGCCCTCTCCGCCCTCGGGCGCGAGCCTGACATCGACCTCGTGCTCATGGACATCATGATGCCGGTGATGGACGGGTACGCGACCATCCGCGCCATACGCGCCGTCGCCGGGCTCGAAGCCGTCCCCATCATCGCCGTCACCGGCAAGGTCATGGTCGGCGAGCGTCAGCGCTGCCTCGACGCCGGCGCCAACGACTTCGTGCCCAAGCCGGTCGACACCACTGAGCTCTTCGAGGCGCTGGCACCCTGGCTCCCGGCCGACAGGGCGGTGGCGCCGTGAACGAGCCGGTGCTGATCGTCGACGACAACCCGTCGAAGCGCCTGGCCATCCGGTCGGTACTCGACCCTGTCGGCTACAACATCGTCGAGGCCGATTCCGGTCTCGAGGCACTGCGCTGCGTCATGGACCGGGACTTCGCCGTCATCCTCCTCGACGTGCGCATGCCGGTGATGGACGGGTTCGAGACCGCGGCCATGATCCGGCTCCGCTGGCAGTCGGAGATGACGCCGATCATCTTCATCACCGCCGTCGATCTGAACGAGCTGGCGAGCAGCGATCGCTACGCCGAGGGCGCGGTGGACTTCATGTCGTCCCCCGTCCAGCCAGAGGAGCTCCGGGCCAAGGTTGCCGTCTTCGCCAGCCTCTTCACCAAGGCCGAATCCCTCGCCACCCAGGCCCGGGAGGTGCAGACGTCCGCCGACCGCCTCCGCCTCCTCACCGACGCGGCGCCCATCGGGATCTTCCAGACCGACGCCGACAACCGGTACACGTACACCAACCCGCGTTGGTCGGAGATCACCGGGATCGAGGCGGACCGGGCCGCCGGGCAGCCGTGGGACAGCATCATCCCGGCCACGCAGCGACGGGGGCTGGCCGGCGTCCAGCCGGGCAGGAGCGCCGAGGGCGCCGAGCTGATCCACCGCTTCGAGATGAGGCCGCCGCGGTCGGAGCCCAGGGTCGTGCTCGTGACCTCGAAGGTCATCGTCGACAGCGACGGCGGCGCCGCCGGCTGGGTCGGCACCCTTGCTGACGTGACGGCTGAGGCGGGCGCGGAGGCGGCCATGGCCGTCGCGCGCGACGAGGCCAACGAGGCGTCGCGGCTCAAGTCGGACTTCCTCGCCAACATGAGCCACGAGATTCGAACGCCGATGAACGGCGTCATCGGGATGACCGATCTGCTGTTGGAGACGGATCTCGACCCCCGCCAGCGGGACTACGCACAGACGGTCCGCAACTCGGGTGAGGCGCTGCTGACGATCATCGACAACATCCTCGACTT
The DNA here is from genome assembly GCA_041166245.1 of Actinomycetota bacterium. Lineage (GTDB taxonomy): Bacteria > Actinomycetota > Acidimicrobiia > Acidimicrobiales > JAFATL01 > JBEEFP01. The sequence goes on along the minus strand of JBEEFQ010000168.1, from coordinate 25,704 downwards.
CTCCAAGGTCGAGGCGGGGATGATGGATGTCGAGAAGATCCCGTTCGCGGTCCGCACCGTGGTGGACGACGTCGTCGACCTCTTGGCCGGCCGGGCCCAGACCAAGGGCCTCGAGCTGATGGCGGTCGTGGCCGACGAAGTGCCCGCCGTCATCAGTGGCGACCCGGGGCGCGTGCGACAGGTGCTGACCAACCTCGTCGGCAACGCCATCAAGTTCACGCAGGAGGGCGAGATCGTCGTGCGTGTCACCGAGGTCGAGTCCGGTGGTCCCGAGCCCCTCATCCGCTACGACGTGTCCGACACGGGCGACGGCATCGAACCCGACAAGCTCGGCCCCATCTTCCAGCCCTTCGCCCAGGCCGATACGTCGACCTCGCGGAAGTACGGAGGGACGGGGCTGGGCCTCGCCATCAGCAGTCAGCTCATCTCCCTGATGGGCGGTGATTGCGGCGTCTCCAGCGAGCTCGGCAGGGGCAGCACGTTCTGGTTCACCGTGTTCGGCCACGATGCGGTGCACGAGGCGCCGGTGGAGGAGGACGGGCTCGCCGACCTGTCCGTCCTCGTCGTAGACGACAGCGCCACCCAGCGGGGCATCCTTGCCAAGTACCTGGATGGCTGCCAGCGCGTGAGCGCCGCCTCGTCGGGTCAGGCCGCCCTCGGCACGCTGCGCACCGCCGCCATCCAGAACCGGCCCTTCCAGGTCGCGGTGGTCGACCGCACCATGCCCGGCATGGACGGCGAGGAGCTCAGGCGGGTCATCGCCGCCGACCCGTCGCTCGACGTCCGTGTCGTGCTCATGACCGATCTGGCCCAGGATCCTGATCTGGACGATCCAACGGTCGTCACCATCTCCAAGCCCGTGCATCGTGACGAGCTGCGGCGCTGTCTCGGAACCGGGTCGATCCCGCCTGTCGCCCACGTCGTCGCCAACGGCAGTGAGAGGACCCCGGAACCTCCGGTTCCCAGCCCGTCTGGCCTCAGGTTGCTTCTCGCCGAGGACAACCTCATCAACCAGAAGGTGGCCGTGGAGATGCTCTCGCAGGGGGGATACACAGTAGACACCGTGCTCAACGGGGCAGCCGCCGTCGAAGCGTTCAACGCGAACCGGTACGACGCGGTGCTGATGGATTGTCAGATGCCTGAGCTCAACGGCTACGAGGCAACCGCCGCGATCCGCGCCAGTGAGGGAGCCCGGAGGCATACGCCGATCATCGCCATGACCGCCGGCGCCCGCCGGGAAGACCGCAAGCGCTGCCTGGCCGCAGGGATGGACGCCTATCTCGCCAAGCCGGTGAGCAAGGACGCCCTGCTCGCCATGGTCAGCAGATCGGTCGGGGAGCACCTCTCCGTGTCACCGATGGCCACCGCCCACGGCTGACCTTTGGCGACGCGGAGCCCATCGATGTCTCGATCGAAGAAGGCGACCGTCGATCCTCGGGTTGATCAGCGGCATCCACCGCGAGGAGAGCCACCGCATCGCGCTGCGAGCCACAAAGAGACTTCGATTGCCGGTGATCGTCAGGCTCGACGACACCGGTGAAGCATGCTTGCAGCCCGAGATGCGTCTCCAAGGCACGGTGACGGGGCACCGGAAGGCGATCCGGATGGTCGTGGCGCTTCTCGTTCTCGTCGTGGGCGTCATTGGGTTCGGGATCGCCCAGCGCAGTCATTCGGATGCGCGAAAGAGGACCGAGGAACGGTTCCGCGTGCGCGGACACCTAGCCGCCCGATTCATGGCGACCTACATCCGCCAGATCACCAGCCAGGAGCAGGAGCAGGCGAGGAGGTACTGGGCTGACCATGTTCCGGATGATCAGGAGTTCCAGCAGTTCGTCGATGCCTTCGGCTTCCAGGCAGCCGTGCTGCTCGACAAGGAGGGCCGTCTGCTGCGGGTGGTGCCCGCCGGCCCTGAAATCCTGGGTCGCCCCCTCGCAGGGCACTACGACCATCTCACTGCGGCATTGAACGGCACCATCACCGTTTCCGATGTCGTCCCGTCCGCGGCCCAGAGCCAGCCAGTGGTCGCGTTCGCCGTTCCTCTGGTCGAGGGCGGGGAGGCGACCGTGTTCAGCGGCGCCTTCGAGGTGCAGGCCACTCCGCTCGCCGCGTTCCTGAGCGAGGCGAGTCCGGTCGGCGGGTCCGCCAACTACCTTGTGGACAGCAAGAACATCGTCGCGGCAACGAACGCTCGAAGGAGCGCCGGCAAGCCGTTACGGGAAGCGGCGCCGGCGCTCGCTGACGCAAGCGCCAGAGGGCGGTCGGGCCTCTTCGGGGCTGACGGTGAGTCCACCTACTACGTGTCCGAGACCGTTTCGGGCACGGGGTGGCGGGTGATCCTGGCGGCGCCGACCGCAGCGCTGTACGCGCCGGTCGACGACACCCGTCGGGGGTCCTTGGCACTGGCCGCGGCGCTGGGCATCGCGGCCGTCGCCGTTGGGGTGCTCTTTTTGCGGAACTCGGCTGCTCGCGAGGCGCTCGAGGCAGTGACGCGGACAGACGTGCTCACCGGCTTGGCCAATCGCCGTCACATGGAAGAGTTCCTCTCCCTCGCCCTGGCCGCTGGAGCTCGCCGGGGCCATGAGGTCGGCGTCCTCATGGCGGACATCGACCACTTCAAGCAGGTGAACGACAAGTACGGGCACCGGGCAGGGGACGCGGTCCTCGCTGACGTGGGTGCCCGCCTGGCGATGAGTGTTCGTCGAGACGAGTTCGTGGGCCGATGGGGCGGTGAGGAGTTTCTCGTAGTCCTGCCTGTGACCGACGCCGAGGCGGCACACCGTGCGGCAGAACGGCTCCGCCGTGTCATAAGCGAGCATCGCCCGGCCGATCGTGATGATGGTCTGGCCCAGGTCACCATGAGCGTCGGCTGCGCCGTTGGCGAAGGCGATCTCGATGACCTGGTCCAGGCCGCCGACGAGGCGCTGTACGCAGCGAAGAGCGCCGGTCGTAACCGCGTCGCGATGGCGTCCGACGCCCCCATGGCGCCCAATTTGGGCGAGCTGTGATGCCTTCCTCCAGCCAGGCCCATAGCCCCCGGTCCGCCAACGCCGTCGTCGAGTCCGCGGACACAGCTATGTAACGGGCGAAGGAGCCGGGACGCAACCGCGTCGCCCACGCCGCCCTGGCTGGGGATGCTCTGTGTCTGTACACATCCCCGTGACGCCGAGAGGGCCCTCATCGTGCTCATGTTGAGCGTCACGGCGCGCCGTCGTCGCCGGCGGGCACGGGCCATTGTGCGCTTCGCGCTGTAGCCGGCTATCGACTATTGGTTGCGGCTCCGAGGACGCTGGTCGGCCCGCACCCAAGAGGTGATTTCGTTGGCGACGGCGCGGCAGGAATGGGCCGCGGCAGTGGGATCGGTGCGGACGGCCAACCACACTCCCATGGTGGAAACGGCGAGCAGCTCCGATCGCCTAGCAATCTCCCTGCGGGTGCGGTCGCCTTGTGCGGCATCGCCCCGCAGCGCGTTGGCGAACGCCGCTCGGTAGCGGTTGACGAACTGCGCCGCCGGGCCCGTGAAGGTCGGGTCGCGTCCGGCCAGTTCGGCGATCGTGTTGATCATCAGACAACCGCGTCGCGAGCGAGGGTCAGCGAACAGCGCGGCGAGGCGACGGAAGAATCGTGCTGCTTCGGCCAGCCCCGACTGGGGTGCTTCAACTGGAGCGAGCAAGGGGTCGATGAAGGTGTCGAGGTAGTCCGCCAAGGCAGCGTCGAAGAGGGCTCGCTTCGCTCCGAAGGCGAGATAGAGGCTGGATCGACTCAGGCCGGTGGCCGCCTCGAGGTCCCCAATCGCCGTTCCCTCCAGGCCGCGCTGCCAGAACAGTTCTTTGGCGGCGACCACCACGGTGCCCTGGTCATACGCTCTCGTACGCGCCATGTCGACAGCCTTACCTGTTTGGAAACGATCAGTCCAGATAGTATTCTGTACTTGTCGGTACAGAACGGTGGGCTGGCTGAGAAGCCAGCCCGGTTAGGAAGGGGGCGGAAACCCCCGAGGGAAGTGTGTGTGTCGTGATTCCCGCTCTCGAGGGCGCGCCTCAAAACGATGACATGTTCCGCGATGCACCGGTGCCGGTGGCCATCGTGGAGCTGCCGTCCCTGCGACTGAGACCGAATGATGCATTCGCTGCCCTTCTCGGGCTCGACGACGCGGGGATGACACGGCCCAATCTCCTCGAGCTCTTGCTTGCGGAGGATCGGCCGGCAGTGGACAACATCTTCGTGGGCTTGGCGTCGGGTCTGATCGAATCGTGTCAGGGGCGCGGGCGCGTGCGACGCCCCGACGGCGAAGAACTCGATGTGATCGCTTGGGCTCGGCCGTTCGATGGAGCAAGGCCGTGCCGGCGAGCTGTTCTGGCGGTGGCCCCTGCCGAGGGGACGCGTCCGTTGACTGAGCCGTGGTTCGCTCGGGTCGACCTCAAGCAAGTGGCGTTCGGCACGCTCGATCACGAGTGGAGACTCAGCGAGATCAGCCCGGACGCGGCCGAGCTCCTTGGCTGGGACCTGGACGATGCTCGCGGTTCACTCATGCAAGGCACGGTCCACCCCGACGACGCCTCGCTGTTGTTGCTCACACTCGCCCGAAGCAGCGCAGAGCGTCGAGCAGTCGCCACACGTCTGAGAGTGCAAGGACCCGATGGTCAATGGACGCCGGTTCGCTGCGTCCTCAGCCCCCTCTGTGACCACAACCCAGCGCGGTTCGGGTTCGGGCTGTGGCTGTTGTCCAACGAGGACGATCTCAAGATGGCCGATCAACGCGCTACCCGTTTGGAGGAGCACCTGTGGCGGATCGGTGCCGAGGTCCACGCCTCCGGCATCGAAGCTCTCTCAGCGAGCCGCGGTCTGTTGTGGAGCCGTCATCCTGAGCTCGGAGGACTGAGCGAACGACAGTCTCAGGTTCTTCGTCGTCTCATCAACGGCGAGCAGGTTCCCGCGATCGCGCGTTCCCTGTTCGTGAGCGAGAGCACGGTACGGAACCATCTCAGCGCCATCTACCGGAAGGCCGGGGTCCACTCGCAGTCGGAGTTGTTGGCCCGTCTCATCGGTGAGGCGGTCCTGGACGTGACAGACGCCTAACAGATCGGACGCTTGCCCATATCGGCGCCCGAGCTCCGTAGTCGATGCTGGCGGTATGAGCGCTGCTGGTCGTCCGCCCGCGTGCTCGGCGCGATGCGCTTACTGATCGTGGACGACGATGCCGCGGTGCGCCGACTCGTTTCCAATCGCCTGGAGAGACAGGGCGTCCGTGTGACCTCGGCTGCGACGAGCGGTGCCGCGCTCGTCGAGCTCCGTCACACAGCGTTCGACGTCGCAATCCTCGACGTGGAGCTTCCTGATGGGTCCGGATTGGACCTCCTCCGTAGGTTCCGGGAGCTGGATGCACCCACCCACGTCATTATCCTGAGTGCGGCGGGCAGCGAAGCCGACCGCGTGCAAGCTCTCGATCTCGGAGCGGACGACTATGTCGTCAAGCCGTTCTTCGTTCGCGAGCTCGCCGCCCGAGTGTTGGCGGTGCGTCGGCGTCAAGACGTGTCCAAGGACACGCGGTTGCGGTACGGACGCATCCAGATCGATCTGGCCGCGCGGCACGTGACTGTCGATGACCTCCCCGTCAGCCTCGCCGCGAAAGAGTTCGACCTGTTGGCCTTCCTCGCGGCACGCCCTCGCCACGTCTTCGGCCGCGACGAACTCTTGCGCGCCGTATGGCACTCGGCTACTGACTGGCAGCACGTAGCCACGGTGACGGAACACATAGGGCGCCTGCGGTCCAAGATCGAGCAGAACCCCAGCCGACCACGGCTGTTGAAAACCGTGCGCGGGGTGGGCTACCGCTTCGATCCGCCCCCGCTCGGACAGCTCGAACAGCTCGACCAGGGAGCCACGCTTCCCGCGGGCCATCCCCCGGTGGGTAGCGAAGCGCTCCTTACGTTTCCAGGCGGTGCGTGGTGGGCCGGGTGCCCCGGTGGTACCTGAACTGCTTGGTGACGAGGCGGGCGACGAGGTGCTCGCGGGTCTGACAGCGGTGGTGGAGTCGCTGCACGAGTGCAGCGACCACATCGCCAAGGCTCTGGAGCGGGCGCAGGCCGTGGCCGCGGCCCGCCGAGCCGGCATGCCCCTCGCGGAGATCTTCGGTCAGCAGGAGGGCCTGACGGTGCTCGAGCGGATGACCGCGGTGCTCGGCGCGCTGTCCGACACCGGCAGCACGTTGCGGCGAGCCGAGGCCCGCGCCCTCTACGCCGAGGGACTGTCCATGGAGAAGATCGCACGCCTGTTCGGAGTGAGCCGGCAGCGGGTGTCGTCACTGCTCCACGCGCCCGCACTCGATCGCGCGTCACCGCCGAGCGACCGCCGACGCGGAGGGCTGGCCTTCACCGACCCCGAGTTCCGGATGATGGCCGAGGCCTTACCCCACATCGTGTGGGTCGCAGCGCCCGACGGTGCCGTCGAGTTCCTCAACACCCAGGGCGCCGACTACTTCGGCGCCCCCCGCGAAGCGGCGTATGACTGGGACTGGGTGGATCTCGTCCATCCCGACGACGCCGCACGGGCGCGGGCAGATTGGGTGGAGGCGACCCGCTCCGGATGCCCATTCGAGATCGACTACCGCCTCCGGCGCGCGGATGGGACATGGCGCCGGCACGCGGCCCGGGCGCTGCCTTTCCGGGGCCCTGACGGCCAGGTGGCCAAATGGGTGGGCACCGCGACGGATATCGAGGACTACCGCATGCCCGGCCGCGGGTAGCGCTCCCAAAACCGTCGCAGTTGTCCGCTCGTGGCACCGGGGGTAGTGGCCCGCACCGTGTGGAACGCACCCCGATAGCCGGGCCCCGTGGGGCGGTTCGGCAATGCGATGTCCCAGACCCTGCTGCGCACGTCGGCCGTGCGTCGTAGCCAGGAAAGGGCGGGAATGACAACCAAAGAGTGCGTCGCCCAGGCGGGTGCGAGGCATTTGACGCGCCCGCTTCTTCTCGCAGTCGCCGCACGGGAACTTGAGTGGCACTTGGTGTTGGGGCGTGTCGTCGTCGACGCCGAGGTATCAGCCCCCGTACTCGTAGTAGCCGTACTCGTCGACGAAGCGGTTCTCCTCGGCCGCCGACACCTGGTGGCCGCTCCAGGCACCGCGGTCGTCGTAGACGTAGTGACCCGACGTGATCAAAGGACCTGGCGTGCTCGAAGCCTCTTTCGTTCAGTCTCACGGCCATGTCCGGAGCTCCTCTCGTCGATGACGGGCGCCCGTTGGGAGAAGCCGGTCGAGGGCCGTCGAGGTCAGGCGCCGGCTCCCGCGGTAGCCAGCGCGTCGTCGAGCCACGCTCGCAGCGCAGCCTCCGGGGCCGCGCCGACCTGGCTGGCGACGACGCGGCCGTGGTCGAGGACGAGCAGGGTCGGGATGCTGCGAGCCTGGAAGCGCGCGGCGACCCGGGGCGCTTCGTCGACATTGACCTTCACCAGCTTGATCCGGCCCGCGTGGCTCCGAGCCAGCTGTTCGAGGGCGGGGCTGACCATCTTGCAGGGACCGCACCAGGGTGCCCAGAGGTCGAGGAGCACGGGGATGGCGGCCCGCTCCACGATCTCGGCATAGGACGGGTCGTCGGCATCGACGATCCAGGGCAACGGGGCCTTGCAGTTGCCGCAGCGCGGGGTGCCCGACGCGGCGGCAGGCACGCGATTCTTCTTCCCGCAGTTCTCGCAGATGACGATCTGCGCCGTCGACGCCGTCATCGCTTGCCGGGCGTGACCCGTCGGCCGGGGGTGGGTCGGCCGGGTTGCGTGCCGTCATAGGGAGCGGGGACGTACTCCACCGACGGCCGCCGGCCCCGTTGCTGCGGATAGAGCCGCATCATCTCGCGGACCTCGTCGGGAAGATCGGTGGAGACGGGCAGCCCCAGCGACGAGGCCATATCTGCGTCGATCGGGAAGTCATGCGTCCAGCGACCCTCGGACAGGGTGTGGGCCAGCTCGGTGGCCTCAGCGGTCGGCATCCTGCTGGCCAGCAGGTTCTGGACGAACCCCTCGACCTGGCGCTGGGCTTTACGGCTGATGTCAGCCAGGACCAGCGTCTTGTCGTCGACCTTGTTGATGTCGGTCTTCTGCTCCACGGCGGCGATGATGGACGCGGCCGGTTGTTCGCCGATCTGCGGATCGACGGGACCGAGCACAGCCGACGGTGCCAGCACGATGCGATCGGCGGCCAAGGCGATCAGTGTGCCGCCGCTCATGGCGTAGTGGGGCACGTACACGGTCACGTCGGCCGGGTGCGCAGCCAGGGCGGAGGCGATCTGCTCGGCGGCCAGCACCAGCCCGCCCGGGGTGTGCAGGACCATGTCGATCGGGACCTTGTCGGCCGTCATCTCGATAGCCCGCAGCACCTCTTCGGAGTCGTCGATGTCGATGAAGCCGCCGAAGGGGATGCCGAGGAAGGCGAACCCCTCCCTCCGGTGGATCATCGTGATGACCCGCGACTCGTTGCGCTTCTCCAGCGAGCGCAGGGCCCGCGTCCGCTGCACGGCGAGCACCCGCTGGGCCAGCACGGGCTGGAGGCTGGACAGCAGGAAGAACATCCAGATCAGGTCGAACGGGCTCACCACTCGAGCGTCGCGCCGCGCCATGGACCCCAACACCCGCGATCGCGTGGTTCCACGTGTTCGCGTGATGCCAGACGCGGGGCTCGCCCCGCATCGTGGCGAGGTGAAGCATCTGGTGGAGGAGACGCCTGACCTCCACGGCGCATTTCCCCGGCTCGACGAACGCCAGATCGCCGCCCTGGCCCGGTACGGGGAGGAGCACTCCGTCGACGAGGGGAGCGTGCTGTTTCACGCCGGCGACGCGTTCTGCGACTTCTTCGTGATCCTCGAAGGTCGAGTGGCGCTGGTCGAGGGCGAGGGCGACGACGCGACCGTCGTGGGAGTGCACGGGCCCGGGCGCTTCCTCGGCGAGCTGAGCCAGCTGACCGGACAGGCGTCGTTCCTCAGCGCCGTGGCGTGCGAGCCGAGCCGGGTCCTGGCCGTGCCGGTCGAGCGCCTGCGCCAGCTGGTGACTCACGACGCCGAGCTGGGGGACCTGATCCTGCGGGTCTACCTCGTCCGCCGGTCCCTGCTCATCGAGCTGGGCACCGGCCTGCGCATCGTCGGGTCGCGATTCTCGCCGGACACGCGCCGGCTGCGGGAGTTCGCGGCCCGGAACCGGCTGCCGCACCGGTGGATCGATCTCGAGGAGGACACGGGCGCCGAGGCGCTGCTGCGGAGTCTCGGCGTGGCGCCCGAGGAGACGCCAGTCGTCATCCTGGGCGGGACGCAGCTGCTGCGGAACCCCGACAACGCCGAGCTGGCCCGCGCCATCGGCCTGGCTCCTCCCACGGTCCCCGAGACCGTGCTCGACCTGCTCATCGTGGGCGCGGGCCCGGCCGGGCTGGCCGCCGCTGTCTACGGCGCGTCGGAAGGTCTCGACACCCTCGTGCTGGACGCGATCGCGACCGGGGGCCAGGCGGCCACGTCGTCGCTCATCGAGAACTACCTCGGCTTCCCGGCCGGGATCTCCGGTGGCGAGCTGGCCGAGCGGGCGGAGATTCAGGCCGAGAAGTTCGGCGCCCATCTCACCGTGCCGGTGCAAGCCAGCGGGCTGGATCAGCGGGACGGTCTGCACGTCGTGCGACTCCGCGATGCCCCCGAGGCCGCGTGCCGGGCCCTCGTCGTGGCGAGCGGGGTGCACTACCGCCGCCTGCCCGCGGCCCGGATCGAGGACTTCGAGGGGATCAGCGTGTACTACGCGGCAACGCTCGTCGAGGGCCAGCTCTGTGCCGGCGACCCGATCGCCATCGTGGGCGGCGGCAACTCGGCCGGGCAGGCGACCGTCTTCCTCGCGCCGCGGGTGCCCGAGGTCAGGCTGATCGTGCGGGAGGACGACCTCACCGCCGGCATGTCGCGCTACCTGGCCGACCGCATCGAGCGCACACCCAATGTCGAGGTGATGCTGCACACCGAGGTCAAGGAGCTGGTGGGCGAGGTGACCCTCCAGGCGCTGGTGCTCGAGGACAACCAGACGGGGGAGCGACGGCACGTCGACGCCCGCGCCCTGTTCGTGTTCATCGGCGCCGAGCCGCACACCCGATGGCTCGGCGGCCAGCTCGCGCTCGACGACCGCGATTACGTGCTGACCGGGCCGGCGGCCGGCGATGGGCCGATGTGGGCGGGCGACCGCCCACCGATGCCACTGGAGACCAGCCGCCCCGGCGTGTTCGCGGCGGGCGACATCCGCAGTGGATCGGTGAAACGGGTGGCGTCGGCTGTGGGCGAGGGTTCCATGGCCGTCCAGATGGTGCACCAGCACCTGGCCAGTGCACCGAGGTTCCAGCAGCCATGGCCCCGCTGAGAAGACGGGACCGGATCACGCGGCAGCACACGCCCCGGTGTCCACGGCTGCGGTGCGCCCAACCGCCGTGGTGACCACGGGCCGCACGGTGTCGGACGCGAGGACGAAGCCGATGTCGTCGTTCAACGTCGAGCGGGCGAACACCACACCCGCCACCGAGCCGTCGGGCTGCACCAACGGCCCACCCGAGTTCCCCGGCCGTACCAACGACCGGACCTGATAGATCGTCCGGGTCACGAGGTGGCGCCCGTAGATGTCCCGCCCGACCGCGTGCACCCTGGCCAGTACCACCGCCGGCTCGGCATCGAAGGGCCCCCCGCCCGGGTAGCCGAGCGCGGCACCCGTCGCGCCGCGGCCGACGGGCTCGGCCACCAGGACGAGCGATGGCCGTCGGAGCAACGGGACGCGCAACACGGCCAGGTCCATGTCGGGGTCGAACAGCACGGGCGTGGTGGGCAGGTCACGCCCGCCGGCGGAGACGACAGGTCGATCGACGCCGGCCACCACGTGGGCGTTGGTGACGACGAATCCGGGAGCGACGACGAAGCCGGACCCCTCCTGGACGCTCCCACAGGCAAGCCCCTCGATCTGCACGGTCGACGCCCGCGCTCGGGCGACGGCGGCCTGGACGGCGGGGTCCGACGGTGCGGGCAGGCCCTCGGCCGGACGGGGCTCGAACTCGGCGAAGACCTGGGGAAAGCCTCCAGCGTCGAGGAGGCGCTGCAGCCGCGCGAAGACCGCGGGCGCCGGGGGCATGGCCCGGCCCATGGCACGCAGGATCGCCGAGTCCTGGATCTCCGCCGCCAGGGGTCGGGCCGGGACCGACGCGAGCATCGTGCCGGCCAGCCAAACGGCGAGGAGCGTCCCCATGGCGGCCAGCAGCGCGCCGGCCACCGCGTCGACCGGGGCCAGCCCGGTCCGGCGGAGCCGGTCCGAGACCCGGGCGCCGACGATCTCGCCCGCCCCGCCGAGGAGCAGGGCCGTGCCGAACTGGGTGAACAGCGCCAGCACCGCCTTGATCGTCGAGTCGTCCGCCAGCCCGGAGACGACGGGGGCGAGGACGGCGCCCAGCGCGAAGCCCACGGCCAGGCCGCCGAAGGACAGCGCCTGCACGATTGCCCCGCGGAGCAGGCCGTGCCCGGCGGCGGACACGAGCAGGACGACGATCACGACATCCACCCAATTCACGGCGCGATGGTCCCGGCTCGGAGCCGGCGGCGCATCACGCGCTCGCGTGGAAAGGAATGTGCGCGGTTAGCCGATCCGCCGATCGGGTAGGCGGCGGACCGGGAGGTCGAATCACGACTGAGGCACAACGCCTGCTGGCGGTGGCATCCGTGTTCGGCGACGAGGTCGCGGTGGACGACCTCGCCGACGTGCTCGGGACGTCGGTCGGCACCCTGTTGTCGTCGCTGGGCGAGGTCACCGCGACCGGTGTGATGGTCTCCACCTCCGACGGCGTCGTCTTCCGTGACGAGCGGGAGCGGCAGGGCATCTACGAGGACATACCCGAACCCGTGCGCCGGGGGCTGCACCGCCAGATCGGGCGCCTCCTCCTCGAACGGGGCGGTGCCGCGGCCGCGGCCGCCGGCCACCTGACGCTCGCGACACGAAGCGGTGATCGCAGCGCCTTGCATGACCTCGACCGGGTCATCGACGAGTTGCGGCCCCGTGCCCCCGACACCGCGGCCGTCGTCGCGACCCAGGCCCTCGATCTCACGGAGCCCGCCGATCCGAGCCGCTACGACCGCACCGTCCGGGCCGTCGAGGCGCACCTGGCCGCCCGGCGGCTGGACGAGGGGGTCGACCTGGCGCGCCGCGCCCTTGCCGGTGGGCAGGTCCCGGCCGATCCGGCGGCCCGATTGCGCCTGGCCGTGGCATCGGTGCAGCTGGTGCGGGGCGAGGCGGCGAGCGCACGCGCCGAGGCAGAGGCGGTGCTGGCCGGTCGGGGCGGCTCCGACCTGACACGCGGCGACGCCGAGGTGGCCCGCCTCGTCGCGCTCCTGTCCGGCGCCGACTTCAGACTGGCGCGCGCGCCGGCCGATGCGATCCTGGCGGGGGAAGCCGGCGGTGGCGGCGAGGCGCTGGCCGGCGCGCTCTATGTCATGGGGTTCATCGCGTGGGCCGATGCCCGGGTGGCCGACGCGCTGGGGTTCGTCCGAGCCGCGATGGCCAGGATCGATCCGGCGCGACGCGCCGCGTTCCCGATCTACCCCCGCCTGGTGCTGGCGCCGATGCTCACGGCGGTGGGGGAGTTCGAGGCCGCGCATGTGTGCCTGGAGGGGGCTCGGGCGCGCATCGACGACCACGGGGCCGGCATGTGGGCCGACGGTCCGCTCGTCGCCCGGGCCCGCAACCACTTCGCGGCTGGTCGCCTGGATGCGGCGGTGGCGGACGCCGAAGCGGGGCTCGCCGTCGCCGCGGCACTGGGTACGCAGTTCTTCGCGCCGCGGGCCCAGGCCACGCTGGCCGAGGTGGCCCTGCTGCGTGGCGATGTGGCCGAGGCCGAGCGGCGCATGGCCGAGGCCCAGTGTCTCCCCACTTCGCCGACAGCGAGCTTCGGTGCGGACACGATGACATGGGTGGGAGCCCGGGTCGTCGAGGCAGCCGCCGGGCCCGAGGCCGCGGTCGACAGCCTGGCGCGGGTGTACGACAACCTCTCCGAGCACCGGCGCCTGTTCCTGGAGACGCCGGCTGCCGCCGCGTGGATGGCCCGGACGGCGACGGCGGTCGGTCGCCACCAGCAGGCCGAGACGGTCGTGCGCTTCGTCGACCAGCTGGCGGTGGACAACCGCGAGTTCGAGGGCATCGTCGCGTCGGCTGTCCATGCGCGCGGGGTGCTCGAGCACGACGTCCACGCCCTCGAGCAGGCGGCTCTCGCCCACCGTCACCCGTGGGCGCGTGCCTCGGCATGGGAGGACGCAGGGCGTGAGCTGGACCTCGGCGGCGGCTCGAGCACCGACGCGTTCGAGCGGGCGCTGTCGATCTACGAGGAGATCGGTGCGGAGTGCGACGCGAGCCGCGTGCGGGCGTGTCTCCGCGAGCTGGGCGTGCGCCATCGCCATGGGCGTCAGGCCGACCGGCCCGTCTCGGGTTGGTCCAGCCTCACAGACACCGAGCTGGTCGTGGCCGGCCACGTGGCCGAGGGCCTCACCAACGTCGTGGTCGCCCGGCGCATGTACCTGTCCCGTCACACCGTCGACTTCCACCTCCGCCAGATCTTCCGCAAGCTCGACATCCACTCGCGCGTCGAGCTGACCAGGCTGACCCTCGCGCGAGCAGTCCCCTAACCAGCGCGGGCTCGCTCTACCGCCCTCGGGGAACCACGCGATCACGGGAAGCCGGCCCCAGGCCGGGGCGCGACGCTCGCACCGTGAAGGAGCACACCCACGAGCCACTGCTGTCCGTCGTCGAGCGGGTGCCCGGGATCATCCTCGCCGTGCGCGAGCACCGTCGCCGTATGGCCCATCTGCTGGCCGGGCTGGACGACGTCCCCGGCGCGATGAGCGGCCCCCTCGTGGCCGAGCTCGCCGAGCGCCTGCGGGCTGACGACGACCGGCTCGAGGTGCTCGTCGCGGACCTCGAGGAGCAACGCGCTGCGCTCGACGCCGTCCCCGTGCTCGCCATACGGCTGCCGCCGCCGGTACCTCCACCCGCGGCGCCGCTGCAGAGGAGGAACGCGTTGTGCATGCTCCGCAGCTCGACCTGACCGACCTCGACGAGACCGTCCCTCGAAGGACGCTCGCGACGTTCGAGAACTACGCCGACGCGCAGGCCCTGATCGACAGGCTGTCCGACGGCGGCTTCGCCGTCGACAGGCTCATGATCGTCGGCCGCGACCTGCGCCTGGTCGAGCGCGTCACCGGCCAGCTCGACGCGGGCCGGTCCGCCCTGGCCGGGGCAGCGGCGGGCAGCGCCATGGGTGGACTGTTCGGCCTGCTGTTCGGCGTCGCGTTCACCCACGACGGCGTGTCGCTGCTGGCCATCGTCCTGTACTGGCTGGTGTCCGGTGCCGGCTTCGGCGGCCTGTTCGGGCTGCTCGCCTCCGTCCTGACCGGGGGCAGGCGGGACTTCATGTCCGAGACCGGGCTGCGCGCTGATCGTTACGAAGTGCTGGTGGACGAGTCCGTAGCCGAAGAAGCGGAGCGACTGCTCGGCGCCTCCCCGCGCCCGGCCCGCTCCGCCTGATCGAGAAGGAGACACCCGATGGCCAAGGCAGTCGGCATCGACCTGGGGACGACCAACTCCGTCATCGCCACGGTGGAGGGGGGCCAGCCCGTCGTGATCCCGAACGCCGAGGGGCAGCGAACGACGCCATCGGTGGTCGGATTCACCGAGCAGGGCGAGCGCCTGGTGGGTCAGCTGGCCCGTCGACAGGCGATCCTCAACCCCAAGGGCACGATCAGCTCGGCCAAGCGCTTCATCGGTCGCCACTTCGACGAGGTGCAGGAGGAGATCAACACGGTCACCTTCGAGGTGACCCCCGGGCCCGACGGCGCGGTGCGGTTCAAGGTCCGGGACAAGCTCTACGCGCCCGAGGAGATCTCCGCGCTGGTGTTGCGCAAGCTGGTGGACGATGCCTCGAAGTACCTCGGCGAGAAGGTCACCGAGGCTGTCATCACCGTGCCTGCGTACTTCAACGACGCCCAGCGTCAGGCGACCAAGGACGCCGGCAAGATCGCCGGCCTCGAGGTCCTGCGCATCGTCAACGAACCCACCGCGGCGGCGCTCGCCTACGGCCTGGACAAGAAGTCGAACGAAACCGTGCTCGTCTTTGACCTCGGCGGCGGCACGTTCGACGTCAGCATCCTCGACGTCGGCGACGGCGTCGTGGAGGTGCGGTCGACGGCCGGCGACACCCACCTCGGAGGTGACGACTTCGACCGCCGGCTCGTCGACCTGCTGGCGGATGAGTTCAAGCGGGACAACGGCATCGACCTCCGCCAGGACCCGCAGGCGCTGCAGCGGCTCTTCGAGGCGGCCGAGAAGGCCAAGGTCGAGCTGTCCTCGGTGACACAGACCCAGGTGAACCTGCCGTTCGTCACCGCCGACGCCAGCGGCCCCAAGCACCTCGTCACCACCGTGACCCGAGCCAAGTTCGACGAGATCACCGCCGACCTCGTCGAGCGGACGATGGGGCCGGTCGAACAGGCGATGGCCGACGCCAAGGTCACTGCCAACGACATCGACGAGGTGATCCTCGTCGGTGGCTCGACCCGGATCCCCGCGGTGCAGCACCTGGTCCGCCGGTTGACCGGCGGCAAGGACCCGAACATGACGGTGAACCCGGACGAGGTCGTGGCCGTCGGCGCGGCAGTCCAGGCGGCGATCATCAAGGGTGAGGTCAAGGACGTCCTGCTGCTCGACGTCACCCCGCTGTCGCTCGGGGTGGAGACAATGGGCGGGCTGATGACCAAGATCATCGAGCGCAACACCACCATCCCGGCCCGTCGCACCGAGGTGTTCAGCACGGCCGAGGACAACCAGTCGGCCGTCGACATCGTCGTGCTCCAGGGCGAGCGCGAGCGGGCGGCCGACAACCGCGTCCTCGGTCGTTTCCGGCTCGAGGGGATCCGGCCCGCGTCGCGGGGTGCGCCCCAGATCGAGGTCACCTTCGAGATCGACGCCAACGGCATCCTCCACGTCTCGGCCAAGGACCGGGACACCGGGGCCGAGCAGTCGATCACGATCAGCGACACCACCACCCTCGACCAGGCCGAGATCGACCGCATGGTGGCCGACGCCGAGCGCTACCGCTCCGAGGACATCCAGCTGCGGCAGCAGGTCGACGCTCGCAACGAGCTCGACTCCGTCGCCTATCAGGTCGAGCGGCGGCTGGCGGAGCTGGGCGATCAGGTACCCGTGCACGAGAAGGCTCGGGCCGAGACGCTGGTGGCCGACGCCCGCAAGGCCATCGCGGACGAAGCCCCCCTCGAACGCCTGCGCGAGCTGAGCCAGGAACTGCAGCAGATCTACCACGGTCTGGGTGCCGGCCGGCCGGCCGGCGACGGCGCGTCCCGTGTCGACGGCGGAACCGCGCGCGCAGGCGGCGACGCCGCGTCCGACGACGACGTCATCGACGCCGACTTCACCGTGAGCTGAGGTGTCGACGATGGGGGAGCCGGTCTCGACCGAGACGAAGGACGCGGAAGCGCGCGCCGGCGAGCGGCCCGATCCGCCTCCTGACGAGCCCGACGGGCAACTGGTCCGGGCCCTGGCCGACCTCGACAACCTGCGCAAGCGGTTCGACCGCGAGGTCAGCCGCGAGCGGTCGGCGGAGCGGAGCCGGGTGGCGTCGGATTGGCTGCCGGTCGTCGACAACCTCGAGCTGGCCCTCCAGCACGCCGGGCCGGACGCCGGCGCCATCGCCGAGGGGGTGCGGGCCGTGTACGAGCAGGCGCTCGGCGTCCTGGCCCGGTTGGGGTTCGGACGCTTCGAGGACGTCGGCGAGCCCTTCGAGCCGTCGCGACACGAAGCGGTCGGCGCAGTGGACAGCGACGCCCCCGCCGGCACGGTCCTCTCCGTGGTCCGCCCCGGCTACGGCAATGACTCGTCGGTGCTCCGCCCGGCCGCGGTGATCGTGTCGCGAGGTCAGGACTGAGTCCGTGCCTCCCCGCAAGGACTTCTACGAGGCGCTCGGAATAGGTCGCGACGCGTCGCAGGAGGAGATCCAGCGCGCCTACCGCAAGCTGGCGCGCACGTACCACCCGGATGTCAACAAGGAGCCGGGGGCCGAGGACACCTTCAAGGAGGTCTCGGAGGCGTACGACGTGCTGTCGGATCCCGACACCCGCAAGCGCTACGACGCATTCGGGCACGACTACCGCCAGGTGCCCCCGGACGTCGATCCCGAGGCGTTCCGCCGCCAGCGGGCGGGCGCGGGCGCCGGCGCGCGTGGAAGCAGCGGCCGGTCGAGTGCGGGTGGACCCGACGACGGGTGGTTCAGCTCGGGCGTCGGCGCGGATGACATCGACCTCGACGACCTGTTCGGCGGCATGTTCGGCGGGCGAGGACGGCGGGGGTGGGGCCGCGGCCCCATCCCGGGCGCCGACCAGGAGGCGGCGATCGAGCTGACGGTGGAGGAGGCCTACAACGGGGGCCGTCACTCGTTCACCATCACCGGTCCGGACGGGCCCAAGACCATCGAGGTGAACATCCCGCCGGGCGTCACCGACGGCCAGCGCATCCGGCTGGCCGGGCAGGGGGGCGCGGGCACGGCCGGCGCGGCGCGCGGCGACCTCTACCTGGTGGTGCGTATCGCGCCGGACAAGCGCTACCGCGTGCAGGGGCACGACATTTCCGTCGACCTGCTCCTCGCGCCGTGGGAGGCCGCCCTCGGCGCGTCGGTGGCGGTCGACACACCGGGAGGCGAGGCCAAGGTCCGGGTCCGGCCCGGCACCTCCAGCGGCAAGCGGCTGCGCCTCAAGGGACGCGGCATGAAGAACCGCAACGGCCCGCCCGGCGATCTCTACGCGGAGGTCAAGGTCATGGTGCCGCCCAAGCCCACCGACGCCGAGCGCCGACTCTTCGAGGAGCTGGCCACCGTCTCCGATTTCGATCCCCGGAAGGGCAAGTGACACGCGCGATGGCGTACGCCCTGGCCCGTCCCATCCGACTCGACCGCGAGTCCTTCGCACGAGCCGCGGGGCTGCACCCCGAGCTCGTGAGCCGCCTCGTAGCCCTCGGGCTGCTGGAGGCGACAAGGGACGCGGCCGGCGAGCTGTGGTTCCCCCGCACCCAGCTCTCGGCCGCGGCCCGACTCCAGCGCCTGCGCGCCGGGCTGGGCCTGAACTACGCGGCGCTCGGCATCGTCGTCGACCTGCTCGACCGCATCGCCCGCCTCGAGGCGGCCTTGCGAACCACGACCCGAACCAACGGAGGTCCACGGTGGATATGAACCGGCTGACCCAGAAGTCGCAGGAGGCGTTGCACGACGCCCAGACCAAGGCGCTGCGTTTCGGGCACACCGAGGTGGACGGTGAGCATCTGCTGCTGGCCCTGCTCGAGCAGCCCGAGGGGCTCGTGCCCCGCCTGCTCACCGCCACCGGGGCTGATCCGGAGCGTCTGCGGGCCGAGGTCGATGCCGACCTGGCCAAGCGGCCCAAGGTCAGCGGTCCGGGCGCGTCGCCGGGGGAGGTGTACGTGACGCAACGGCTCAGCCGCCTCCTCGACGCCGCCGACCAGGAGGCCAAGCGCCTCAAGGACGAGTACGTGTCGGTCGAGCACCTCGTGCTCGCCCTCCTCGACGAAGGCGGCGACACGGCGGCCGGTCGGCGACTCCGCGAGCAGGGCCTGACCCGGCAGCGGTTCCTCGAAGTCCTCACCGAGATCAGGGGAAACCAGCGGGTCACCTCGGCCATGCCCGAGGTGACCTACGAGGCGCTCGAGAAGTACGGGCGCGACCTGGTGGCCGACGCCCGGTCCGGCCGGCTCGACCCCGTCATCGGGCGGGACAGCGAGATCCGCAGGGTGATCCAGATCCTCTCCCGCAAGACCAAGAACAACCCGGTGCTCATCGGCGATCCAGGCGTGGGCAAGACCGCCATCGTCGAAGGGTTGGCCCAGCGCATCCACCACGGCGACGTGCCCGAGGGTCTGCGGGACAAGACGGTGTTCGCCCTCGACATGGGCGCCCTCGTCGCGGGGGCCAAGTACCGCGGCGAGTTCGAGGAGCGCCTGAAGGCGGTGCTCAACGAGGTCAAGGCAGCCGAGGGCCGCATCCTCCTGTTCGTCGACGAGATGCACACCGTCGTCGGGGCCGGGGCGGCGGAAGGCTCCATGGACGCCGGCAACATGCTCAAGCCGATGCTGGCGCGCGGCGAGCTGCACATGATTGGGGCCACCACCCTCGACGAGTACCGCAAGCACGTCGAGAAGGACGCCGCCCTCGAACGCCGCTTCCAGCCGGTACTGGTGGAGGAGCCGTCGGAAGAGGACGCCGTCTCCATCCTGCGCGGCCTCCGGGAGCGGCTCGAGGTCTTCCACGGCGTCAAGATCCAGGACGCGGCGCTGGTGGCGGCGGTGGTGCTGAGCCACCGCTACATCTCCGACCGCTTCCTTCCCGACAAGGCCATCGACCTCGTCGACGAGGCGTGCGCCATGCTGCGCACGGAGATCGACTCCATGCCGTCCGAGCTCGACGAGCTGACCCGCCGGGTGACGCGCCTCGAGATCGAGGAAGCGGCCCTGGCCAAGGAGAAGGACGCCGCCAGCAAGACCCGACTCGACGAGCTGCGCAAGGAATTGGCCGACCTCCGGGCCCAGGCCGACGCCATGCGGGCCCAGTGGGAAGCCGAGCGCCAGGCGCTCAAGCGGGTGCAGACGCTGCGCGGCGAGCTGGAGCGGATCAGGCACGAGGCCGACGAGGCAGAGCGGGCCTATGACCTCAACCGGGCGGCCGAGCTGCGCCACGGCCAGCTCCCCGAGCTCGAACGTCAGCTCCAGGCCGAGGAGGAACGCCTGGCCAGCAAGCAGGGAGGCCAGCGCCTGCTCCGCGAGGTGGTGACCGAGGAGGAGATCGCCTCGATCGTCTCGCGCTGGACGGGGATCCCCGTGAGCCGGCTGCAGGAGAGCGAGCGGGAGAAGCTCCTGCACCTCGATCAGCTCCTCCACCAACGGGTGATCGGGCAGGAGGAGGCCGTGCAGCTGGTGGCCGACGCCATCATCCGCGCCCGGTCAGGGATCAAGGACCCGCGGCGGCCCATCGGATCGTTCATCTTCCTCGGCCCGACGGGTGTCGGGAAGACCGAGCTGGCGCGTGCGCTGGCCGAGGCGCTGTTCGACACCGACGACAACATGGTCCGAGTCGACATGAGCGAGTACCAGGAGCGGCACACGGTGAGCCGTCTCGTCGGCGCCCCGCCTGGCTACGTCGGCTACGAGGAAGGCGGGCAGCTCACCGAGGCGGTGCGGCGCAAGCCCTATTCGGTGGTGCTGTTCGACGAGATCGAAAAGGCCCACGCCGACGTGTTCAACACGCTCCTCCAGGTGCTCGACGACGGGCGCCTGACCGACGCCCAGGGCCGCACCGTCGACTTCCGCAACACGGTGATCATCATGACCTCCAACATCGGGTCCGATCACCTGCTGGAGGGGGTGACGCCCGGCGGGGAGCTCAAGCCCGAGTCGCGTGGCCTGGTGATGGACGCGCTCCGCCGCCACTTCCGGCCCGAGTTCCTCAACCGGGTCGACGACATCGTGTTGTTCAAGCCGCTGACCGAGTCGGAGATCGAGCGCATCGTCGACCTCATGTTCGACGATCTGCGGCGCCGGTTGGCCAGCCGTCGTATGGCACTCGAGGTCACCGACGAGGCCAAGCGGTTCATCGCCAGCGCCGGCTACGACCCCATCTTCGGTGCCCGTCCGTTGCGCCGGTACATCTCCCACGAGGTGGAGACCCGCATCGGCCGCTCCCTCCTGACCGGCGAGATCGACGACGGCGCCGTGATCCGTGTCGGGGTAGAGGAGGGCGACCTGGTCGTCGCCATCGAGAACCGGGTCGAGGCCGCGGCGTGAGCGAGCCCGCTTTTGGCGAGCGAACCAATGTGAACAGCATTGGCATTGGCCGCGCAGCGGCGAACCGATCATTGGTGCATCGATGCAGACCAGCTCTGGCTACGACACTGAAGATGCACCAATGATTGGGGTCGCCACCCTCCTGGTGGTGCTCCTGCTGGTGACGGTCATCACCCGGGTGGCGACGGTCGCGCTGCGCACGACCGGACTGTCGCACGAGGCGGCCCGGTTCCAGGCCCGGTCGGCCATCTCCGGCGTCGGGTTCACGACGACCGAGTCGGAGGACATCGTCAACGAGCCGGCCAGGCGGCGCATCGTCCTGACGCTGATGCTGATCTCGAGCGCGGGTCTGGTGACGACCCTGGGATCGCTGCTGCTCTCCTTCGACCACGCGTCCGGCGTCCGCCAGCCCGCGGCCCGCGTCGGCGCCATCGTCCTCGGACTGCTGGCCCTCTGGGCCCTGTCGGCCAGCCGGGCCGTCGACCGCAGGCTCTCCGCGCTCATCGAGCGCGGTCTGGCCCGCTTCACCGAGCTGGACGTGCGTGACTACGTGCGCCTGTTGCACATCCACGACGCTTACTCGGTGGCCGAGATGGGCGTCGACGAGGGCGACTGGCTGGAGGGGCGCCCGATCGGCGAGCTCCAGCTCACGCAGGAGGGCGTGGTGGTGCTCGGCATCCGTCACGCCCGCGGTGGCTACACGGGCGTCCCGACCGGCGCGGCCACGCTGCAGGACGGAGACACGGTCATCGTCTATGGGCGCACCGCTGCGCTGGACGAGCTGGAGCAACGGCGGGCCGGCGCGGCCGGCGAGCGCGCCCACCAGCAGGCGCTGACCAACCACCGCCGGGTGATCGAGGAAGAGGCCGTCCGCGCGGACGGGCATTCGAGGAAGGTGAGCTCATGATCATCGTCATCACCGGAAGCTGGCGTGCCTTGGCGATTCGGGGCGCGGCGGCCGTGCTGTTCGGAGTGGCCGCCCTGGTGTGGCCCGACGTCACCCTGTGGGCGCTGGTCGCCCTGTTCCGCGCCTTCGCCTGGGTGGACGGCGCCTTCGCGCTGGCCGCCGGCGTGCGGCGATCGGAGGCGACCGAGGGTCGTCAGGGGTGGTTGATCGTGCAGGGACTCGCCGGCGTGGCTATCGGTCTGGCCACGCTCTTCTGGCCCGACGCCACCGCCTTGGCGCTGCTCCTTCTCATCGCGGCATGGGCCGTCGTCCTCGGCGTGGGGGAGATCGCGGGCGCAGTGGCCCTGCGGCGCGAGCTGCACAACGAGTGGCTCCTCGGTCTGGCCGGTGCGCTCTCGGTTGCCTTCGGTGTGCTGCTGGCGATCACCCCTGGCGACGGCGCGCTGGTGATCACGTGGCTGATCGGGTGGTGGGCCGTGCTGCGCGGCGCGCTGTTCCTCGTGCTGGCCGGGCGGATCCGAAAGCTCGAGGAGGGGCTGGCCAGCCGGACAGCGCCTCAGCGGCCGGCTACAGCCTGATGGGGACGTACTGGCTGGCGTTTCCGCTCCTCGGCATGTGGACGATCGCCGTGGTGGCGATCCTGATCGGTTACTACCGCAAGGTCATCGTGCCCAGCCGGGAGTGGCAGATCTGGCAGGCCCGTCAGCGCCGGCGGGCCCAGCTGGCCCTGGTGAAGAACCGGCCCACTCGGGCGCGAGGGGAGGACGACCAGTGGCACATGCCCGAGACGCGAACGGCCTGACGGTTCCGAAAACGGTCGACGCCGTGGTGATTCCGTTGGACGGATCGGAGCTCTCGCTCGGTGCCGTACCCGTGGGGTGCGCCCTGGCCGGGCGCATGGACGCCCAGATCCACCTGGTGAGCACGGTGGAGACAGTCGACGAGGTCCCCGGGCGGGAGGCGGATCTGACCGCCATCCCCATTCCCGATCGAGAGGTGCATCGGCACGTGGTCGTCGACCGCGACCCGGCCGGGGAGATCCACGAGACGGTGCGCCGGCTGGCCCCGGCCGTCGTCTGCATGGCCACCCACGGCCGCGGGCGATCGGCCGCGCTGGTGGGCTCGGTGGCCACCGATGTGGTGGGGCGCGGCCGTGACCCCGTCGTCATGGTCGGGCCGTTCGTGGACCCCGAACACAAGGGTCAAGGGGTGGTGGCCTGCGTCGACGAGACGCTGGATGCGGCCGTGACACTGGCGTCGATCGCCTCCGGCTGGGCGGCGTTGGTGCAGGAACCCTTGCGCGTCATCACGGTCGCCGAACCGGTGCCACCCCCCGTGCGGGCGGGTGCTGCGATCCAGCGCCGGTTTGGCGTCGACGGCGACCTCGAGGCCTATTTGCTGGCGGTGATCGAGCAACTGGGCGCGGAGGACATTGAGGTCGAGGCGCACCCGGTCTACGACCCCATCGGCCCGGCCGCCGGCGTGAATGAGCATCTCGAAGAACACCCGGCGTTCCTCGGTGTGGTCATGTCGCGCGGCGTCACCGGGCTGGCCCGGCTGGTGTTCGGCAGCGTCGCCGGCGCCATCGTTTTTCACAGCCGGTCACCGGTCCTCGTCGTACCGCGACCTGACTGACCTGTCACGTCAACTCGACGGGGCATACCGCGC
Organism: Actinomycetota bacterium; assembly: GCA_041166245.1. GTDB lineage: Bacteria > Actinomycetota > Acidimicrobiia > Acidimicrobiales > JAFATL01 > JBEEFP01. The sequence goes on along the minus strand of JBEEFQ010000168.1, from coordinate 2,249 downwards.
CGGCTCAAAGGGCGACGTCATCCGTGACCTCACGAGCACTCGTTGGGTCGTCCTTGGACTGCCTCGAACAGCTTTCCGCAGAGCCGGACCAGGTGCGCTCCGGCCCCGAGCGGTATCCGGTGGAGGTCGACGGCCGCAGGCGGGGTGTTCACGCCGCTTCCAGACGGAACCGCGACCGCACGACACCCTGTCTGGACGACGCCTTGGTTGCCCATCCCATGTGGGAGAACACGTCTCGCATTCGCTGGTTCTCGAGGAGCGTGTCGGCCACGAAGGTGTCTATCCCCCCGGCCCTGGCCCGGACGGCCAGGGCGCCGAGGAGGAGAGTCGCCACGCCACGACGCTGCCACGCATCCTCGACGACCACGGCGACCTCAGCGCCGCCGCCGCTCGAGCGGTCGTACCGCGCCACGCCCACGATTGCATCGCCGGCGACGGCCACCAGCGCCTCGCGGTCGTGGTGATCGACCGTCGTGAACCGCGCGACCTCTCGGGGCGTGAGCGCGGGATGCACCGAGAAGAACCGTCGGTAGATGCTTTCCGGTGACAGGCGGGAGTGGAACGCCTCGAGTCCGGTCGCGTCTCGAGCCTCGATGGGTCGGACCGACACCCCGGGAACAACATTCGTCGTGCGCTCGGTCACGACTCACATCGTGGGCGTTGCCAGACCCATCACCCAGGGCCGAAGGGCCCGAGCTCGAGGGCCTTGCAGCACTGTGTGCGGGGTGGCCACGGGCGCACACTGCACTCATGACCAAGGAGACCTGTCCCGAGTGTGGGTATGACCTCGTGCGCGGCGTGTGCGGGGGCGCATTGCTCTGCGCCATGTGCTCGCGCTGTTGGGTGCGTACCGGTCGGGAGTTGGTTCGTTCCGCAGGTGCAGTCGCTGGGTGTCCTGGCGTACCGCTGTGCGCGGGATTGCGACTGACGCTCGCAGTCTGCGACGCCTAGCACTGGTGCCTAGCCGCCCGCGGATGCGGGAACCCGCCATTCAACCCTCGTGCCGGCCCCCACCGGCGGCGTTCCGACCGCGCACGTTCCGCCCAGCGCCTCAGCGCGTTTCGTCATGTTCGGGAGTCCTCGGCCGGTGCCCGTGACTGGGTCTCCGAGGCCAACCCCGTCGTCGGACACCCGCATGACCAGCTCGCCGTGGTGCACCGACACCTCGACCTCGACCCGCCTCGCTCGGGCGTGGCGGATCACGTTGGAGAGTGCCTCGCGCAGCACCGTGAGCATCTGACGGCCGGCCTCGTCGTCCACCTCTGATTCGAGGGGTCCGTCGAGCCGCAGGAACGGCTCGAAGCCCAAGCTGGGGGCGGCCTCGGTCACGATGGTGAGGACCTCCTCTCGCAGGGTGCGGCTGGCGACGCGGGCGGTCTGCAGGGCGAAGATCGTGGTACGGATCTGTCGAATGGTGTCGTCGAGGTCGGCCACCGACTCCTGGATGCGGTCGATGACCTCGGGGTTGTCGGACCGGCGCGCCGTGCTCTGCAGGGCGAGGCCGGTGGCGAAGATGCGCTGGATCACCGTGTCGTGCAGATCGGCAGCAATGCGCTCGCGGTCCTCGATGAGGGTCACGTCGCGGAGGCGTCCGTGCAGGCGGGCGTTGTCGATAGCGATGCCTGCCGCCCGGGCCAGGGTGATCGCCAGCTCCTCGTCTTCGGCGCTGAACTCGTCGGCCCCTTGCTTGTCGGTGAGATAGAGGTTCCCGAAGACCTCGTTGCGAACCCGGACAGGCACGCCGAGGAACGACCGCATCGGCGGGTGATGGGCCGGAAAACCATACGAGTCGGGATGGGTGCGCAGGTCGCCGAGGCGCAGCGGCTCGGGATCGACGATGAGCAGGCCGAGGATGCCGTGCCCCTCGGGGAGGTGGCCGATCTGCTCCACCGTCTCGTCGGGCATGCCGACGTTGATGAACGCGACGAGGCCATGGCCAGCCTCGTCCAGAACTCCGAGCGCGCCGTACCGGGCGTCGACGAGGGCCAGGCCCGCCTCGACGATGCGGCGCAGGACGTCGGGGAGCGAGAGGTCTGTGCCCACCGAGAGGACGGCATCGAGGAGCTGCCGCAGCCGTCCCGCGTCGATGCCCTCGAGCGTCATCCGCCCTGGGGATTCCGGCGCTCCTCGAGGCGGGCGGCGTAAGCCGCCGCCTCGGTGCGCCTCGCGAACCCGAGTTTCGAGAGCAGGTTCGAGGTGTAGTTCTTGATGGTCTTCTCCGCGAGGAACATCGCCTCGCCGATCTGGCG